>JBEKEP010000018.1:0-36381 GCA_050013775.1 Occallatibacter sp. | reverse complement strand
CGACGTACAATCAAAGAGGATCGGTAGACTGCGGAGAGGTGGCCGAGCGGTTGATGGCTCCGGTCTTGAAAACCGGCATACCCGAAAGGGTATCGGGGGTTCGAATCCCTCCCTCTCCGCCAGCTTACAACGCAAGTCCTTGATTATATTTCTATGCGAAACAAAACAAAAACGTTAGTGGATTGTTGAAACTCGCGCCGTATGCGCGAAGTGCGGCTAGGACCGCTCCGTACAGCCCAATTACCTTACAAAATGGGAAGCGCTTTGCAATCACAAAACTGCGTCACGCTGACCCTGTCGAGCTGGGTGAAGGCGAGCCGGGAGACGACTGCAGTGAGATGGATTTCTCTCGCCTAAACTAAGCCTCCATGGGATAGGCATTCTGCGGGCAAGGCGAACCTCGAATGTGGATCGATGCTTCTCACTCTTCTTCGGCAATTTCGAAGAGCGCAAGTTTGGAGCCGTTCGGGAGATCGAACAAAATGCCACAAGTGAAAGGCAATTCTCGTTCAAAACCGTTGAAGAACGGAGTTCTCTTGACTTCGGAGCGAGACAGATAGATACACGAGGCGTTGACCAACTCAGCCACAGATGTTTCGAGGAGTGAAGATTCGACAACTGAGGATGTTCCTCGCGTTCGGACCGAGACGATACCGGCCTCATCGACGCTCAGTCGCCCCGAGATTGAAAACCCCATCGAACACTTGGAATCGGAGAACGCGGCCAGAGTCTTTGTGGATGATGCACTTAGCCTTTCAAGAAAACTGCGGATTTCTTGTGGCGTAATGGTCTCTGATGAATTCATATTCCTCCAAGTGGGGAAAAACGCAGGAGTAATTAGAGCAAAAGCATACGCGGACAGGCTGGAGCTGCCAAGCGAGAAATCGCACGGTCTATCGAGTGCGGAGCAACAACAGACCATAAGGTGGGGCTTATGGGGCGACCTGCAGCTGGGTAAAGGCTGACCACCTGCCAGCGCAGAATTCACAATCGATCGGACTTTACCGAAGTGTCGAAGAACGGAGTCGAACCAAGGCAATCCCAGAACCCTCTTAATCAGAATCACTTAGGCATATCATCCAAGAGGGTCCAGCCCCTCTCACCGAAAATGGGGCGAGTTAAGGCCGAAAAGAGCATTGGCAGACGAGCGGCAGAACGTTTCGTGTTGTGAGGCACGGCAGGATACCTTATATTAGTTCGAGGGTCGAACTTGATCCGTTTGTCCCCTCCCCACCGGAACCCTCAATGAGAGATTCGGGCGCAAGCGTGGCGAGAGTTTTCCGCTTTCGAAGTATCTTCGCAGCCGGCGGAACTATAACGGAATTCGAGATTTAGCAGCCAGGGAACCCATCATCGCCTGGGTGCAGATCGAGAGGTTGAAATGTTGCCAGAACAATGGGAAACGTTCAAACGTGCGGTGCGCCGCGAACCAATGGACAAGATACCCATGGCGTTGATTATCGACAGCCCTTGGATTCCAGGCTATCTGGGGATCGAACACCTGGACTATTTCCTCGACCCCGAGCTTTGGTTTCAATCCAATCTGAAGATTATGCGGGAGTTCCCGGATGTCATCTTCATTCCTTCGTGGTGGATGGAGTATGGGATGGCGGCCGAGCCCTCAGTGCTGGGCGCGAAGATCAAGTTCTGGCAGGACAACACTCCGAGCGAATACCAGACGCTCTACCATCTCGAGGACATCGACAGATTTCCTGAATACGAAGTGGAAGCCGATGGGTTTGCGGGGCTGACGCTGCATCGCATTAAGATGGCGCGGCAGAGGATTCTCGATGCCGGTTACATCCTGCCGATGGTGACCTCGCGCGGACCATTGTGCACGGCGGGATTTGTGCGCGGCACGACCGAGTTCATGATCGACCTGGTGGAAAACCCTGCGGGCGCGCACAAACTTATCGATCTGTGCACGCGGGTGATCATCGACTGGCTGAAGGCGCAACAGAAGGTGATGGGAGATACGGTGGAGAGCATCTTCATCCTCGACGACATTGTGGGATTCGTCAACGAGGAACACTATCTGGAGTTCGCGCATCCCTATTTAAAGCGTATTTGCGATGCTTTCCCCAAGGATTGGGTGAAGCTTTATCACAACGACGCCGAAGTCGATGCGTGCCTGGACCATCTGCCGGACACGGGTTTCAACGTGTTGAACTGGGGCAAGCAGCGGCACATTACTGAAGTGAAGCGGCGCATAGGCGACCGCATGTGCCTGATGGGCAACGTGAACCCGCTGGAGGTGGCGGTGCGCGGCACGCCGGAAGAGGTGAAAGATGAGACGCTAGAGGTGTTGGAAGGCTCCGGCGGCGAGGGAATCATCCTTTCTGTAGGCGGAGGCACCAGCCCTGGCATGCCTCGCGAAAACATCCTGGCTATGCTGGAAGCCCTTGAGGAGTTCAACTCGAAGCGCGCGGCAACCATGAGCGCACGTTGAGGAAAAGGAAAAAATGCCCGATTACGCCCTGATGAATCAGTGTTTGTACGAAGGCAACGCCGGCGAGGTGGAACGGCTGACGAAAGAAGCGCTTGCCGAAGGGCGCTCCGCGCAGGAGGTGCTGACCGACGGTCTCATCGCAGGCATGAGCGTGGTGGGCGAGGACTTCAAGCACAATGTTCTTTACGTTCCGGAGGTTCTGATTGCAGCGAGGGCGATGAAGGCCGGCATGGCGGTACTAAAACCGCTATTGACGTCGAAAGACGGAGGCACCAAGCCGAAGGGCGTTTTGTTGATGGGCACGGTGCGCGGCGACCTGCACGACATCGGCAAGAACCTGGTGGGCATGATGGCCGAAGGCGCGGGCTTTGAGGTGCACGACATCGGCGTGGACCAGAGTGTCGATAAGTTCATGGCTGCGGCTCAAAAATACAAGCCGAATATCATAGGCATGAGCGCGCTGCTGACGACCACCATGATGTATATGAAGACAGTGATTGATGGCTTTAACGCTGCCGGCCACACCCAGATCAAAATGGCGGTGGGTGGCGCTCCGATCAGCCAGATGTTCGCTGATGAAATCGGGGCCGACGGATATGGAGCGAATGCTTCAGCCGCGGTGGATCTGTTTTTGCGGCTTACGGCGCAAGTGTAAATCGGCAGGTACGAATCGTGGCCACGTACAAGATTCTTTATTGGAAAGAGATTCCTACGCAGATCAGGGTCGAGGATGAGTCCGACACCGTGACCGCTGTGCTGGACGACCGCTTTCTGAAGCTTGTCGATGCGCAGGCAATGAAGGAAGGCTCGGCAGACTCCGACGCCTTTCTTGCCGCGTGGCATTGGGGCGATGAAGAGGAGCGCGACGGTTCGGCGAACGAAGTGGCGGAGGCATTGAAGGCCGAAATCGAATCGAAGAAATGGTAGGAACTCTCTCGCAATGACAGTCACGCTTACCATTAACGGACAATCGACTGAGGCAGCGAGCGAGCGGACGCTCTTCGAGCACGCTGAGGCCCTCGATATCGACGTGCCTACCTCCTGCCGCAAGCAGGGCAAGTGCAAGGAGTGCATGGTCGAAGTCGTCGAGGGTATGGACCTCCTCTCGGCACGGGCCGATCCGGAACAACATCTGAAAGGCAATTTTCGCCTCTCTTGTCAGACCTTTGTGACGGCCGGCAGCGGGCATGTGCGCTGCCATACGATGCGCCGCGGACAGATGCAGATCGAGAGGCAGGCGCTGGGCTTGCCGGCGGTCGATGGGCAGGTTCAGCTGGACCCGGCAGTAACACGAGACGGAGACCGCATCCTGATCGACGGCGTCGAGGTAGACCGCTCGACCGCGCCGATTCACGGCATTGCGATGGATCTGGGCACCACCACAGTCGTGCTTCGACTGATGGATCTCGAAACAGGCGAACTAATTGCGGACACTTCGTTTGAAAACCCGCAGCGCTTTGGCGGATCCGAGGTGATGTCGCGCATCGCGTACGACACCGAGCACCCCGGGCGTTTGCTGATGCGTACGCTGGCCGGATATCTGAGCCATGCGATCGAGAAGTTTCCTGTCGATCCGAAGAGTATCTACGAGATTGTGGTGGTGGGTAACTCCGCCATGCGCGACCTGTTTTTCTGGCAGGATGTGTACTCGATCGGTCAAAGCCCTTACCAGTCTGTGACTGAAATTGACATGGTCGCCGGCAAGCGCGCCAGCACGAGCCTGACACAGACCGGACAACACAGCCTTTTGCCGATCCATCCTCGGGCGCGTGTGTACGGGGTACCGATCATCAGCGGGCACGTAGGCGCGGACGCTGCGGCAGGAATGCTTGCGGTCGATATGGCCCACCAAGAGCAGCTCGTCGCAATCATGGATATTGGCACAAACACCGAGCTGATCTTGGGGAACAAGCATCGCATCCTTGCGGCCTCTTGCCCCGCCGGACCGGCCTTCGAGGGCGGGGCGATCGCGTGTGGAATGCCGGCTTTGGACGGAGCGATTGAAGCGGTGGAGATTGACGCCGAGGGCAACTTCGAACTTGGCGTAATCGGCCACGGAAAGCCGGAGGGAATCTGCGGTTCCGGGTTGGTGGACGCACTCAGCGAGTTCTTGCGCACTGGCCGAATGAATGAATACGGGCGCTTCGAGGACAGCCTGCATCGCATCGATCTCTATCGGGATGCAGAGAAAGAAGTCTATCTGCTGGAAAGCGACGTGAACGAGTTGGCCCAGGCCAAAGGGGCGAATGTCGCGGGACTGCACGTGGTATTCAGTACCTACGGAATCGATTTTGACGATATTGACGTTTTCTATCTCGCAGGAGGTTTTGGACGGCATATCGGAGTGGAAGCAGCCAAGCGCATCGGACTAGTGCCGAATCTACCAGCGGCGAAGATTATGCAGGCAGGAAACACCGCGATCGAAGGGGCAACGATTGCGCTGCTCTCGAAGGCGAAACGGCAGGAACTCGAAGAACTTGTGAAACGGGTTCAGCATTGCCGCCTCGAGACGCACCCAAGCTTCTTCAATTTCTTCGTGGAGGGTTGCCAGTTCAAACCCGTGGAGACGATGCCGTGCCTGCCGTGAGCGACAAAATCGAGCTGGCCTGCGCGCTCTCTTCGCTCGACGTGCAGGAGGAGGAGTATGTGCGGCTGCTCGGATTTCCTCGAGGCTGGGCACTTGAGGGTAGAGCGCGCGAACTGGCCTGCTGGGCGCGGGATTGGTACGCGCAACATGGCAGGCCTTGGATGTACGCACGGGAGGCCGCGCGATTAGAGATTGCCGCCGACTCGATCTCTGTTGATGGAGTGCAGTTTTCGAGCCAGCGGCTCCGGAACACGCTCACGGACGCTGAGGCGCATAGCGTGATTCTCGTCGCGGTTGGCGCCGGCCCTGAAGCCGAAGAAGAAGCGCGCAAGCGTTGGGCCGACGATAAACCTGACGAGTACTTCTTCCTCGAGGTTTACGCTTCCGCGGTCGTCGAGCATCTGACGACGCTGGCCGGAGCCCGGCTTTGCGACTGGGCGGAGCAGCGGCAGATGGCGGTCTTGCCGCACTACAGTCCCGGGTATCCGGAGTGGGATATTTCGGAGCAGCCGCGATTCCTCGATCTGCTCAAGAGGACGCGGTCTGAGGCATTTCCTTCCTGCTTAGAGGTGTTCGACTCAGGCATGCTGCGGCCCAAGAAAACTCAGTTGGCGGCGTTCGGGCTGACGCGGCGCACGGATCGGCTGCAAAAGCTCACAACCCTTGTTCCCTGCGAGCGCTGCTCGTTCGGTCCGTGCCAGTACCGGCGCGCACCGTACGGCAGAGCTCCGCGAACCGCTGGAGAACAGATTCAGATGCGCGCGCCTGCGATTGATCGCAATGCGCGGTATCAGACCAACAAAAAAGCTCTCGAACGTTGGGCGGAGGAGCGGCTTACCTTGCGCGCGGAGCCGGATGGTACCGTGGGCGCGGTCTTCCGCTACGATGGAACTACCTGCACAAATATGGGCCGTCCGCTTACGTTTCTTTACCGCGTCAAACTGGGGCCGCGCGCCGAAGGGTATCCGATTCGTGAGCAGGAGTGCTTGCCGGCTGCGGGCGACGATGGCTACACGTACATGTGCAGCTTCATCGATGACGCCGACGCGCTGATGGCTGCGATTGAGCGGGAGAAGCCACTCAAGGGTGAGCGCCTGGACGCCGTTCTCGAATGGAAGCGCATACCCGCCGGGACGGGGTGTTATTGCGAAGTTTCAAGTCGCGATCACAAATGGGGCATCGCGCTCGAAACCATCCACTATGCTCTGGTACAAAGGGAGTTGGCTGAGGACAAAGAAGAACGATGAAAAAGCTCATTCAGGAAGCGATGCTGGAGCGGCCCCTCCTGGGCGACGGCGCCATGGGAACGCAGTTGATGCTGGCGGGTTTAGAACAGGGCAACTGTGGCGAGGCGTGGAATCTGAACCATCCGGAGCGGGTGCTCGAGATCCAGCGCCGCTACGTGGAGGCTGGCTCGGAGTGCCTCATCACGAATACATTTGGTGGTTCCCGCATCATGCTTAACCGCCACGGCCAGAAGGACAACGTAGCCGGGATCAACAAGGCAGCGGTGGCGATTGCGCGCGAAGCCTTTGGCGAGCGGGATGGCTATGTGCTCGGCGACATCGGCCCATTTGGCGGCTTGATGGTGCCTTTCGGTGAATTTACTGAAGACCAGGTGCGAAGCGCTTTTGAAGAGCAGGCTGCTGCGCTTGTTGAAGCCGGCGCAGACGCCATTATCGTGGAAACGCAGACGGGGCTAGAAGAACTCAGGCTCGCTATCGAAGCAGCGCAAAAGGCCGGCGCGCCATGCATCATCGGTTCCATGGCCTATGATGTGACGCTCGACGGCTTGACCTTCCGCACCATGATGGGCATCGATCCTGAACGCGCCGCGGAGTTTATGGAAGAGCATGGCGCGCACGTCGTGGCGCTGAACTGCGGAACTGGCATGGAGATGGAACGCGCGCGCGAGGCTGTGCTGCGGTACAAGAGCGCAACGAGCCTGCCGGTGATGGTGCAGCCGAATGCCGGAAAGCCGCGGCTTGAGAATATGAAGGTGATTTACGATGAATCCCCGGAGCAGATGGTCAAAGGCCTTGTGCCGCTGCTTGAAACGGGCGTAAATGTTGTAGGCGCCTGTTGCGGAAGCACTCCCGACCACATTCGCGCCTTCAGAAAAACCATGGATGAATACCTGCGATCAAAACCACAACGGAGCCCAGCGTGAAATCAAAACTCTGCGATCTGAACCCCGCCGCGAAAGAAAAACTCCCCGAGCACACCGCCGACAAATCGGGAATCGGCGTTCACTATGTGGATGCATACATTAAGCCGATGAATACCAAGCTTGAAGATGGCACCGCGGTGAAATGCAAGCGGCGCGGGCTGAAGATCACTCTGACCGCAGGCGGCAAAAAGGGTGAAGGTCTGATGCGGCGTCTCGACGTGAGCTCCGATCCCGTGGTGATGCTCGACGCTGCGCTGCGTGAGGCGGCGACGGCTGCGGGTATTGGGCTCACGGCGGAAGATGGCGCCATGTTTATCGAACTCTGAGCGCCGCGGCCAGCGAGGGCTTTCAAAGCCCGCTGACATCGGGCGATTCGCCTGTCGCAAAGACCTGATCATCGAAAACGACGATCTTTTCTTTGCGAAGATTCGCGACGGTTTCGAGCGGCGAATGGCGCGTGAGAATGAAGCGGCTAAGGTAGCCTGGTTTGATTTCGCCGAACTTCTCCTTGAATGCCAGCCGCCTGGCGCTCGCCCCTGTTGCCGAGTGAACGATTACAGCGGGTGTGAGTCCGGCCCGCTCCATCAACTCAAGCTCTTCAAGAAATCCGAGCCCGTGAGCCACGCCGCAGGAGCCGGCGTCGCTGCCGGCAATTACCGGAACTCCCATGGCGTGGGCTTTCACTAAAGTGACTGCGTGCCGGTCAAGAACCTTCCTGAGGTTTGCTACCACGAGCGCGTCCCAACCTAATCGATCAGCATGGTCCACCTGCTTTTGCACGGGCGAAAACGTGGGCGCCCACGCAATCTGCCGGTCGCGCATTTTGGCCAGCTGATCGTCTCGCAGAAAAAACCCATGCTCGATGGAATCGACGCCGCCCTCGATCGCGCGCTCAAGGCCGTCGTCGCCTGAGCCGTGCGCGATGGTTTGCCGGTTATGGCTTTTTGCGGCGGCGACAATCGCGGTGATCTCTTCGGTTGTCATCTGCGGCGCAGTTGTGACAGCTCCTTGTTTGAAGCTGATAATTCCGGTGGGAATGAGCTTGATGCGGTCGGCCCCGACCCTTACGCGCGCCGCCACGCATTCAGCGGCGGTCGCAAAGTTCTCCAAGGGCTCGGCCATGAAGCTGCCGTAACGCCCCCGATGATGAATCGCCGCGCCCGGGCTGTCGATGTAGGGCATGAGCTGCCGATCAGGCGAGGAGCAAAGCTTGCTCAGCGCCAGGCCGACACCATCTTTATCGCCGCAGTCGCGCATGGCCGTCACACCGATGCCAACGATCTTTTCGAGGCGCCCTGTGGCCAGCTCGAGCAGCTCTTCGGGTGACTGCTTCAAGAAGGCTGCGCGTTTGTCGAGATCAAGTTCGCCGCCTTCAAGAAACATATGCGTGTGCGCGTCGATGAGTCCGGGTAGCAGCGTGTAATCAGGTAGTTCGGCATCCGGCTGGGTCGCCGTTAGGCCGCTCTTCACCATCTCCGTGGGTGGCGTATTGGATGCGGTATATTGGATTCCGGCTTTGCTGTAGACAATGTGCACATCGCGCAGCGGCGCCGAGCCCGAACCATCGATCAGCGTGCCAACGCGCAGCCACACTCGACGGCCGGCGATAGCAGGTGGAATCTGGACGGCGCCTTGCATCTCAGAAGTCGACGGCCTCGGGCTCGCGACAGATATTCATGATGGCCTCGGCCTGGCGGAAACCCGATTCCTCAAGTGCCTCGCCTTTCTGCAGTCGGCCCTGCGCAAGTGCTTCGCGCAGCTTGACCACCATGGGATGATCGAAGGCGAGCGGCGCGGGGTGCTTTTCGGGATTCGCGAGCGCAAAGTCGAGACCTGCCTCCATTCCCAGCGTAAGATAGGCCTTTTCGAGTTCGTACTTCACTGTTTTTGGAGTTCCCCACGCAAAGTTTGAGAGGCCTACGATGAGATGTACGCCCTTCAGATCGGGATCGGCAGAGATGAGACGCATGGCATCAAGGCCGATATTGATTAGGCCGTATGTATCGGCGCCCACTGGCGCAAGGCCTGTGTCGATGATGATCTGGTCATTCCGGCGGCCGGCTTTGGTTGCGAGCAACTCGACGAAATATTTCGCCGCACGGTAGGAGTCCTGAGGGTTGAGGCACTGGGCCGTGCCGTCGGGCATGAATTTCTCAGAGGCCATCACCACGACGAGCGTGTCATAGTGCTTGACGAGCTCGACCATCTCATCGAGCCGCTCGCGCGACGCCGCCAGCGAGTTTAGAATCGGCGGACCCCCTTTAGCGCGATCGTAGTGTTCGAGTGCCACACGATGGTAGTCGACCCAGGGGTTGTCAAAGGCGATCGGCGTCGATGTAACTTCCTGAATGGCCGGAACGACGTCGGGCAGGAGGTCAAGCATCTCCTGACGGCGCACCTGGATGCGCTGCGTCCCATCGAGGTTCAGTGTCAGGTAGTCGGCGCCCGCCTCCGACTGCAGCCGGGCGAGTTCCTGGTAGCCGGCCGGATTACGCTCCGTGAATGCCCGGCGCGCGCGCGCATAGGAGTTATTCATCAACTCGCCGATGATGTGAAGCTTGCGAGCCATTTCAATCCACCGTTCTCGAGGTTCGAAGGGAGTTATTAGATCGATACGATCCGATTTTAGTCGAGGCTGCAATTAAATAGCCACTTCAAAAGTTTTGTCTATATAAGATTTTCCCTAAACTGCTTTTTTAGAGTGTTTTACGGCTGGCGATGCACCGGCAGATTGCTCGGGTTCTGGTGCAGCCGGCCGATTCGACGCATCCTCAGAGCTCTTGAGCGCCGCATCGAAGTGCTTGGCCGAGTGGTCCCGGCCGAGCCAAAGATTTGCCCAGGCCGACGTCCCGCGCAGTCCCTGATTCTGGACCACGGGAGCATGGTCGAGCATATGCTCTTCGCTGCCATCGTGCTTCAGGCGCTCATAGGCGCGCAGCCAGATGCAGTCTCCATATCCTTCCACTTCGCAACGACCTTCGCGCGTGCCTCCGCACGGCCCGTTGCGCTGGTTCTTGGCGCACTGCGATTCGGGGCAGAGAAACGCGATGTCGGGCAACGAACAGTCCCCACAATCCTTGCAGTGGTAAAGCACCGATTTGCCGAGCTTCTCCAGTGCACGCATCGGCGCCGGCCCCTGCATGGGATCGCGCGCGTGTGCACAGAGACTCGCGCCTAGCCTCGCGACCGGCCTGCCTACTTCGAACACGGTGCTGTGCGCAAATTTTGAGATTGCGTAAACCATCGTCATTTGCCGGCCGGATGCTGGGGGTCGCGGTGCCTCGCGCTCAGGATTGGCAAGACCGGTGACGGGATTCGCCTCGTAGTAAAAGAATTCGCCCGGCCGGGAGAACTGGATTTCGTGGGCAAACTGCTTCCAGTCATCGGGGCTGAACGACCGTTCCACAGCGAGGATTCTCTCGATCGATTTGAAATCGTGTACTCCACCCAGGTACGCGCCGCGGTAACCCAAACCACGGCAGATGGCAATCTGTTTTGCTGCAAACTCGATGAAGAAAGCCTTGCCGCGATCAGACGACTCGCCGTGAAGCCTGCACAGCTCTAAAAGCGGCTCAGAAACCACAACGCCAGGAATGCGACCCTCATGAAAGATTTGTGCGACACGCGAACTTAATAAGTACACGTTGCCGATCAGGGGCGAATCCTTAGCACCGTGCGTATCCAAATAGCCGCGCAGCTCCGAGGTCTTGCGCGCATCAAAGCCGATCTGGCTTATGATGAATTGCGCGCCGCACTCGATTTTCTTCTTGAGCTTCAGATACTGCGGAACGACCTCGCCAGCGCGTAGTTTAAAGTTCGTGGTCACGGCGCCTATGCAAAACTGCGTTTTGTCCAATCTTTGGCCGTCGTTGGCCACGCCTTGACGCAGCCCCTGGTTCATCTTGTTGAGCAGCGAAATCAGGCCAACAGAGTCGATGTCGAAAACCGGCTTTGCCAATCCGTCCGTCCCGCTTACCGGGTAATCACCGGTCATTGCCAGGATGTTGCGGAAGCCTTCGCTGTTGAGCATCCAGGCTTCGCTTTCAAGGCCATTGCGGTTCTGATCTTTGCAGGTAAGGTGGATCACGACTTCCTTGCCGGCGTAGAGAATGGGCCGGCCTAGCGCCAGAGGCGCCATTTGAGGGTTGCCGCCTGCATTATCGGTAATCGAAATCCAGTCGATCTCGGGGCAAGCGACGAGTTCGTTGGCAAAACTTCGCGCCTTGATCGCCCCTGCCTCCGTCATGGAGCCGCGCACCGACACAAGCTCAGTGGCGATGAGAAAACGCGAACTGTCGTCCAGCTTTTCACGCAGCGACTGCATCAGAAAGAAGTTTACACAAACCGGGCCTGGAGCGCCTGGGCTCGGTGCCGAAGTAGGACGTTGGCTCAGCCGCAGTGACGAGGTTCCCAGAGCCACAGGTGACCAGACGCATATCCAAAGCTAGCGACCGCGATGGTTAACCGGCATCGCGGCCGACCGACTGGTAAATTCGCGTTATGCCCTGTTCTGCGATACCAATGATCCGGGGTTCGTCAGGCTCGCATAGCCTCGATGCTTCGGTCCCCCATAAATCCGGCCCAGGAGACAGTCTTGTGGAGAACATCGATGTCTCCGAGTTCCACCTCCAGCGAGAAGCATTGTTTCACCGCGGAAAGGGCGATGACCACCCGGCACTGGTGGCGGAACTCCGTTACGATGCCCTCGACTCCCTCAAAAACGCCACTGAGCACGCGCACCGGCGTTCCGACAGAAACGTGTGGATGAGGCCGTAGCAGGCAGCCGCTCGCCAGACCGTTGCGGATTGTGTCAATTTCCTCGGCGCTCACGGTTTCGCACTCGTGATCGCCCAGGAGGCGGATCACGCCGGGCGTGGAGACGACGGAGAGCTTCGCGTGAGGCGAGAAACGGACAAACACATACCCCGTGAAAAGCGGGCGTTCCAGGATGACGGACCGGTCAGTCCATCTTGACCGCTCTATGTAGAGCGGCAAGTAGTGTTCCAAAGAACGCACAGAAAGATGCTGTGCGACTCTCTTTTCGTGGTTCGCAACCACATGCAGAACCTGCCACGGACTCTCATGCATGATTCATCCCCCGCTGTTCAAGCACAAAAAGATTTCCGGTAATTCATTCCCAATGCCCCGATGCCATCGAGATCGCTGGTGCATGATCCGTCTGACTTCTGGGCATGAAATCTCAACTGTGGAAACTTACGCGAGGTCTTTCGGGCAGGGTCTGCGACTGGCAATCAGACCAAAGTGACACAGTTCATGATGGGCAATGCTCTGACAACTGCACATGATTAAACATCAGGACCGCGCTGCTCGATGTGATCTTGATCACTCCAAACTGAAACGGCCGGTGCAAAAGCGCCGGCCGTTCTCTATCATGCGTAGAATCAATGTGTCGAGTGTAGATTTAAATGGACCTTCGGCTCCTTCGCAGACCCAGCTCTTGAGAAATCGAGGGCAAGTCACTCCGAGACAGCGAGACCCAAGCTTTCGTTCGCCTGGTTCTTAAGATTGGCAATGTTGGCGCTTGGCAGTCGAGACAGCGAGGCCCAGAGAGGCCATCAGCCAGCGGGAGGTGATTATGTCATTGATATCGAGCGCATGGATATTTTCAACAAATCGTCACTTTAGCCTGATGACTTATAAGCGACCGATCAAGAACGGGTGCGCGCGGGTCGCGGTCCTTGGCTTCAACGACACGTCTTAGCAATTCAGCGCTCGGGCTGTAGTCTAGAACCACTTCTTTGAGGGCAACCATCAGGCGGCCCGTATCGCGGGCCGCACAAAGATCGCGAAGCTCATCCAGCCACCTGTGGATGTTACCTTCCGGCACCCCGTTGCCTATGAAAATGCGCACTTTCTCGTGCTCGGTTGGAATCGTATCTTCGAGAAGCGTACTTAGTTCCTCGTAGAGCTTTTCACCGGGCCGCATGCCGGTGAATTGGATTTTGATGTCTTTCTCCGGCTTCAAGCCGGACAGCAGAATCAGATTTCTAGCTAGATCGACGATCTTGACCGGCTGACCCATATCCAGAACGCAGATCTGGCCGCCGGTTGCCACTGCCGATGCTTGCAATACCAGTTGGCACGCCTCGGGAATCGTCATGAAGAATCGCCGCATCTCCGGATGAGTCACGGTGACTGGCCCCCCGGCCGCGATTTGCTTCTTGAAGATCGGGATCACGCTGCCGTTCGAGCCTAGCACGTTGCCAAAACGAACCGCGACGTAGCGGGTCCGGCCGTTTTGAAGCGCGAGCAGAATGAGTTCAGCGACGCGCTTGGTGGTTCCCATGATGTTGGTCGGGCGGACGGCTTTGTCGGAGGAGATCAGGACGAAATCCTCGACACCGTATTTCATCGCGGAGATGGCGAGGTTGTAGGTCCCGAGGACATTGTTCTCCACGGCCTCGAAGATGTGTGTTTCCATAAGGGGAACGTGTTTATACGCCGCGGCATGATAAACGATGGCTGGTCGGTATTGGCTGAGGACGTCGTCCAGGCGCACACGGTTTTGAACGTTTCCGATCTCGGGGTAGAAGGGGATCTGCGGGAATCTCTGTTTCATCTCGCGATCGATTTCGAACAGTGGAGATTCGGCAATTTCAAACCCCACGATTCCGGCGGGTTGAAAGCGCGCAATCTGCCGGCAAAGTTCGGATCCAATGGATCCAGCAGCCCCGGTCACGAGAACGACCTTACCCATGAGCGCATCGCGAATTCGACTTACTTCAAGCCGGACCGGATTTCGACCAAGGAGATCTTCGACTGCAACTTCGCGAATCTGGCCGACCAGTCCGCACTCTTCGACCACCTCTCCGAGTCCGGGCACGGTCTTGTACTCCACGTCTGCGGTGTGGCATAGCTCTAATATTCGTGTCATCTCGACGCCCGTCGCCGAAGGAACGGCAATCAAGATAATCGCTATATTGTGTTTCGTTACGAGCGACTTTATTTCGTCTCCACGCCCAAGTACTTCTATGCCACTAATGAGCAAGCCCTTTTTATCTCGGCCATCATCGAGAAATCCGCAAACGCGATAGGCCAATTTCGGATTGTTCCGAATCTCTCTGAGCAGAGTAATGCCTGCGTCGCCGGCCCCGTAGATTAGCGTTTTCTTCTCCTGACTATTTCCCTGTCCGCCATGTAAGGTTTCGGCTACCATGCGAACCGCGACACGTAGTCCGGCCGTGCCCAAGAGAGAAAGGATTAGATCGATTAAACAAATGGAACGCGGGAAACCTGCGGGGGCAATGTAAGAAATGATCACCCAACTCAGAAGCGATCCGGCACAATTCGCAAGTACAATCCTGTAGACATCGGCGATTGATACATACCGCAGTCCCCAGCGATTCAAGTTCGAAGCCTGGAATATCACGCCTTTGACGGCAATCCAGATAGGAAGTGCACAAGCGAAGTAAATGAAGAAAGTCGAAGGCAGGCTCATGTCGAACCGCAGCAGAAACGCTATGAATCCGGAGAGTGCAAAGATGCAGCCTTGTGCGGCGCATACGAAGAGCCAACGCATTGCGTTGGTCCTCAACATTCTTCTTAGTCTGCTGTGCATTACGTGCTCCTCTTCAGTGATTGTGGTGAAGATGATTAGCTATGAGAGGCGAGGGCTGCCGTTTGGCGATATCCTCAAATGAGGCCGTCAAGTGCCGGGTTTCGGCACCCGCCGGTCATTCGTCCTGGCCGAATGCAGTGGGGAAAAGCGTTGCAACTGCCGTTTGCACAATAATCGAAAGATCGCTTAGAACACTCTGTTTTCGAACGTATTCTTCGGCCAAATCCAACTTGATGGGAAGAATATATTCCATATACTCGCGCAAAGGATCTTGGCTACGCGCCAAGATCGCCTCTTCATTCCTGTATCGGATCGATGCAAGGTCCGTGATACCCGGGCGAACTTCAAGAATATTCCGGTACCGATCTTTGAAGATCTCGACGTACTCCGGAACCTCTGGCCGCGGCCCAACAACGCTCATATCGCCACGGACTACGTTCCAGAATTGCGGGAACTCATCAATCTTGGTCAAGCGCAGGAGCCGGCCAACCTTGGTGACCCGGCGACCGCCACCGATCCTTACTTGTTGGCCCGCACTTTGAACTTGCATGGTCCGAAACTTGAGGATTTGGAAGGTTCTGAAATTTCTTCCAACGCGCTCCTGTCGAAACAGCACTGGCGAACCAGATTCGGCCCACACCAGCACAGCAGACAATACTAGAAGCGGGCTGAGCAATAGCAGCATCAGAAAGCTCAATGCAATGTCGACACAGCGCTTTAGCAGCATCTCATTCAGCTCGCGATTGTTGCCTCTGCTACCGCACAAATGTTCTTATGCTGCTTGGTAAGAATGGAGCGCACGGCCCGAATCACGCGCTCTTGATCGGCATCGGTCATGCGTGTATACAATGGAAGGCTTATAGTGTGTTCAAAGGCTCGCGTGGCAACAGGAAACATTTCCGGTCGCAAATCATAGGTATCGCGCCAAAAAGGATGCAAGTGAAGCGGGATAAAGTGAACGCTTGTTCCGATCCCTGCGGCGGCCATTTGGTTGATAAACTCGTCGCGCGAAACGGGCGCGTCGTCGTTCAGGCGGATCACATATAGATGCCATGAATGCTTGTCGCCTGCCGGAGCGTGCGCGGGCCTGCGCACGCAGAGATTTTCGAAAGCGACATCGTATCGAAGCGCCAATTCCTCACGCCTGCGTTGAAAGCGATCCAGTTTCCGTAACTGATGTATGCCCATGGCGGCAGCTAAGTCCGTCATGTTGTATTTGAAGCCGGGCGCTACAACGCTGTAATACCATGCGGGGGCCTTTGACGTATATCGGCCAAAAGCGTCCCGATCGATGCCGTGGAGCCGCATGACGCGACATCTCTTGGCAAGCTCCGTGTCCCGTGTAACAATCATTCCTCCCTCGCCGGTAGCAAGAGGCTTTGTTGCATAGAAGCTGAATACCGTTGCGTCGCTGTCGAGAGCTCCGATCAACTTCTTTCTTGAGGTCGAGGGCAATGCATGCGCGGCATCTTCGATAACCCGGAGCCCGCGTTGTCTTGACATCCGCAGGATTGAGTCCATGTTGCATGCCAGGCCGGCAAAGTGAACCGGGATAATCGCCTTTGTGCGCGCGGTGATTGACGTTTCTATCTGGCGCCAGTCAATATTTAGGGTATCCTCCTCTACATCGGTAAACACAGGATTCGCCCCAAGGTAGCGCACCACTTCCGCCGTAGCAGTAAATGTGTACGTTGTTGTGATGACCTCATCCCCAGGCCCGACACCCGCTGCTTCAAGCGCGAGATGCAGGCCAGCCGTAGCGGCGTTGACCGCCAGTGCCTGGACGTTTGAACCAAAATATTGAGCAAATTCTTCCTCAAATTGCTTTGTCTTTGGCCCAGTAGTGAGCCAACCCGATCGAAGAGTGTCTACAACTTCGCAGATTTCCTCTTCTCCAATATCAGGTAGGCAAAATGGAAGAAATGAATTGCTTTCTTCGAGTTGCATCTTAATCTTTCTGCTGCGCGGTCACAGCATGAGCAGAACTTAGTCAATTCGTATTATTGATGCGCGGCGTTCCTGGCAATGCATATCTATATCTCGATTCGATAATCGTTCATACTTCGCCCCTGAGGAGTAGTGATGATGTTTGAGACGGTGAATCCCAATCTCAAATAAAACCGGTTAGTGTAATCGTTGTCCAAACGATCGGTCGTAAGATGGATCGAAGACAGCCCCCGCTTCCGGCATTCCGCCAAAAAGCCGTGAACCAACTCAGTGCCAACACCTTTGGATTGACATTGCGGGTCAACGGCAACCGACATCAGCAAGCCGCAGCCTTCATCGACAGCCTCGTCGCCGGCCTTGCGAAAGCCATTCAACAGCCGCGGCACGAAACCGGGATGACGAAGCGTCGGGACTAGCGACGCCCGGGCAAAGGAAATCCATTTCCCGATCAATAATCTTTTGTAAAACCCCTGTGGCTCCGTGGTACCGGCTACGAAACCTTGAACTTCCTCGTGATGCTTGCTGACGAGCGCTATCCCCGAGGGGTCGTTGAGAAGTTCTTTGTACAGGAGCAGAAGAAAGGTTGGCCCTAATTGCGATAAAAAGAAGCCAGGGAACGCCCTCAGGTGGACGGCGACCACATCTTCGATGTCTGTACGAATCATGCCGCAGACTGTGCTTATGGAGGAGATAGATGCCATGAGAGCGACGAAAGTCCTTGGTTCATTTAACGATACTGGAGGTTCCTTTGCTCGTATTGCCGGCATGCGCACTGGATCAGATCCGGCAGTGCGCCGAACTGGACATCACGGTCAAATATTCCGCCAGCGGCTAGGGATTGCTGCGCCATTCTGTCCATGAGCGCGCGGTCACATGCCAGCTTGGTGAGAGCAAAGGCCAGCGACTCTGCATCGCCCGCCACATACTGTAATCCGATCTGACCGGCTTGGAGTATACCTTCCAGTTCACCTCGGAGTGAGTTGACTATTGGCAGGCCGGCAGCCATGTAGTCGTATGCCTTGTCAGGCATACTCACCGTGGATCCTCGACAGTATGCCGAAATGCCGATATTGCACAAGTTATACAGGGAAGGCAATTGCTCCGGCGAAAGACAGCCAACGTAGATCAGGTTGTTTAGTCGCTTTTCCCGGATAAATGCCTTCAGCGACTCGAGCAACGGACCCACGCCGGCAATCACAATCTGGATGGGAACAGCGCTTCTACCCAGGATCTCCGCCGCCTTCATCAGCGTGATGATGTCGTAATTTTCACCCAGGCTTCCGGCATACACCGCTCGCACCGCATTCTTGGCTTTGGGCGGAAGGTCAATTCCATCCAAAGGCTCTCTCATGATAGAGCGAAATGCGGCGACATCGATGCCGTTGAATATCGCGGCGGAAGGAAGTTTGTTTCGTTCCGGTAACTGAGTGATCATCGTTACGCGGTAGCTCTCGCACAAAGCGATCAGCCCATCGGCCCGCGCATGATTGTGTTTGCGCAGTGCAGACAGCGGAGAAAAGATGAGCGGGCCCCACTTGCGGAGACCTTTCGGCAACGCCAGCGCGAACAATTCAGGCCAAAGATCCATGACATCGAAGACCAAAGGACACTTACCACGACGGGCCAGCCAGACCGCTACTCGGCCGATCGTCGATGGGGGATCGGCGGCGATGATCAAGTCGGGTCGCGGCTCTTTCCTGGTCCGCAGGTAGATGCGCCATGCGAAGAGCAATTCATTCCACACTCGAGCCAGACTGATATTGCGCGTGTAGCCTGAGGCGGGAACCAGCCGAATCACAAAGCTCGCCGCGACGAGTCGATCCTCCCACTCCCGTGAGCGAAAGCGCTTGAAGTGGTGGGAAAAACTGGAGGTCCACCAAATGACACTATGACCCGCCTTGGCAAGAGTCTCTCCGATGATTGTGTAACGATAGTCGCGCCATCCCTCGCCCGGAATGGGGCCATAGGCGTTGATCAGCCAGATGGTCATAGTGTTTTTCCCGAATGGCCAGCATTACGAAGTATTCTCGCGAATCGTCGCGGTAGTCTTACGAGCATTCGATTGCCAAATATTCGCAATGCTAAAGATGTCTCTTCCGCACGAGTCATGACGGGACGACTGAGGCCTAGGGGGCGACCTATATTACGCTCAATGCGGCGCTGCGACCACCGGCAGATCTTTCCCTTGATCAGCAGGTTTTCAATCCGGAAGCAATCGTGCCAGGTAGAAAAGAAGCCGTCGTATCTGTCGGAACGTACCGACCCGTCCGTTTCAAAATCCCACGCGCTCTCGCCAGGCTGCAGAAGGTCTGCGAGAACGGACTTCTTCCAAACAGAGGCGATTGTGGCTGTTCGGTAGATGGAGCCGTTTCGAACGATCCCGAAGTGCCCGTTGAACCTCGCATCGGGTTTCGGCAAAGACTGCAGCCTAAGGTAATTGCCGCCCACTGACTTGAAGGCCTCGACCGCCGCTACAATCTCTTTGCTTTTCACAGGCTCACTCACAAAGTGGTCGTCAATCCATAGCAGAACATATTCTTCCGGAACGCGACGGAGCGCTGTCAGCAGCGTATCGGACCAGGAGCGATCCGGGCCCACTGCGATGGTTGACACACCGGACCGGCAGTACTCAGACGAATTGCATACGAGGTACAGTGGATAGGGGCAATCTGGCCAATGCTGCTGGAACATCGTCCATAGCGGTTCCCATAGGTCCATAGAGGCATCGCGGGAAGCCACAACCACGGCCACGGACTTCTGTTGCGGTTTCGCTTGCCAATTGTCCATAGAAGTTGAGCTCCGGGAACGCGCCGTCTGAGAGCAACGCCTGCTTTACGGTTTGAGAGTGAACTTATCGAAAGAAGGGGAGACTGTTTGAGAAATACAAATTATTGGGGCGCGTCTCGAGGAACCATACGAATGATGTCGTGCTCGACGGTAAACGTCAGGTCCGGGCGAAGCTTCAGCACCGTGTCTCTGAGGTCATCTGTTTTTGGGTAGTCGTGGGTTCCATTGAAGCCGCGTGCATCGTCGATTAGCACAACATGATTGCGGAGCTCGTGGCTGAGCACGGCATCGAGCTCTGCCGAGATGGGGGTTTCAACGCTGCCCTTTGCTGTTCTGCCAGCCGAATAATGCGCGTCAAGCCAAAAGAGGCACGGTTCCTGAATTCGGCAAAGAAGAGCGGGCAGAACGATGGAGCTGTCTCCAAAAAGACATTCAATGTTCCCATGCCGGGCAAATCGCTTCTTTGCGGCTGCATGGAGTTTGGGGTCCAGCTCTACGGTCATAATCCGGGAGAAAATACTCCGTGAAGCCCAGCACATATGGCCCAAATACGTGCCGGTTTCCACCATCGTTCGTAGATTGTAGCGCTCTGCGTAGTCCTGAATCACCTGACGTTTGTACCCAAATGGCGGCGGATTAGGACAGCCTTTGCGCTCCCAAGCCGAGACATCCAGATTGCATTTCCAGGCAGAGGTGTCAGTGTGCACCTTGATGTTGAAAACCCAAGGCGCAATGGGAGAGTTAGTTATTAATTCGCGCAATACCTGTTGTCGCATAGTGCAAAACTCCTTCGAGGACCACGGCCTTTTCTAGCCCGCGTGAGATCTTTTTTCCGTTCGCATTTTGCCGCCGTCTCACGCTGGTCTGACCGCGAATGCATCGATGTACATTAGTCAACAATTCCGGCAAGACGTGATCATGGCGCCCATCTCCTTCATATCTGCCTCGCGGCATGCCGACCGAGCAGCTCGGAGTAAATGGCCATGTACTGCCGGGCCATGATATCCGAGCCACGATATCTTGCGGCGAAGTGTTCGTTTCCGGCCGCTGCGAGCTGTTCACGAAGCCCCTTGTCTTTGGCAATCCGCAATACGCTTCGAGCGCAGGAATCAGCGTCGCCGAACGCGAACGTGAGCGCCGTCTGGTCACTCTTTACCACGTAATACCAGCCCGATCCGCGGTAACGACAGCAGACGACCGGTAGTTGGGCCGCGTACGCCTCCAGAATTGCCAGAGGGACGCCCTCTTTTCTGGAGGGAGATACGAATACGTCCATTCTGCGCAGCCACGGATATACCTCTTCCCGAGGAATCTGTCCCGTGATAGTTAGCCGATCAAAGATTCGGAGTTCGCGGGCTGCCTGCTCCGTCTGACTGCGAAGCACGCCATCGCCCACCCAGACAAAGGACGCATTCGGCAGTTCGTTGCAGACCAGCTTTGCGGCCCGCAGAAAGGTCAGCGGATCCTTCATTTCGTCAAGACGTCCTACGGATCCCATGACAAAGCCGGTCCGTGACGGATCGCCAGTGAATGCACTGTGCAGGTAACCATTGCAAGAGATTCTGGTTCTTACCGCGACCGCTTTCTCGGGGGAAACAATACCACAGCGGATAGCAAAGCGCCGGTCGCGCTTGGTCAGCATCGTGGACAGGTCAGCGAGACTGCAGATCAGCTTTTCATAGAATCGAAAGAGGGCGCGAGCAAGCCTTGTCTCCTTTTCCTCAAAGCGTAAACCGTGGCCGGTGTAGACAACAGGAACCCCGGTTCCGAGGGCAGCGAGGACTCCAACGAATCCGGCCCGGGCCGTATGCAGATGGAGAATATCGACGTGTTCCCTGTATAGGAGTCGCCGCAGTTGCGCAACCGAAAGCCAAAGCGATAGCGGACTGTAACGGAGCGACAACCCGTGCCGTACGCAAGGCTGGGGAAAATTCGCCGATGCGCGAGCCATCCGTTCCGTGGGGACCGTAATATGGGTCTCCACACCCTGGGCGTTGAACTCAGGGATCATCGAGGCAATGTAACTGGCCACGCCGCCCCCTGCATCGTCGGCCCCGACGTGAAGCACGCGCATGCCCTTCATTGCTCAAAGTTCCGGCGCATCCCAATGAAGCCAGCTCTTCGGGGAGGTTCAACCTGCTCATGGACCGTCGTATAACCCGCCGTTGTCCGTATTCCCGATGAATGCTCAGGCATGGGTTTCTTTCGCCGCGGGCGCAAGAGCGGGTGTTCCGGCCGCGGAATTAACGGAAATACATACCGCTTCCACCGACCAGAACCAGAGCCCGTCGATCATCAGATTCATGAGTGCATAGAGAAGCAGGTTCAGGCCAATCAGCCGGCACGTACCGGTGACAAATCGGATTCCTGGCGGTGCGTTTTCATCGACGACCGGCGCGATCGTCAGAGAGCAGATCCACAAAAGCCCCGCCAGACTCAACCAACCCTGCTCGCAGAACACCTGCAGATACATATTCTCGGCATGATTAACGACTAGCTCAGCCTCCTCGGGGGCGACGTTGCGAAACTGTCCGATACCGAGCCCGAAAGGGGACGATTCAACTCCTATCTTCACTGCGGCTCGAATCAAAACCAGTCTGTTCTCATTGCTGTTGCTGGCTTGTGCGGAACTTTCTAAGGTGCCCACGGTCTGAGCGCGCGCCACGAGTTGCTGCGCACTGCCACCCCATGCCGTGGCGAGTTGCCCTATGATTCCACCGAGCTGAGTGATGGCCAGGAGGGCAATCGCGATCGCCGCCGCTGCTGCAAATCGTTTGCCGGGTTTCCTAATGAGCACTCCGCCGAAGATACAGGTAAGGGGAATGGTAATCCATATTCCACGCACAAAACTCATCAGCAGCGCGAGCGACAGACATCCCAGCAGGCACCATAGGGTGACTCTTCCCCACCGCGCGCTTGCGACCCCATAGCGGCTCCAGAGCAATCCGGCCAGACACCAAAACGGCACGATGATGTACAAAATATCGCCATTTCGCGTGGCTTCAGTATATGTAATCCCGAAATAGCCGAGCAGATGTTCCTCAATCGCACCTGTCGCCCCGGTCACAAAGCCGTAAAGGCCGTAACCTGCCAGAAGTATCCCCGTCACCCCGAGGACAAGCAGCAGCCTGGTTAATCCCCGCAAATCAGGCTGCACAAGAGCGACGAGCAAGATGATAGTCGGGAATACGCACATTTTAAAGACGAGAAGATAATCGATGTCGTGCGCGCCAACGATGCTCAGTAACGCGCCGAGGCTGTAGCAGAGAACGGCATACAAAGCACTCTGGGATTTGCCCGTCAGCTTTTCGACGCCAAACATTGACTCCCACAGCACCGCCAGCCATGTGAGCCCAATCAACACCACACCGTAGGGAAGACCTCCCAGCGCGCCAGGAAGGCGCAACTCGGGAATGGCATACGTCCCCAACGTTGCGAAATAGAGAAACAGCAGCCATCGGTGAATTCCGCGCATTGCCTCTATCGACCGATCGCACTGAGGGCAACGGCCTTGGTCAGCGCTGTCATTGTGCTCGCACTGAGGGAAATCGACTTCGGGCCATGCAGCAGGGCCAGGGACCGGATTCCATAAAGAGCCCAGTAGGACTTTGACCTGGGAATCCGGAAATGGCTATTGCGGCGGACGAGCCGTTCCACAAGCGGTTGATCGATATTGGCAAAGACTGTGCGGTCGCGGAGTCTCAACCAGAGATCGTAGTCTTCCCAGATGGTATCGCAGCGGTAAAATCCCACCGTCTCCACGATGCTCCTCCGCATGACCACACTGCTATGCACCATGGGATTTCTCCATGGAAGCTCTTTCTTGATTTCACGATCGCCCACGGGAGGCCGGAATTGCGTGATCTGGCCTGAAAGTTCTTCTGTGATCGAAGCCCAGCTCCCAAGCACTCCAACCTCCGGGCGCTTACTCAGGAAACCCAGCTGGATTTCCAGCCTGTTCACAACACAGTCATCGTCCGCATCCTGACGGGCGATTAATGGAGCGCAGCTTCGGCGAATGCCTGCATTCAGCGCGCTCGCAAGACCTGAATGTTCGATGTCGACAACCTTCAGGCGCGGCTCATCGATACCTCTCGCAATCTCCGCAGTCCTGTCTTGCGAGCCGTCATTGACGAGAATGATCTCAAAATCCTCAAATGTCTGTCGTCTGAGCTGTTCGATCGCCGCGGCGACGTGCGCCTCCTCGTTATAAACCGGGAGCACAATGGATACCGCCGGGCTCATGCGACCACTTCCTGGCGCGCCTCGCAGGACGCTGCGTAGAGTGAAATGACGATCTGGCCGCCCTCTTCGTCACGGCTTCTCGCACTGTTCACTGGTTTTGGGAATCCGCTCAACACAGAACTCTCCTTGCCGTGCAAAGGCGCCAGCACCAGTTTGCCCGGATCGCTTCCCAACCATGCACCCCACCAGCTAAACGTGCTGTTGGCAATTACAAAATGTCTGCATTGCGCCATCAGCCAGATATCCTCGAACGCGAATTCATTCGGGTTCTCATGGGTTATCACGGTGTAAGGAAGGCCGCCGGTAAGGTCCTCCGATAGCTGCGAATCTGCATCCATGAAACAGTAAAGATGCGGGTCTTTTAGACGCGCACGCAACTCCAGCAGACATGCTCGATAGTATGACGCCGGCAGGCGCTTCATGCCTCGCTGATCGTTTCCTGTGCCCACCAGCGTGCGATAGTGAACCGCGACAGATTCCTCTTTGCGCATCTGTCCGGCTAGGCCCGCTGCCGCAGCCGTGGGCGGCTTCTTCAGCGTAAGCTCCCGCCTGGTCTGCTGCGCAATATCGCGGAAGTTTGCCTCGTCCTGCCAGTAACCATCGAGATAGATCCGCGAACGTAGCGCCTTCTCTGCCGCTTCCTGCCTGAACGGGTCCATACCATCGGTAAAGTAGAAGCGGCGATTCTCGGGCAACATCCGGTTGATCCTCCGCGCAATTGCTCGCGCCGCTTTTCCCGCACCCGTTGGCTGCAGGAGTGGATCGTGCCCGCATGCCGAGGTGTACTGCACATTGAAATGATCGAGAAGAAAAACTCGCCCGAAAAGGCGATCCTCCTTGAACCCGGAAACGGTGTCAAGCATCAGCTTGGCTCCTGCTCGCGCCGCCAGCGCCCGCGCGGATGCGTAGATAAAGAGCTGATTGCCGAGGCCGCCGAATACTCTCGCGATCACAGTCATAGGGGAATCCGCGCCTCCGCAAGTTGTCTGCGCAACTGTGTGGCGAGGTAGATATAGGCCGGCAGAGCGATTGTTGCCTGTGCAATGACGGATCCCAGGCAGACTCCGGCGATTCCAATCCGGCGGGTGAGATAAATGGACAGGCCCAGATTGACGACACAGGCCACCGCCGCTGCGGCTGCCTGACCCTTCAACATTCCTGCGCCGTTGAGCAGTGTGGTGGGGGCAGTCGAAACTGCGCAGAGCACGCCCCAGATCGCCAGAGACACCAGGAGAAGAAACGATGGCGTAATCTTTGTGCCAATCCACCAACGCAGAATCCGAGGCGCAAGCGCTACAAGGAGTAGATTCGCAGAAAGCCCGATTAGCAGACTGATTTCCATGGAACGCTTTAGCGCCCTTCGAACCCAATCGAAGTCGCGCCGCGCTAACGCCTCTCCGTAGGCCGGCCACAAAGGTGAAATGACGGTGATGATCACCATCGTAATCAAGCTAAACATCCTCGCGGGAACCGAGTACTGCGTCACGGCAGCCGAACCGAGATTCTGTGCGATCACCACGTTGTCTGATGAGAATCCAATCGCGGCCGCGAGCTGCAGGATGACGAACATAGATCCCAATCCAAGCATCCTGTTTTGCATTCGCGTGTTGGCCAAACTCCATTGGGGACACAGCCAGGGCCGCTCC
Source organism: Occallatibacter sp. (assembly GCA_050013775.1). GTDB lineage: Bacteria > Acidobacteriota > Terriglobia > Terriglobales > Acidobacteriaceae > Telmatobacter. Next base: position 10,971 of record JBEKEP010000018.1, on the reverse strand, counting down.
ACCGCGAACAGAACCGTGGAATTCAAGATGACTGCCAGAATCGGCGCACCCGTCATCGCCAGGACCAGCCAAGGCAAGCTAGCCCGGACATAACACGCCAGCAAAACCGCCGCCAACGAAAACACGCTGCCCAGACTGATCCAGAGATTGTTCTCGAATCCGTCCTGGTAGCCGATTTGGATGCGGTTCACGATGCCTAGGGGGATACTTGCAATGAAGCAACACACAAAGACCGCCGCGGCCGGTCCCGCTTCAGCAACTGCGGTTGGTGAATGAACGTTGAACAACCGCGGCCAGGGAATCAGTTCGTAAACGGCGAAAAATGCGCAAAGAAACGAGGCAGCGATGCCTGCCAGCATGAAAAATGCGCTCGAAACATAGCCGCGAGCCAGTTCTCGATCGTCTTTCCCATTGGCTTCCGCGACGCAGCACAGCAGTCCGTAGCCAATTCCCAGATCTGACGAACTGAGAATCACAGTCACAGAGCCTATCGTCATCCACAGTCCGAAGCGCTCCGCTCCAAGGTAGGAAAGCGTCAATGGCACAGAGATGAAGAGCGTTAGAAATGCAGCGCCCTTGGAAATCACCGCGGAGAGAGTCGTCATCGCCGCTCGGCGATAGCGTTCGATCGACCGGCCTTCCGCAGTGGACAGTTCAAAGGGACCGATCCGAACCATGCGCGTCAATTGCTGAACCATCAAGATGATCTCACCCATGAAAGAGCGCAGACCTCAGGAGCGCAAGCGATTGCCGGGAGCGAGGATTGCGTGCGAGTTCGTGGCGCATGAGTATGTATAGGGAGACCATCAGGAGGCCCGCAAATCCCATCCACAGCACGATCACGAAACAGTGAGGTCCGGACTTTCTATCGGGCGGGATCGCAGGCTCTACAACCTGAATCACGGTGGCTTCGTTCGCCTCGTCGAGCCGCGCCGCGTCGTATTGTCTAATCAGCAAATCGTAGAGCGTCTGCCGATAAAGTAATTCGTGCTGGGCTGTCAGGTAATCCAAACCGGCGCCGCGCACGTCGGCAAGGCCCATGTCCGCTGATCCCGGCGGGTTTTTGGTTTGCTGAAGACTGGCAGCTTGCGCCCGCAGCGCTGAAAGTTCTCGTTCCGCCAGTTGCACTTCAGGATTTTGTTCAGTTGAATAAGACCGTATTGCCTGGATCTGGACCTGCTTCGCGGCGATTTGTGCGCGCAATTCTGCCAGCCCTTCAATCAATGCTTTGGACTGCGCGTCCAGTTCCACCAGACCCGACTTCTGCCCCACCTGTCTCAGGTCGGCTTCCGCATTTACCAGATCCTCCTTTGCGTGCTTCAATTGCTCCTCATAAAAGAGCCGCCGTTGCGAAGCCTCCGATAGTGCAACCGTATGCGTCAAATCGCGAAGCTGATTCGTGTAAGAGTTCGCGATATCCGCAGCGCGCTTTTTATCCGTATCCATAACCGTGATGGCGATCAGTCCGCTCTTTTCCGAGACGATCTCGGTGTTGTTCGCCAACTTTATCCTGGTCGCCGTCAGATCTTTCGCGCGATAGAGTCCCTGCAGCCCGAATTGCTGAATGATCGCGTCCTCCACGGGTCGAGTGCGCAGCAAACCAATATAGATATCGTTCGGATTCCTCAGGCTAAATCCTCCAGATCCCGAAGCAAGTGCGCTCGCGTATGCGCCGGCTATCTGGCTCGTCCAAAGACTTGCCATAGATTGTTTTTGCTGGGGCGTCAAAATCCGAGTAGTCGCTGAATACTCTGTCGGCAACGCCAAGCTGAGAATCACCCCTGCAAACACAGATACTCCGATGGTCACCGCGACCAGCTTCCTGGCCAGTGCCAATCGCACAAACACCTGAACTGGCGTCGGATAAAGCGTCGCTTCCGACTCCACGTCGTCGCCGGCTTCATACGCGGTCGCTCGCGCCATAGACGGCTGAACCTGAGATTCCTTCACCTTAGGCCTTCCTTAGTAGGTCGAGCCGATGACAGCTCCCGTCATGGCCGTTTGCGATAGAGTCTGAACGAGGTACGGAAGCTGTTGCATCAAGTTGTTCGGCGACTTCAGCTTAGTTGGGACGATAATCGCGTCCCCGGGCAGCAAGACGGTGCTTTCAAAGTCGGTATGCCAGAACTGGCCGTGGCTTTGCCTGCTGATTACGGTTCCATCCGCCCTGACCAGAAAGATGCGCCTTGCGTCCGCTTGCCTGGTAGGACCGCCGGCATCATTGAGATATGCAGATAAGTGCTTCCTGGGCTGATACCGGAAGGCATTTTCGTTGTAGACCGCTCCCGCGACCTGAACCGTGCTGAGCCTTGGCGGAATATAGAAACTGTCGCCATCTTCGAGCGGGAAGTTCGGAATATCCGCGACCGTGCTGGCGCCGGGCTGCATGTCGAGAACAATTCGACCTGTCGGCTTCACTGCCGCGAGCTGGGCGATGGCGGCCTGCTGTGTGCCCATCTGCGTTTGTTGGTCGGCGGCGTTCGCGGAACCTGTGGACGGGGCGGCCGCATAGCGCGAGGTAAGTTCTTTCTGCATTTGCGCCATGGAAATCCGAAGTTGCTCTTCCTCGGCCTGACGGGTCGAGACGCGCGTCAACTGCGATGCGTAAAGATAGGAGTGCGGAGTGAGTCCACCGGCGCGTTCGACCACGTTTCGTAGAGTGTCGCCCGGTTCGACGCGATAAACGCCTGGCGCATTGACCTCTCCGCTCACCCGGACAAATGTTGCGTGTTTGTCCGTCGGCAAGGGCAGGTCGCTCCGGGAAAAAATCGTGATTACATCGCCTGGCTTCAGGAGCTGGTTATCGGGAGACTCGGGGCTATTGATCGCGTTGCCCAGGTTGAAGGAAATCAGGCGAGTGCTCAAGTCCTGCTCGTCAAGGCGCTGGATGGAGGCATAGTCCCAGTTGATCTCCGCCGTGTTCTGGACCAGGTCGGTCATGATATCGATCGGTACGTGGACCGGCGTATGGTTTTGCTGGTTAGGCTCGCTGCCTTCAGGCGAGTTGCCGCCCGTTCCGTATTCCTGACTCGGAGCGCAGGCATCGCGCGCATCGCCGTCCGTTCCGTATTCCTGGTTCGCAGCGCCTGCATCGCGCGGTTTGCCGACCGTGTCGTTTTTCTGGTTCGGAACGCCTGCACCGCGCGGATTGCAACGAACTCCGTTTTCCTCGCCCCAACTTCTGCCGGCGGGCGCACTCTCTGTCAAATGGCCCTCCTGGTACCAATAACTGCGGGTAATCAGAAAATCGCGCGATGGAATCAGATCCGAGACCCGCATGCCTTCGTGCCAGGGGAAATGGCCCGGTTGAGAGACATTGCCGCGCAGCATCACAGCGTTCTCAAACTGGGGCGAGATGGGGAATATCCGCAGCATGTCCCCATCCTTGAGCATGCGCTCGAGTCCCGCCGCATCCAGGGCGAAGTCATCGGCCCCTCGTCTTCTGTGATTCTCAATCTTTTCGAGGAGAACGCGATCGACCTCGGCCAGGTTGGTGAGACCACCGGCATCGCGCAACGCGGCGGCAATCGTGGTTTCGCCCTTCAGTTCGTAAATCCCGGGCTCATTCACACTCCCCATGATCGCAACTTGCGGCCCGGCGGGCGGAATATAGATCACATCTCCCGGGAGTAACTGGACATCGTGCGATTTGTCGCCTCTGCGCAGGAGGTCGTAGATGTCAAAGTCGACAAGGACGCGATTGTCACGGCGCAGCTCGATGTGCCGCATCGACCCGGTAGCAGACGGGCCGCCGGAGGCAAAGAGCGCGTTGACCAGCGTGCTGAGAGAGCTGACAGTGTATGCTCCCGGTTGCCTTGCGCTTCCCAGAACGAAAATCTGGATGGAGCGAAGTTGGCCCATCGTAACATTCAACTCGAAGCCCTTGTAGAGGTTACCGATGGCGGAGCGGAGATAGCTGTCGAGTTGCTCGTAACGCAGCCCGGCCACGCGCACGGTTCCCACCTTCGAGAGAAAGATCTGGCCATTCCTGTCTACAGTCACGCTGGCATCAAGGTCGATTTTTCCCCACACCCGTATCAGCAGTTGATCTCCCGGACCCAGCACGTAATCGGCGGGCACCGGAACACGATCCATGGGAGCAAAAGTTGTGGGACCTTCATCGAATAACTGTCTGCCATACACGTGGAGCGTGCGCCCGGCTGCATCTTCGGCGAACATCTCGAATTCGGATCGAGTGGTGATCGGACCGATCACGCGGGTGGATGGTACGGGTCTCGTGCCGGGCAGGGGAGTGGCTTCAGTTGGACGTTGCGTTGATCCGGGGTTGAGGTTGGTCCCGTTGCGAACAGAATTCTCGTTCACCCCGGTGGCGGGAGCCTGGGAGGTATCGGGTGCGCATTGAGCGGCCTCCTCTGCGGAGACCGGGCCCGGGCCAGCGGGACATGTGACCGTTTGAGACGGAGCCGTGTGGTAGTCCGACTGCGCGGCGCAAAAAGAGCCGAACATTAGGAAGAAGATCAGGAGTTTATGGGTCATAGTGTTGGAAGTTTCTCTGATAAGAGTCTTGATTCAATGCAAGAGGTCGAGCCCGGTCCTGGGCCAGGTTTCAAAAGCCAATCTTGCGTTCCGGAAACCAAGTGAGCTGGATGGTTGTGGAGGTTACTGTCTGCGAACCGGGGAGGTAGACGGGGGCTTTCCAGTGCTCCAGAGTAAAGTTGCCGTCGATCTCAAAGTCCCTGCCCATGCGCTTTACTGCCTGGAAGTTGATGTCATTCAGGGTGGTGCCGCCGGGAATAAAGTCTTTTGAGGCTTTCTGAGTGCGCACGCTCGCCTGCACCCACTCATTGCCGCTCAGGTGATAGGTAATCCAGCCTTGCCCGCCCTTGTCCTCGCGCCCAATCCAGTCCCCGAAGAGTTGGCCCTGGTTTGTGTATCCTTGCTTCTGAATATTTTCCCAATATTGATAAAGGCCGCCAATGCTTCCCGAATAGGAAGGGGTTGAAGCGACGGAGGAATCGGTATCGGCGGCTTCGACGCGCATATCCAGCCTGGGGATGCCAGGGAAGTGAGAAAGATAGAGACCCGGTCTGAAGGTGCCGTGCAAAGGCTTGGCGATAGGACTGGGGGCGTCGTGCGCCTCCATGTCCGAGTAGAGCGTTAGCCACTGGCCGGGGATTGGTAAACGATAGACGAAATCGAATGTGCCGAAGCGAGCGCCGGGATCCTGAGGTCCGTATTTTTCGGCGGGATTGGTGGCGTTCGTGCTGAAAAAGCTTTTCAGGAACGTGTGAAGGGTGATAGATTCGTGACCCCGCCCACCCCATATCACCGTACGCTCGAAGCCGAATTCGAGGTCGCGCGTGGGCTTGAAGCTGAATTTTTCAGCGTGTACCCATGGGTCTCCGGGATTGACGACATTCGGTATGGGGGGCGGCGTGGGCGGCACGGTCGGAACGTACGGCATGTAGGTATGACCCCTGAGCGCACCCACCAGGAACTCATAGCGGAAAGGACCAGTGAGCCTCGAGAGCAATGGAATGTATAGCGGCTCGGTGCGGTTGATGTGAAACGCATAGATGCTTTCGGCGTTATTCGAGTAGGCCATGCTGGCGCCTTGAGCCGGTCCCATCCACTCGTCTTGCTTGCCGAACGAAAAAACGTGGTTCAGGAACTGAGCGGAGACATATGCCTCAAGAAAGCGTCCCTGGGTCGCCGTTGCGATCGGTCCCAGGGGGATGGTGGTTTGGCTGTACGGCAGGCCGGTGATTGCGTTGAGGAAAGTAGTTAGGTCGATCGTAGAGAGCGTCTGCGCCAAAGCCCGCGAATAACCTGCGGCCGAGAGTGCGCCTTGAAACTCGCCGCGCGCGTAGAGCGTGAACCGGCCGGCGGTGGCATAGCCGCTGGCGCCGGAGTAGTTATTGAAGCCGTTTTCGTAAGGCCGGCCATAGTCGTTGACGATGGTTGAGCCAAGATGAAAGCTGTCGCGTAGCGGCGTACCACTGATCGCGCGCACCACCGAATAGGTTGACTCGATACGCACGTCGCCTGTGCGCGCCGGACATGGACCTCCGCTATCGAGATGCAACTCGTGATTCAGCGCATCGTACAGTTGCCTCGCCTCATCCGTGACCGGTCCTTCGGCCGCATTCTCGATCTTGGCGTCTGTGTCTTCTAGCATGTGGCTCAAACTGGCGCGCGTCCATGGACGGAGGCCGAGAAAAGCGTGATCCAGAAAGCCCAGCGAATACAGCCGCAGCACGGCGGGATATATCCAACTATCCACTGAGATGTAGGGCGAACCGGACGTGGATAGATCGCACTCTTGCGCCGATGAGTCAGGATCGTTTGCTTTCTGGCTGGCGCTGTGTTGTCCGCTTGCGGGTGCCGCAGACAGTGGGCTAACTGCAAGGAACAGAATGCCCCCCAAAATCATCACAAAAAATCCCATGGGGACCGCAGCAGGCTGCTCACTCACGTTTATGCTCTTTGCTCCACCGCTATGAGTCGGTCTTGCGAGGCGGTTGCATCCCTCTAGCAGAGTCTGACGAAACCTCTGCATCAGCCGGGAGTCGTGTGACCTTAGTCTCGTCCTTCGCGTCGGGTCCTGCTGCACTTTGCGGCTGCGCGCCGACTCGGAACGACGCAAGTTCCGCGGCAAGTTCCTTGACCCTAAGCTCCAGATCGCTCATCTGCTCGGAATACTCGCTAACGTTGGATGCTAACGACTTATCTCGATCCCCGCTCGCGACGATCTTATGCATGGTGTTGCGCACAAGATCCGAGATACTGCGTGCGCCGCTGGCAATGCAGAAGCGCTCTAATTCCAGGTACTCCTCTTCGGAGAGCCGGACATTAATCATGCGGATTCGAGGAATTAGGACAACCATTGGAAAATGAGCTGTCGAACAGAGGTTTTTGAGGGAGTGACAGCTGGTTGTTTGGATCTCTGCTGCGGCTAAGTAAGGCGATTTTCCAGAGGTGCACTTGCGGTGCGCTTCGCGCCCCTCGGTCCCACGCTAGGGATCGATATTACAAGACACTGACCCTGCCGCCTCTGCATGTGGCGAAGGCGCACTTCAGCTTTTACGTTCTGGTGAGATCTTCTTCACCTGACCTCAATTCGCAACTGGGAAGTATGGAAGCACCTTAGCACGAAAGGTAGGGCGTTGCAAGAGAAACGTACGACTTTTGTAAATCAGCTGTAAATACTTTCTTAGCCTCCACCTTTTTGAGATATATCACTCATCCAACAAACTTGTGATATATATCACGCATCCGACGTTGAATTCAATGAACTAACCCATCGCACGGGTTGCTTGTGTTTGTCGGCTTCGGGTCGCGCTTTTGAATCGAATGACTGGGACTCAGGCCGCTAACCGGTGTTTAGCTTCGCTGCCGCCGGCTAACGCTCCCGGCGCGCAGGCTACTTCATAAAACGCTGCGGCGTCCGGAGACCAGGTTGATGACCAGGACGATCAGAGCGATGACCAGCAGAATGTGAATCAGGCCACCGGCGATGTGAAGAGTGAAGCCCAGAAGCCACAGAACCAGAAGGATGACGAAGATTGTCCAAAGCATAGCCGGCGCACCTCCCTCTCGATTGCGAACGCCTGAGAGGGGAAACCCGACTCAGGCGCACACAACGCATTGACAACGATAGGATGCAGCATTCGCTATTGTTGTTAGTTCGAAGCAATAGCTTGCGCCTTTGCGCTTCTGACGGCATCGATAAATCGCTCGGCCGATGCCGGTGTCGCCACTTCGCCGTGCAGCACGCTGCGTGTCGAGACGTCATGGCCGTAGAAGGCATCCATCGAGCTATCGTCGCGGCGAACATCGGCTCCGGTCAGAGTCAGTCCGGCAAATGCGCCTTTGGCGCGCGAGTAGGTGAGGACTTCGACATTCAGCTTCCAGTCGGTATCGGCGGTGGCATGGCGTCCCACCGGTCCGGCTGCTACTGAAGCGTCAGCTCCAAGCTGGAACTTGGCGTTTTCCAACCGCTGCATGCCCTTGTCGCCCTGGAAGATCATGACCAGATCCACGCCTTCGACGCCGATCTGCAATCCCCAGCTTCCGCCGGTGATGGCAAAGAACGCTGGCGCGCTCCAGCCGTTTGCGGTGCGGCAGGTCGCGATGCCCTTGCCGTTCTCGCCGCCCAGCACAAAGCCGGCCTTGATCATGTGGGGAACGATAGCGATGCACTGCGCATGCTCCAGTACTTCTTCCGGAATGCCTTTATCCGGCGCGGACATAACCTGGTGCAGCACTAGCGTTGCATTGTCGAGCCGGTTCTGCACTTCTTCGCGAGTCTCCGCCGTGGCGATGCTTGCCACGCCCAAACCGAACAATGCCACTAACGTCATGAATTTCTTCACTGATTCCACCTTTTCTACCCATGCGCAGTGTCATATGAACTCCGCGCACTGAGGCGCACTGGGTAACTCTCACGTTAGAGACCTTGACCGCCAGTGTCTGAGCAATAGGGCTCTCTCGATGGAGGCTGGACCGTTTATCAAGGCTGGGGGAGAGGTTTTGCGGTGAATCGTCGTTCATTCTTTAATACTTAGTCTGTGCCTGCAATTCTTCATCATCGCGGCATATACAACGGCGACCTCGCCTTACCTCACCTGTTGCTCCCTATTGCGGGTTGAAGGTGAAGTATGCGCGACGCTAAAGCAAGCCTTCTCATCGTGAAGGATGCGGTTTCGATTTGCATGAAGCTATCGCAGATTCTCGCAGGCAGCGGATCGACCACGCGATCCGCATCCGCTGCACCTTAGGTGGTCGAATCTGCTCAGACTCACGGGATTTGGGTCGATACGCTCAAAATGGGTTGGGATCGGCAGATGAAGGCCCAACGGTTGTGAGGGAAGTTCATGTATGGAATCAATTTTCTCGGGATAGCTGCTCTCGCTGCATATGCCGTAGCGCCTGGCGCAACCAGAACGAGGCCTCAGATCAGCCTCTATATTGGAGCCGCCCCCGATTGTCCTTATGGTTACTATGACTATGCTCCTCACAACTGCGCTCCCGACGGCTACTACGGTCCGGAATGGTTTATTGGCGGCGTCTTCATCGGCACTGGGCCGTGGTTTCATGGGTCCGACGACTTTCAAGGCCTGGTCGATAACACACTCGATCCACAGTACGGCTATCACGGTCCATTGCCCAAGGTTGGCGACAAGCCCGCAGTGAAGCGGAGAGCCGCGGAGCGATTCAACGGAAATGAAGTGCGCGATGGGCACGGCAACATCCGCGGAGAGAATCGGGCCGGTAAAACGTAGCATCAACCACTGCCAGCCCGTGCCAACGGTCGAACCACCGAGTTGCTCAGGTTCACGCTCAGGCTACCGTCCAATTTCCGAGGTCGAGCTGGCTACGCGCCCTTTGACACAGACAAGAAGTTACATCCTCTTTGATTAAAGCGTCGAAAATGCACTCCGGCGCCTTCGTTGAAGCCGCACAAGTTGAATCCACGGAGGTGGACAATGAATAGCAATCGAGTGAATGGTACGATCGACGATGTGGTAGGAAGCGCCAAGCGCAAGGTGGGCAACTTGACGGGCAATACGCCGCTCCAGGTGAAGGGCGCCGTCCAGCAGGTGAAGGGCAAGCTTCAAAATGCCGTGGGCAAAGTGCAAGATACGGTTGATGGAGCCAACCGCCAAGCAAATTCACCGCAAAACCGACGCCCGTAGGTGGAGTCGCCATCGGCAGAAGATCGAGCGAGGAATAAGCGCGTGATCTCAGGGTCTGCCCCATCTCGTTGGGTTCGAGCGCTGCTGAAGGCGCTCGGACCTGGGATTATTACCGGGGCTGCTGATGACGACCCGTCGGGCATTGCCACTTATTCCATTGCCGGCGCGCAGCTCGGCACCAAGCTGCTATGGACTGCGCTGCTTACGTGGCCGCTGATGGCCGCAGTGCAAATGATGTGCGCCCGCATCGGCAAAGTGACGGGACGGGGCCTAGCGGCAAATTTCAGCCAACGATTTCCAAAATGGCTGCTTCTCGTGTTTGTCTTCGCTCTTCTTGCTGCAAATACGATCAACATTGGGGCGGACCTGGCGGGCATGGCCGATGCGGCTTCCATGCTGTCCGGCATTAATTCGCACTGGTTTGTGGTGGCGTTTGCGCTTCTTATCTCGTGGGCGACCATCCGGCTCCAGTATCGGCAGATCGCGAGCGTGCTCAAGTGGCTGGTTCTGGTCTTGTTCGCGTATCCAATTACTGCATTTGTGGTGGGAGCCAATTGGAGCCAGGTGCTGCGCGATACGCTGATTCCCTCCATGCCGCATACCAAGCTCGCATGGGAGACGCTGGTGGCGATTCTCGGCACCACAATCAGTCCGTATCTTTTTTTCTGGCAGGCGAGCGAAGAAGTCGAAGAGGAGAAGTCGGCCGGCCAGAGTTCGCTCGCGAAGCGCAGAGGAGCCACTCCCGAAGAACTCGAACTAAGAAACATCGATGTGGGTGTTGGGGCATTCTTTTCGAATATGGTCATGTTCTTCATCATCCTGACCACCGCCATCACCCTCAACCGGCACGGGATTACGAATATTGAAACCTCTCGGCAAGCCGCCGAAGCTCTGCGTCCGTTTGCCGGCAACTTCGCAACCACGGTGTTCACGCTTGGCATTGTTGGGGTCGGGTTTCTTGCAATCCCCACGCTGGCAGGATCTGCCGCATATGCCTTCGCTGAGACCTTGGGATGGCGGCAGGGCTTGAGCAAGAAACTACGACAGGCGCGCTGGTTTTACGCTCTGATTCTGTTTTCTACAGCATTAGGCGTCGTGCTGGATTTCATCGGCATCAATCCGGTAAAGGCACTCTATTGGACTGCGGTCATCAATGGACTGCTGGCGCCGTTTCTTCTGGTCGCAATCCTGATTGTAGCGGCAGACAAGAAACTGATGCAGGGCCAGCCGAGTTCCCGCGTGGGATGGATTGTTGTGGCAATCACGACAATCGCCATGTTCGTCGCGGGCGTTGCAATGTTTGTTGTGTAGA
>JBEKEP010000017.1:0-36476 GCA_050013775.1 Occallatibacter sp. | reverse complement strand
CCTGTGGTCAGTTCGGAGCTGGAAGGAACCAGCTTCGGGAAGTAAAACACCCTGCAGACTCACGTCTCAAACGCAAAATAAGCGATCAGCCGCGGCGCGAGGTGAGCTCGTGCCAGTTCAGGGCGATGTCCACGATCAGCAGGGATGCAAGTGTGAAAGCGATGACGCCGACCGCGGACAGAACGTCACCCAGATGGCTCCAGTAGGCGGGCACGAGGTTCAGAACGCGGCTGGAGACGAAGGTAAACGTGACGGCGTAAGAGCGAGCCATCCATTGGCGGTGCTGGATGATTTGGCGGTTGCGCGCGGTGATGAAGGCGGCGGTGGTGCAGACCATCCACGCCGTGGCCTGCATAGAAGTTCCTGGGAGCCCCGGACGTCCCCAGGCAAGAGCGATCCCAGTGAACGAACCGACAAAAACGGAAACCACGTAGATGCGTCCCAGGACGCGATGGAGCTTGCGGTGCCGCTCACGGATCCGCGAGGAGAAATTGATGGGACCGATCAGGAGAGCGAAGATTCCGGCGAGTGCATGCGGGATGAGGAGATGGCGGTCCGCGATGACCTGCAGACGGTAGGCGTGGTACATGGGGTAATCGGTGTAGAGAAGAACTTCAGAAGTAATGAAGACAAAGAGCACAGTGAGCCCGAGAAAAATCCAGAGCGCGATTTTGAGTTTGGAATGACTGGTGCGGGGCGCGAGCACCGTGGAAGTTACCATGAATTGCCTCTTAATTGGTTAGACAGGCCGAGGGGCGTGGCGAGAGCGCTGAGCGCGAAAAACATCATGTTTCTAGTCTAACGAGAAGCTCAGAATGCGGAGCAGGTCGCGGTTCCAATAGGGATATGCTGCGCCACTCACGCCAGACGGCCTTTTCCCGAGAGCGAACAAATAGCAACCCAGAAGCCGGATAGAACCCGAGAATACCCCGAGCTCTTTGTCGAGACGGCAGCCTCCGATCTGTCGCACCATGAGGGGCCCCCGGGCTTTTCCGCCGGTTCTGCGGCGCGTGTTCTCATGGTTCTATGAGTCCAGCCGGCCCCTCGAATGCAATCGCGGCTTCAGACGTTCCATCCGCCGCGAGTCGACGGCTCCTGCCGTGGCTTGTCGCGGTAGCGTTCTTCATGGAGTCGCTCGACACCACCATTCTCAATACGGCTGTGCCCACGATCTCAGCGGCTCTTCATGTCGGCACCTTGAGCATGAAGGCCGTGCTGGCCAGCTATACGTTGAGTCTCGCTGTGTTCATCCCGATCAGCGGCTGGGTCGCAGACAGATTCGGAACGCGGCGCGTATTCGCCGCTGCAATCGGAATCTTTACCCTGGGATCGTTCTTATGCGGCATATCGAGCAACATCCATGTGCTCGTTGCCTGCCGGTTGCTGCAAGGCTGCGGCGGCTCCATGATGGTGCCGGTGGGACGGCTCACCCTAGTGCGGACTTTTGCGAAATCCGATCTTCTCCGTACGATGAGCTTCGTTTCCATTCCGGCTTTGATTGCACCGATGCTTGGACCCATCGCGGGTGGCCTGATCGTCGCTTATTTTCATTGGCGTGTGATCTTCTTTGTCAATATTCCCATCGGCCTGATCGGCTTGATCCTCGTCTATTTGCACCTGCCTGATTACCGGGAAGAAACACACCCATTGGATACGGTAGGATTAATCCTCTTTGGATCCGGCATCGCCCTGCTGTCGTACGTTTTGGAAGTCTTTGGCGAGCACACTCTCAGCGCGAGCGAGATTCTGGGACTACTGGCGCTTTCTCTCGCATTGCTCGCTGGTTATTGGTTACATGCGAAGTCTCTGGCGTTCCCGCTGCTCCAACTTGGCTTATTCAAGATTCGCACCTTCCGGGCGGCGGTCAACGGCAGTTTCTTTACGCGCCTCGGTATCGGAGGAGTGCCGTTTCTTTTGCCCTTGCTTTATCAGGTCGGTCTCGGTTTCAGCCCGGTGCAATCGGGACTTCTCATCATGCCGCAAGCTCTGGCTGCCATCTGCATGAAAACGGTCATGCCCCGCATCTTCTCCGTCATCGGCTATCGTTGGGTGCTCATCTCCAACACCATCATCCTTGGCCTGCTCCTTCTGCTGTTCGCGACCATTGGTATTCATACGCCGGCGTGGATGATTGTGTTGCAGGCATTCTTCTATGGAGCGTTTACGTCTTTGCAGTACACAAGCATGAATACGCTGGTGTATGCCGACACCACGGACGTCGAGTCCAGCGCCGCCAGTTCCATCGCGAGCACCATGCAACAGATGTCGATCAGCTTCGGCGTCGCGACGGCGGGATTGGCAACAGCGTTTTTCGTTCCCCGCAATGGCCAATCCAACCCAACGGCAATGATCCACGGGATTCACACCGCACTGGTGGCGCTGGGAGCGTTGACCATTGTTTCGACGATTGTCTTCAGCGGCCTGAAGCGCGGGGATGGCGATGCTGTGAGTCACGAAAAAGTCTTCCATCCGGGCGGTTGATCGGCGCCCGTGACTTTCGCCGACCCGCTGACCCGCTGTGACTGCAGAGTCGCGTAAAAAAAGGCACGAACTCGCTTGCAAAACACATCAGAATGCGCGAAAAATGGCGCAAAAACGCGCTCCGGGGCCCTTCTTGATGCATTTACGCGAAATTCTCTATTCACGCGCGCGCTGATTTGCGAAATTCTCTATTCATCTTTGCGCTGAAAGCGCGAAATTGTCTGTAGATTCCCTCAAAAAATCGCGAAACGCCAGTCGAACATTCCGGGGGTAATCGGTCGCTCCTAAGCGGACATTTGCTCCCTTTTCGGCAGCAGAAAAACGGACATTTCCGCTGATTCTGCGGGACTTAACGAATCGCCCCACCCGGACGAAGGAAGTGAAAAAGTGCGGGGGTAAAAAAGTGAAGCGCGGCCTACTGCGGGCCGCGCTCCTTCGTTCCCTTGGTCCTTGTCTTTACGGCCCCAGGTACAGGCTCACGCCGGGCGGCGCAAAGCTCAGTTGTCCGGATTTGGGTTCGTAGGAAAGATCGAGCGCATCGGTCTTGCGACCGTTGATGAGCACGGCCACCAGCAGGTTGTTGCCGTAGCGCGCGGCCTCTGCGATCTTGTGGTTCTTGATGGCGCCGTACTCGTTGTCGGGGCTGGTGGCGCTCCAATCGCCCTGGAAGCGTGAGTAGGGATAGACGCTGTGCTGATCAGGATGCTGCTGCCAGTTCTTGTCGTTGATCCAGATGCCGTAGGCGCGGGGCAGATCGTTGTCCTCGACCGCGGTTAGAAATTTGTTCACCGTGGCGCGCCCGAACAGATAGCGGTCCCAGTTCCAGGGCCAGTCCACCGGCCGGCCAGCCACCAGCCACCAACTGACAAACAGCAGCAAGACGGCGCCCACGCTGCACTGCACGATCAGCAGATTGCGCCGCGAGCGCGCGGGGTCGTACTGGGGAGCATCGAGCAAGGTCATGGCAGTTTTTCCTCGGCTACAGAATACAGGTTTCAGGTGTCAGGTTTCAGGGATCAGCGGCGGCGGAGCCGGAAGCCTCCAGCCTCCAGCCCGGGTCGTGGACCGCGATTCGTGAATCGTGAACGATCTTTGATGGCCTGATGGGTTAGACACCGCCGACGAGGATGTTGTTCCCGCCGTCCGAAGTCCAGTAGTTCCGAGTTCGTGCCTTACTCCCGGCTGTACGTCGTCTTGTCTTTTTCCGCCTGACGCTCGAGGGCTAGCTCGATGAGGCGCGTGATCAGGCCGGTGTAGCTGAGGCCCGACGCCTCCCAAAGCTTGGGGTACATGCTGATTTGCGTAAAGCCGGGCATGGTGTTCACTTCGTTCACAAAGATGCGCTGCTTGCCTTCGGGCTCCATCAGGAAGTCCACGCGCGCCAGGCCCGCGAGGTCGCAGGCGCGGAAGGCGGCGACGGCCATTTCTCGGATTTTCTTGGTTTCGGACCGGCTCAGTTTGGCAGGGATCACAGGTACGGAGCCTTCAGAAAGATACTTGGCCTCGTAGTCGTAGAACTCCTTGCCGGGAACGATCTCGCCGACCACGCTGGCTTTGGGATCGTCGTTGCCCAGTACCGCGACCTCGAACTCCCTCGCGCGCGCCTTCTTACCGCCCACACCCACCTCCACGACGAGCTTGCGGTCGTATTTGGCTGCCATGGTAAGCGCGGGACCGAGCTCCTTGCGGTCGTGCGCCTTGCTGATGCCGACGGACGATCCCAGGTTCGCCGGCTTCACAAACAACGGGTAGCGAAGCGACTTCTCGACCTGTGCGATGGCTTTGCGGTGGTTCTTTTCCCAATCGGCTCGGAGCAGCGTGACGTGTTTGACGATGGGCAGCCCGGCTTCGACGAAGAGGCGTTTCATCACGTCCTTATCCATGCCGGCGGCCGAGCCCAGCACGCCCGAGCCGACATAGGCGATGCCGGCGAGCTCGAAGAGCCCCTGGATGGTGCCGTCCTCGCCGAAGGTGCCGTGCAGCACGGGGAAGACGACATCGATTGCCTTGCCTTGAGGGGACTGGCCGTCCAGGCGCTGGTTTTGGTTGAGACCGGTGGAAGAACGAGGCTCCGGCGCGAGCAGCGTGGGAATGCCTTCGTGAAGGAGTTTCGCGCCCAGCGTGGCGTCGGGATCGCCGGCGCGCAGCGGCCGAGATCCTGCGCTCGTCTCGCCGTTGAGCAGATGGTTGGCGTCTGCAGCGGCTAGCCAGCGACCCTCGCGGGTGATGCCGATGGGGGTTACGTCAAACCTGTCGCGGTCAATGGCCCGCAGAACCGATGCGGCCGACAGCAGAGAGACCTCATGCTCGCCGCTGCGCCCGCCAAAAAGAATGCCTACGCGAAGTTTTTTTGCCATTTTCTGTTCGAACACCGCGTTCCCAATCCGCGCGGCCTATTCTTAGTGTAGAACCACCGGCAGAGACACTTTTCCATGAGCCCAAAAAGGGAGATTTCCACGCCCGTTGGGACGCTTCCGGAGGCGCTGGGCGGGACGTTCGCTTTTTTGCCGGAAGTTGTTGCGATCTAAGGCGATAACCAGGATGAAAGAGTACTCCCAAAAGGCCGCAAGTCACCGCACCAAAAGTGCTATAGCCAAAGACTCCGGGGCGACTACGATGAGTGAAAGGTATTATCCCCCGCGTTGTTCCCACTCGCATACAACTCCCGCTCAACCGGCGCGAAAGCTCGTGGGGGCAGAGGAGACCGGCGAGTCCGTACCGCTGAGGCGGAAAACGGCAAGTCCGTGCCGCTAAGGCGGTAAGAGAATGGCGAGTCCGTGCCGCTGAGGCGGCGAGATTATAGTAAGGGGGCTCAGCAAGAATTGACGAAACGATTTGTTGCCGCGGCAGCAGTGGTGATCGCATGCCTTGCGGCTGCGGGAGCGGCTCAGTCCGCCCCATTAACCACTCTGGACAGTGTCCGCCACCTGAGCAATGCTGAGGCGGCCAAGGGAATCCCTGTCGCCGTTACAGCCACGGTGACTTACTTCCGCTCTTATCGAAAAAACATGTTTGTGCAGGACGGCAAGGCTGGCCTTTTTGTGAAGGCCACCACAGATGTCACGCTGGTCCCTGGAGATCAGGTCCTGATCAAAGGCGTGACGCATGAAGGATACCTTCCCGAGGTGGTCAGCAGCGACTTAACACTGCTCGGGCACAGCGCTCTTCCCAAGCCGATTGTCGCGGACTATGAGCAACTGATAGGGCCGGGCGACGATTCTATGCTGGTGATCGCGCGCGGCATGGTGCGGGCTGCGAATATGAATGCGCCGTCAGCTGCGCATGCCACAGGCGGAACCATCAAAATGCTCACCGACGGTGGGACTGTCGACGTGGAGGTGGACAACGCTACCGAGAATGAGCTGACAAACCTGCTGGATGCCGAAGTGGCAGTGATCGGCGTAGCCGGCGGCAGGTTCGACGGAAAGACACAGAAGACCGGGATCCTGCTCCATGTTTCCGGCCTGGGCGACATCAAGATTGTGAAACCGGCCGCAGTCGACCCGTGGTCACTGCCCCTCACGCCGATGGATCAGATTCAAGGGGTCTATCGTGTAAAAGACCTCACGAGCCGCGTGCGCGTAAGCGGCGTGATCACGTACAACGAACCTGGCTCCGCGGTAGTGTTGCAGGACGGCACGCGCAGCTTGTGGATCACGACGCGCAGCTTTTTGCCGCTGCGCATCGGCGACCGGGCTGACGCCACGGGTTTCCCCACTGCGAACGAAGGATTTCTGCAGTTGTCGGCGAGCGAGATCCGGGACAGCGGCGTTGCTGAGCAGGTTGCGCCGTTGCCTGCCAAGTGGCAGCAACTGGCCTCGAGCCAGCACATCTTCGATCTGGTATCGATCGAGGGTGTGGTCGCGGTCACGGCCAGGGAGGCCGCACAGGACGAGTATGTACTGGTTTCCGACGGCTATGAGTTTTCGGCCATCTTCCACCATCCGTCCGGCTCCGATTCGTCGTCAATGGCTCCGATGAAAGCCGTCGCCGTGGGTTCGCGGATTCGCGTTACGGGCATTTGCGTGCCTTTGAATTCGAATCCTTTCGGCCACGATGTGCACTTCAATATCCTCTTGCGCTCCCCTGACGACATTGAAGTACTCGCCAGGCCGAGTGTTCTGAATCCGGAAAATATCGCCATGTTTTTCGCGGGGTTGCTCGTACTGGCGCTCGTGATGGGTATGCGCGGGTGGCACCTCGAGCACAAGAACCGGCGCAAGGTGGT
This sequence comes from Occallatibacter sp., assembly GCA_050013775.1. Lineage (GTDB taxonomy): Bacteria > Acidobacteriota > Terriglobia > Terriglobales > Acidobacteriaceae > Telmatobacter. Next base: position 29,767 of record JBEKEP010000017.1, on the reverse strand, counting down.
TTCTCTAGCCTACATGGAGCAGCGACGCGCACGCATTCTGGAAGATATCAATTATTCCCGGCCGCTGGCTGGGACTTTGGAGCGCATCACGGAGCTGGTCTCGATGAAGCTCAATGGCGCTGCCTCCTGGTGCCATGTTGCCGAAGGAGCGACGCTGGGTAACCGGCCGGCGCGGCTCTCTCCTGCGTCGTTGCGCACCGTCGAACATCCCATTCCGTCTCGCTCCGGGCAGCCACTCGGCTCGTTGTTCGCGGCCTTCGACGCGCAATCCAAGCCTTCTATCGTGGAGCAGGAGGCCCTGGCAATGGCGGCGGCGCTGGCTACCCTGGCGATCGAAACCTCGCGCCTCTATTCCGACCTGGTGCACCGTTCAGAATTCGACCTGCTGACGGATGTGCAAAATCGCTTCGTCATGGAGAAGAAGCTCGTAGCGATGATTCAAGCCGTACGTCTGACGGCCGGCGTCTTTGGCTTGATCTATATCGACTTGAACCAATTCAAGCGCGTGAACGACGTGCACGGGCACTTGGTGGGCGATCTTTACCTGCAGGAAGTGGCGCAGCGCATGAAAAAGCAGTTGCGTCCCGGCGATACGCTGGCGCGATTGGGCGGCGACGAATTCGCGGTGCTGGTTCCCGTGGTGCACAGCCGCGACGAAGTGGAAGAGATTGCAGCGCGGCTGGAATTCTGCTTCCACGAACCTTTTGTACGAGACGAATGCGTCATCCACGGCTCGGCCAGTGTTGGCATCGCACTCTATCCGGAGGATGCTGATACCGTGGAAACCCTGCTCAGCGCGGCCGATGCCTCAATGTACGTCGACAAGCACACACGGTCGGGGCAGAGCCGGTCGCGAGTCACCTTGGGCGAAGACGAATTTGTCCGCGGGGATCGCGGATAACAAAAAGGCCCGGCTTTTGGCCGGGCCTTCCACTGTTGCAAACCAAAGGGCTGCCGCACCGCTCGTGCTATTCGGCGGCCATCTCTTCGGCTTCGCCTTCCTGCCGCATCAGCTCCAGCTCGCGTTCGGCGGCCTCGATCTCGGCCGTCACTTCCTGCTGCACGCGTGCTGCCGCCTCCTCGAGCTCCGGTGAGAGCTGGACGTTGCGGTAGTACTCCAGGCCTGTGCCGGCGGGAATCAAACGCCCGACGATCACGTTCTCCTTGAGACCGCGCAGGTTGTCGATCGCACCGTTGATGCTGGCTTCAGTGAGCACACGCGTCGTCTCCTGGAAGCTGGCCGCGGAGATGAAGCTGTCGGTGGAGAGCGATGCCTTGGTGATGCCAAGGAGCAGCGGTCTGCCGATAGCCGGACGGCCACCACCAGCCAGCACGCGCTCGTTCTCTTCCGTGAAGCGGAAACGGTCAACCTGCTGCTCGAGCAGGAAGGTCGTATCGCCCACTTCATCGATGCGCACCCAGCGCAGCATCTGCCGCACGATGACTTCGATGTGCTTGTCGCTGATGGCCACGCCCTGCAGGCGGTACACTTCCTGGATTTCGTTCACCAGATAAGCCTGCAGTTCCTTTTCGCCCAGCACGGCAAGAATGTCGTGCGGGTTCAAGGGACCGTCCATCAGAGGATCGCCGGCGCGCAGGCGTTCGCCTTCCTGCACGTTTACGTGAATTCCGCGCGGCACCGAGTATTCCTTCTCGTCGCCGTTGTCAGCCGTCACGTAAATCTTGCGCTGGCCCTTCGAGACTTCGCCGAAGCGGACGACACCATCAATTTCAGAGATGATGGCGGTTTCGCGCGGCTTGCGTGCCTCGAACAGCTCGACCACGCGGGGCAGACCGCCGGTAATATCCTTCGTGCGCGTCGATTCCTTGGGAATCTTCGCCAGCACGTCGCCGGGACCGACCTCGTCGCCGTCCTGCACCATAAGGTGCGCGCCGCGGGGCAGCAGATAGCGCTTGCTTCCCTTGGCGCCCTTGATGGCGATGGCCGGCTGCCGCTTCTCATCGGGCGAGTCGGCAACCACCCAGCGCGAAAGGCCGGTGACTTCGTCCACTTCCTCGTTGAGCGTGATGCCTTCCTGCAGGTCCTTGAACTGCACCGGGCCGCCGATCTCGGTGAGAATGGCGTAGGTGTAAGGATCCCACTCGGCAAGCAGTTCGCCCAGTTTGACAGCGGAGCCTTCCCTGACGCGAAGGCGTGCGCCGTAGACCACCTGGTAGCGTTCCTTTTCACGGCCACGCTCGTCCACGATAGCCACCGAACCGGAACGGTTCATGGCCACCAGTTCGCCTTCCTTGCTTTCGACCGTGTTCAGGTTGATAAAGCGCACATAGCCATTGTTCTTGGCGTCGAGACGCGAACGATCCTGCACGCGGCTGGCTGTACCACCCACGTGGAAGGTACGCATGGTAAGCTGCGTGCCCGGCTCGCCGATGGACTGCGCAGCAATGACGCCGCAGGTTTCACCCAGCTCGACCATGCGGCCGGAACCAAGGTTGCGCCCGTAGCACAACGCGCACACGCCGCGGCGTGATTCGCAGGTAAGCACGGAGCGGATCTTCACCTTCTCCACGCCCGCGCCCTGAATCAACGACGCGATCTCTTCGTCGATGGACTGGTTGACCTCAACCACCACGTTGCCGTCGTAGTCCTTGATGCGCTCGAGTGACACGCGGCCGATGATGCGGTCGCGCAGCGGCTCGATGATTTCGCCAGATTCCACGATCGATCCGACGTAAATGCCTTCGAGCGTGCCGCAATCGTTCTCAGTCACGATCACGTCCTGCGCCACGTCCACGAGACGCCGCGTCAGGTAGCCGGAATCGGCGGTCTTCAGTGCCGTATCGGCCAGGCCCTTGCGCGCGCCGTGCGTCGAAATGAAGTACTCGAGCACCGTCAGACCTTCGCGGAAGTTGGAGGTGATGGGCGTCTCAATGACTTCGCCCGAAGGCTTGGCCATCAGTCCGCGCATGCCACTCAACTGGCGAATCTGCTGCTTCGAACCACGGGCGCCCGAGTCGGCCATGATGTAGATCGGGTTCATGGCGCCTTCGTCGTCGGCCCGCTTCATGTTCGAGAACATCTCGTCGGCCACCTGGTCCGTGACCAACGACCACATCTGGATGACCTTGTTGGAACGCTCGCCATTGGTGATGGCGCCGTCCATGTACTGCTTCTGAACTTCGATCACCTTCTTGTCGGCTTCGTCAACGACGGTGTACTTGCTGGCCGGAATGACCATGTCGTCCAGGCCCACGGAAAGACCGGAGCGCGTGGCGTAGTTGAAGCCCAGCGACTTGATGCGATCGAGCATGCCCACGGTCACTTCAAGGCCGAGGTTCTGGTTGCAGTAGTTCACCAGTTGCCCGATGCCCTTCTTCTTGAGCAGGCCGTTGATGTACGGCATGCCGGGAGGTAGCGCGTCGTTCAAGATCACGCGGCCGACGGTGGTGGAGAGATACTCTTTCTCGAAGTCCACCGGATCGGTGTGCGTGATGTCCTGATCGTCGTACGCGGTGGTCATGTCGAGCACCTTGCCCGTGTAGCGCAGGCGGATGGGCGTAAGTGTCTCCACTTCGCCGGCTTCGAGCGCCATCAGGATCTCTTCGGTATTCGAGAACACGCGTCCTTCGCCCTTGCCACCCTTCTTGGCCTTAGTCAGGTAGTAGAGGCCCAGCACCATGTCCTGCGTGGGCACGGTGATCGGCTGGCCCGATGCGGGCGACAGAATGTTGTGCGAGGCCAGCATGAGCACGCTGGCTTCGATCTGCGCCTCAGGCGACAGCGGAATGTGCACGGCCATTTGATCGCCGTCGAAATCCGCGTTGAACGCAGTGCAGACCAGCGGATGAATCTTGATGGCCTTGCCTTCTACCAGCACCGGTTCAAAAGCCTGAATGCCCAGGCGGTGAAGGGTTGGGGCGCGGTTCAGCAGTACAGGATGGTCCTTGATGACTTCCTCGAGGATGTCCCATACCACCGGCTCCTGCATCTCCACCATTTCCTTGGCCTGCTTGATGGTGGTGCACTGGCCGGTCTGCTCCAGACGGTGATAGATGAAGGGCTTGAACAGCTCGAGCGCCATCTTCTTGGGAAGGCCGCATTGGTGCAGCTTGAGGTCCGGACCAACCACGATGACCGAACGGCCCGAGTAGTCCACACGCTTGCCGAGCAGGTTCTGGCGGAAGCGGCCCTGCTTGCCCTTGAGCGTGTCGCTGAGCGACTTGAGCGGGCGATTGTTGGCGCCACGCAGCACGCGGCCACGGCGGCCGTTATCGAACAGAGCGTCGACGGCCTCCTGCAGCATGCGCTTCTCGTTGCGCACGATCACTTCGGGCGCGTGCAGATCCATCAGCTTCTTCAACCGGTTGTTGCGGTTGATGACGCGGCGATACAGGTCGTTCAGATCGGAGGTCGCGAAGCGGCCGCCGTCCAGCGGCACCAGGGGGCGCAGCTCTGGAGGAATGACCGGCAGCACGTCGAGAATCATCCACTGCGGCTTGTTGGAGGACTTGCGGAACGCCTCGACAACCTTCAGCCGCTTGGCAAACTTGAGCTTTTTCTGCGCGGAGGTCTCGGTCTTCATGCGCTCGCGCAGTTCCAATGCCAACTCTTCGATGCTCACGCGCTTGAGCAATTCCTTGATGGCCTCGGCGCCCATCATGGCCTTGAAGCCGGAGGGACGGAACTGCTGGTCGAGCTCGCGGAAACGCGTTTCGTCCTTGATGATTTCGCGCTCGCGCACCGGCGCATCGCCAGGATCGACCACGACATAAGACTCGAAGTACAGAATGCTCTCGAGATCGCGCAGCGAGATGTCGAGCAAGTGGCCGATGCGCGAAGGCAGGCCCTTGAAGAACCACACGTGCGAGCAGGGCGAAGCCAGCTCGATGTGGCCCATGCGCTCGCGGCGCACCTTCGAGACCGTCACTTCCACGCCGCACTTGTCGCAGATCACGCCGCGGTGCTTCATGCGCTTGTACTTGCCGCACAAACACTCCCAGTCGGTTACGGGGCCAAAGATGCGCGCGCAGAACAGGCCGTCACGTTCCGGCTTGAAGGTGCGGTAGTTGATGGTCTCCGGCTTGGTGACTTCGCCATGCGACCAGCTGCGGATCTTTTCCGGCGAAGCCAGCATGATGCGGATGGCGTCAAAGTCAGTAATCGGGCTGGTGAGCTCAAACGGATTGGAACGGAACAAGGTGAGCCTCCTTGGCAAGCTCTCTGTTGCCTGCCGCGGTATTTCCCGGGATTGCTTTAGAGTCCTTCCTTCCCGGGAAGCGGTGTTTGCCGCTTTCAAGAAGGACCCGAAAAAACAGTTGTCAGTGATTAGTGGTTAGTGATTCGTTTTCTTGCCGCCATCCACCAATCACTCATCACTCATCACTAATCCGCCACTGCCGCCACTTCCGGCGTGGGCGTTTTCTTGATCAGGTCTGCGCGCTTGATCAACTCCACGTCGAGGCACAGTGACTGTAACTCGCGAATCAACACGTTGAACGACTCGGGCACACCCGGCTCGATGGCCGCTTCGCCCTTGACGATGGCCTCGTAGATCTTGGTACGGCCGTAGACGTCGTCGGACTTCGCGGTGAGCAGCTCCTGCAGGATGTAGGCAGCGCCGTAGGCTTCCAGCGCCCACACTTCCATTTCGCCGAAACGCTGTCCGCCGAACTGCGCTTTGCCACCCAGCGGCTGCTGCGTGATGAGCGAGTAAGGACCGATCGAACGCGCGTGAATCTTGTCGTCGACCAGGTGCGAAAGCTTGAGCATGTAGATGTAACCCACCGTCACCGGCTGCTCGAACTGATCGCCGGTCATACCGTCGAAGAGCATGGTCTTGCCCGAAGAAGGCAGATCAGCTGACTTCAACAGCGCCTTGATTTCTTCTTCGCGCGCGCCGTCGAACACCGCGGTGCCGAACCAGACGCCCTTCTTCATGCCACGGGCAACGCGGATCAGCATCTCGTCGTCGAGCTCTTCCAACTGACGCAGGGCGGCGGTGCCCGCGAACTCTTTCCTCATGAGCTCGCGCGTATACGCCACGTCGCTGTTGGCTTGCACCAGCTCGGCAACCTTCTTGCCCAGCTTGTGCGCGGCCCAGCCCAGGTGCGTCTCCAGAATCTGCCCCACGTTCATACGGGACGGCACGCCGAGCGGGTTCAGGACGATTTCGACCGGCGTTCCGTCGGGCAGATACGGCATGTCTTCCTCGGGAAGAATGCGCGAGATCACGCCCTTGTTGCCGTGACGGCCGGCCATCTTGTCGCCCACGCTCAGCTTGCGCTTCATGGCCACGTAGACCTTGACCAGCTTGATGACGCCTGGAGGAAGCTCGTCGCCCTTCTGCAGCTTGGACACCTTCTCGTTGGTGATCTTGCGCAGCACTTCAATCTGGCGCGAGGTCATCTCCTCGATCTCGTCGATCTGTTCGTTCACCCGCGGATCCTTGTCGTTATAGCGGATGCGCTTCAGATTCTTGGTCGAGATGCGCTCGATGGTGTCGCGGTCGAGAATGGCGCCCTTGGTGAGCAGGCGCTTGTTGGTGCGCTCGTCATGCAAGTCGGCGAGCACTTCCTTGCCACCCAGAATTCCTTCGAGACGCTTCAGGCGCTCGTCGGTGAGAATGCGGATTTCGTCGCCCAGGTTCTTCTCGAGCTTGGCAATGTATTCCGCCTCGATCTGCTTGGCGCGCTCGTCCTTCTCCTGGCCCTTGCGGCTAAAGATGCGCACGTCAACCACCGTGCCTTCAATGCCTGGGGGGCAGGTAAGCGAAGCGTCGCGCACATCACCGGCTTTTTCTCCGAAGATGGCGCGCAACAGTTTTTCTTCCGGCGTCAACTGGGTTTCGCCCTTGGGCGTTACCTTGCCGACCAGAATGTCACCATGGCCGATCTGGGCTCCGATGCGGACGATGCCGCTCTCATCCAGGTCGCGCAGAGCGTGCTCGCTCACGTTGGGAATATCGCGGGTGATCTCTTCGGGGCCCAGTTTCGTGTCGCGGGCCTCGATTTCGAACTCCTCAATGTGCACCGAGGTGTAGTAATCGTCCTTCACCAGCTGCTCGCTGATCAGGATCGCGTCCTCGAAGTTGTAACCGCGCCAGGGCATGAAGGCCACCAGAACATTACGTCCCAATGCCAGCTCGCCCTGCTCCGTGCAAGGACCGTCAGCGATCACCTGGCCCTTGATCACGCGGTCGCCCTCGCGAACAACAGGCTTTTGATTAATGCAGGTATTTTGATTTGACCGCTTGAACTTGATGAGCTGGTAGATGTCGGAACCCACCTCGCGCGACAGCTGCGTGGGATGGTGTTCGCCTTCGACGCGCACGATAATGCGCTCGGAGTCGACCGAATCCACGATGCCGTTGCGCTTGGACAGGATCACGGCGCCGGAGTCGCGTGCGGTGACGCCCTCCATGCCCGTGCCCACCAGCGGTGCTTCGGCCACCAGCAGCGGAACCGACTGGCGCTGCATGTTGGCGCCCATCAGCGCGCGGTTGGCATCGTCATGCTCGAGGAACGGCACCAGCGAAGCGGCCACCGACACCAACTGCTTGGGGCTGACGTCGATGTAGTCCACATCGGTGCGGTTCACCAGCACAAAGTTGCCCATGCGCCGTGCGTTCACCAGGTCCTCAGTGATCTCGCCCTTGTCGTTGAACTCGATGTTGGCCTGGGCGATGGTGTGCCGGTCTTCCTCCCATGCCGAGAGGTAGAAGCTGTAGGGAATCCAGTCGATGGCGCGCTTGCCCGCCTTCTTCAGTTGTGTGTTCAGGCGCAGGGCCTCGTCCTTCTCGATGTGATCGCCCACGCGCATGCCGCTTTCGCCGGCGTTCACAATCTCCACGAAATCGAGAATGCGCGAGTCCTTCACCTTGCGGTAAGGCGACTCGATGAATCCATACTCGTTGATGCGCGCAAAGCAGCTCAGCGAGCTGATCAACCCAATGTTCGGACCTTCCGGCGTCTCAATGGGGCAGATTCGGCCGTAGTGCGTGGGGTGCACGTCGCGGACTTCGAATCCGGCGCGCTCACGCGACAAACCGCCCGGCCCAAGGGCCGAAAGACGGCGCTTGTGCGTAATCTCCGACAGCGGATTGGTCTGATCCATGAATTGCGAGAGCTGCGAGGAACCGAAGAACTCGCGGATGGCCGCCATCACCGGCTTGGCGTTGATGAGGTCGTGCGGCATCGCGGTGTTCAGCTCCTGATACACGCTCATCTTTTCTTTAATCGCACGCTCCATGCGCACCAGGCCGATGCGGAACTGATTCTCCATCAGCTCGCCAACAGCGCGGACGCGGCGATTGCCAAGGTGGTCAATGTCATCCACCGCGCCGATGTTCTTGCGCAGCTTGAGCAGGTAGCGGATGGTCGCGTAGAAATCCTCGGGCGTCAGCGTGCGGTGATCCAGATGCGTGGCGTCCTGATTTTCGTACAGCTTGATGTTGAACTTCAGGCGGCCAACGCGCGAGAAGTCGTACTTGCGCGGATCGAAGAACATGCCCTCGAAGAGCGCGGTCGCGGTATCGAGCGTCGGCGGGTCGCCCGGACGCAGCTTGCGGTAGATCTCAATCAGCGCCTCTTCCGGCTTGTGCACGGAATCGCGCTTCAAGGTGTTCGAAATGATGTTGCCCACGTCGTCGCGGTCGGGGAAGAAGACCTCGAAACTGGTGGCGCCAGAGGCCATCACCTTGTGCAGGCGATCGGCCGTCAACTCCAAATTGGATTCGACAATCACTTCGCCCGTGGTGGTATCGACCACGTCAGACGCGGTGAGCGCGCCGTCGAGCTCTGCTGTCTCGACCTCAACCCTTGCAATCGACGCCGCGCGCAGTGCCTTGAGCGCGTGCGGCGTAATCTTGCGGCCAGAGTGCGCGATCTCTTCCTTGCCGTGCAGAACGGCGTGCGCGGGCTTTGCGCCTACAAGGTGCGTACCCTTCGTGGCATCCTGCGGAATTTCCCATTGCAGCTTGCCGTCGGCGATGTGCAGGCGGTCGACAGTGTAGAAGGTCTTGAGAATTTCCTCGTCGGAGCGCAGGCCCAGAGCGCGCAGGAAGATGGTTCCCAGGAACTTGCGCTTGCGGTCGATGCGCACGTAGAGCGTGTTCTTCTGGTCGTATTCAAACTCCACCCATGAGCCGCGGTAGGGAATGATCTTGCCCAGGAAGTAGGTACGGTTGTTCGCGGTCTCGAAGAAGACACCAGGCGAACGGTGCAACTGCGACACGATTACGCGTTCGGTTCCGTTCACGATGAAGGTGCCGTTGGGCGTCATCAGTGGAATATCGCCGAAGAAGACTTCCTGCTCCTTGATGTCGCGAATGGTCTTGTTGCCGGTCTCGGGATCCTTGTCGTAGATCGTCAGCCGGACGGTGACCTTGAGCGGCGCGGAGAAGGTCATGCCGCGCTCTTCGCACTCCTGCTGGTCGTACTTCAGCTGCAGGCTCACGGGATCGCCGCACTTGTTGCAGAAGTCGGGCGTGTTCTTGTTATAGGTGCCGCACTTCTGGCAGAGCACGTCGCCGGGCAGGAAGGGATTGGTAATCACCATCGCTCCGCAATGCACGCAGGCCGTGCGCAAGTGGTGCAGGCCTTTCAAGTGGCCGCACTTGCACTCCCAGTTGCCGATCGCATAGTCGACAAAGTCCAGCTGCGAGATGCCGCGGAAGTCGGTAATCGGAAATACCGACACAAATACCGACTGCAGCCCCGAGTCGTCGCGCTCATTAGGCAGCTTGTCCATCTGCAGGAATCGCTCGTAGGAGCGGCGCTGCACTTCGATCAGGTTAGGAATCTGGGTTGCGGTGGGAATCTTGGAAAAATCGAGCCGGCTGCGAATCGCGCGCTTCTCGTTGGGCATGATCACTCCTGAGCCTCGTCGTTGCGGCGTCTGCCCTGCTCATCAGTGGCCGCGCCGGACCGACGCCCGAGTCTCGGTGGCGCCGGCAAATTACCGAATTAAATCGAAGGTTCTGACGAACGAAATCTGAGATTCCAGTTCCGCTCTTCTGCATTGCCGGCACGTCATAAAGCTGGTTTCGAAGCTGGCTTCGAAATTTCGCCACGTGGCGTCCCGAAATGAACCCGGGTCAGGCGGGTTCCCGTGAAAGCTGGATCAAAAGTCGCGGTTGATGTTGCGTGCTGCGAGCAGGTGCGCTAGACTGCGCACAAATGGGAGAAGCGAGCACAACGGCTGACTCCAGATTCAGGGTCGAACCGTAAGGGAAAGTTGTGCGCTTCAGCCTGCCGGAGAAACTAGATATCCCCGCGCAGAACGGTGGGAAGACACGAAAAGCCCGTAAGGACGCAATGCCTCACGAGCGCAGCTCAACGCCTGTGCTCCCATCCGATTTTTCTTCCATTGCCCTCGCCGATCGCAAAATCCGCTTCCGCCGCGAATTGCCAGCTACCCGACCAATTTCAACGGCCGCCCTGTCTGACCACAGAGGAAACCGTTGACCGAAAAGAACTTGGAGAATCCAAGTACTCGCGCCTGGAGGCTCTCAAAGGACCACCCGGCAGAGAAAGCTGATGTGGAAATCAAGCCACACCGCAAGTCGTCCCGCCACCCCTTCCGGCAAGTTCCCGGACGGAGCCGCAGAGACGCGCAACTTACATGTTAGCGCGTCCCGGCGTCCCTTGCAAGTCTCGTGCCGTTTACTTGACCTCGACGGTCGCCACGCCTTCAAACTTCTTCCGGATGGCCTCGGCCTCGTCCTTGGTCGCGTTCTCCTTCAGAGCCTTCGGAGCGCCGTCCACCAGGTCCTTGGCTTCTTTCAGACCGAGAGAGGTCACTTCGCGTACAGCCTTGATGGTGTTGATCTTATTGGCGCCAGCATCCTTCAGAATGACCTGAAATTCGGTCTTTTCCTCAGCTGCCGGAGCCGCAGCGCCGCCGCCGGCCGCTGCCACTGCCACCGGGGCCGCAGCCGCTGCCGAAACGCCAAGCCGCTCTTCCAGCTTCTTCACCAGAGCTGCTGCTTCCAGCAGGCTCAGGCTCACAATTTGCTCTTCCAACTGCGCAATATCCGCCATGTTCTTCTCCAATCAAAAATCGTTTGAATTCGTGTTTATTGCTATGCTCTCGTCCCAAAAGCTGCCCCACGCAGTGGTTTCCGATGCGCCAGACCAGCGCCCCACCCGCTTGCGGTACAGCCAAAACCCCTGAAAACCGCTGTCAGCCGTTATGCGGCCGCAAACTTTTCTTTTTCCACGCCCTGGTTCAACACGACGGCCATGTCGCGACCCGTGGCATTCAGCACCGTTACCAGGCGCTGCGCCGGAGCGTTGATCAGGAAGAGCAGCTTCGAGAAGATCTCTTCCTTGCCCGGCATCGTGGCAAGAGCTTTCACATCGTCCACGGTCAACAGCTTGCCGTCGACAATGCCCAGCTTGAAATGGAACTCCGCCGCGTTTTCGCCGGCCCACTTGGCGAAGACCTTAGCCAATGCGACAGGATCGCCCGCGGTAAACGCCACCGAGTTCACGCCCTTCAGGCCCTTCAGCGCGGCTTCAACCTGCGTGCCTGTGCCTGAAATCGCGGCCAGCTTGTTCTTCACCACGCGATACTTGCCGCCGGCCTCACGGATCACCTTGCGCAACTCGTAGTCCTTGGACACCGTGAGCTTGCTAAAGGTGCCAATAATTGCGGTGGTCGAGGACTGCAGCTCTGCGGCCAGCGCTTTCGTCTTCTCAATCTTCTTCGCTCTTGAAATTGCCATTGCCTTCGCTCCGCTCCGGCCAGGTTTCAGATGTCAGGTTTCAGGTTTCGAAACCTTGAACCTTGCCTCTGCCGTCGCCTCTTGCGCCGCATCCGGGCGCTCGTTTCAAAATCTTCACGCTTTCAAATCCGCGCGCTAACAACCTTTTCCGGTGGACCGCGGAATCATTTGATCCCTGATTCCTGTCTTAGTGCTTGCCCGCCGCGTCGGCTACTGCCGAATCCAGCGGAACGCCCGGACCCATCGTCGAGCTCAGCGTGACGCTCCTGATGTACTTGCCCTTGGCTGCCGCAGGTTTGGCGCGCACAATCGACGAGATCACCGTGGTCGCGTTGTCGATGAGCTTTTGCGGCTCGAAACTGAGCTTGCCCACCGGCACGTGCACCAGGCTGGTCTTGTCGGCACGGAACTCCACTTTGCCGGCCTTGATCTCTTTCACCGCCGCGGCCACATCCATGGTCACGGTTCCGGTCTTGGGATTGGGCATCAGACCCTTCGGTCCCAGCACCTTGCCCAACCGGCCCACTACCTTCATCATGTCGGGCGTGGCAATCAGCGCGTCGAAGTCAGTCCAATTTTCCTTCTGGATCTTTTCGACCATCTCTTCGCCGCCCACAAAATCCGCGCCCGCTTCCTTGGCTTCCTTCTGGCGGTCGCCGGTTGCGATCACGGCCACGGTCTTGGTCTTGCCCAGTCCGTGCGGCAGCACCACGGTGCCACGCACCATCTGATCGGCGTGCCGCGTGTCCACACCAAGACGCATCGTCAGATCGACGGTCTCGTCGAACTTCGCGTACTTCACTTGCTTCAGGAGATTGACTGCTTCAGGCAGCGGATACGCCGGCTTTGAGACAGCGGCGCGCGCCTTCGCAATATTCTTGCCAGATGCCATGCTTCCCTCGTCTCCCACCGCTTTTGCCAGCCCGTCTTTGACGGGAACGTTAGCCACTCAGGCCGACGCCCAATAGCCGTGGTGCAATTGACTACGCAGAGGTTTCCCTGCGTGTATCCATTGATGATAGCGAAATGGCCCCGGGATTGCAAATGCGCCCCGATCCCCGAGTTTAGGCCGTTCCATCCACACGGGTCGCAGCCGCCCAGCCGGTAAACTAGACTCAGGAACCTTCCCACCGGACTCGACGCCTTGCCCCTGCTCCTCGACCATCTCAATCCCGAACAACGCGCTGCCGTCGAGGCCGCCGAAGGGCCGCTGCTCATCCTGGCGGGCGCCGGGTCGGGCAAGACCCGCGTCATCACGCACCGCATTGCCTGGCTGATCCAGGAGAAAAATGTCGCGCCCGACGCGATCCTGGCCGTGACGTTCACCAACAAGGCCGCCGGCGAAATGGCCGAGCGCGTGAATCAACTGCTGGGCCACTCGTCACTCGCCAAACCCTTGATCTCCACCTTTCACTCAATGTGCGTACGCATCCTGCGCCGCGACATCGAAGTGCTGAAGGTCGGCGACAAGGGCCTGACGCGCAGCTTCACGATTTTTGACGAGAACGATCAGCAGAGCCTGATGAAGCAGATCATGAAGCGCATGGGACTCGACACCAAGCAACTCACCCCGCGCACTGTGCAGAGCCGCATCTCTTGGGCCAAAAATCACATGGTCGATCCGCAGGATTATTTTCTTGATTCCAAGGATCCGAACAGTGAGCGCGTTGCTCATATCTTCAAGGCCTACCAGGACGAGCTGCGCAAGAATAACGCCGTGGACTTCGACGATTTGCTGCTCGAAGCCGTGCGCGCGTTGAAGTCGTCGAGCGAAGTGCGCGAGCGCTACCAGCGCCGCTACAAATACTTGCTGGTCGACGAGTACCAGGACACCAACCGTCCGCAGTACGAGCTGATGAAGCTGCTGGCCGGCGAACACCAAAACGTGTGCGCGGTGGGTGACGAGGACCAGAGCATCTACTCCTGGCGCGGCGCCGACATTCGCAATATTTTGGAGTTCGAAAAGGATTTTCCCAACGCCACGATCATCCGCCTGGAGCAGAACTACCGCTCGACACAGATTATTTTGGAAGCGGCCGGCGCGGTGGTGGCCAACAACCTGAAGCGCAAGGGCAAAAAGCTGTGGACCGAGCGCCAGGGCGGCTCGCTCATCGGCTACTACGAAGCGCCCGACGGCGAAAACGAAGCGCTGTTTATTGCGGACAAGATACAGGCGTTTCTTCGTCAGCAGCAGAGCTCGTCGGAGACCCAGGATCCCGGAGGGGCGGCAGCGGTTCTGTATCGCACCAACTCGCAATCGCGGCTGGTGGAAGAGGCTTTGCGGCGCTACAACATCAGCTACACGATGGTGGGCGGATTCAGCTTTTACGAACGCGCGGAAATCAAGGACCTGCTCGCCTATCTGCGGCTCATCCGCAATCCGCACGACTCGATGGCCCTGCAGCGCGTAATCAACACGCCGACCCGCGGCATCGGCAAAACGACGCTCGAGACCATGGAGCGGCTGGCTCTCGAAACCGGCGTCTCCACCTGGGACGCGATTGCCGCGGCGGTTGCGAATCGCCTTATCCCCACGCGCGCGGCGATAGCGCTCGACACCTTCCGCCAATTGATTCTCGACGCGCAAGCCATGATGGATCCCGATTTCGCCGGCAAGCTCGCCACGGATGTCGCGGAAGCTACGGCCGATGATGCGGACGCGGATTTCGCGTTCGGGGCGGCTGCAAGCGAGCAAGAAAATGCAGAGGCGCAATTCGGTGGCGACGAGAACCAGATCCCGCTGCTTGACGCTTCGCACTTTTCGCCTGCTGACAATGCGCCGCTGAAGCCGTTCCTCGTTATGCCGAAGGAGAACGCTGGTTCAGGCGCCGAGTCCGACCAAAACGCAGAAGCGCGGAGCGGGTTTCGAGCGCCGGGAGACTCGGCCACTTTGCCCGAGCTCATCCGTTTCCTCATCGATCGCACCGGTTATATCAAGGCGCTTGAGACCGAGGGAACGCCGGAGGCTTTCAGCCGCATAGAGAACCTGAAGGAGTTGGCCAACGCCGCGCACGACGCCGAGGAGCGCGGGGAGACACTCGGCGAGTTCCTGGACCACGCGGCACTCGCGTCGGATTCCGATCAGTTCGATCCCAATGCCCGCGTCACGCTGATGACGCTGCACGCGGCCAAGGGGCTAGAGTTTCCCCTGGTGTTTCTCGCCGGCCTCGAGGAGGGCTTGTTCCCGCATTCGCGCACCCTCAGTAATCCGGATGAGCTTGAAGAGGAGCGCCGCCTTTGCTACGTGGGCATGACGCGCGCCATGAACACGCTCATTCTGACCCGCGCCCACTATCGCCGCCGCTACGGCAACGATGTGCCGGAGATGAGCATTCCTTCCCGCTTCCTTGAAGAGGTGCCGTCGCAACTCGTAGAAAATCTCGGCGCTCGCAGTCCCGCGTGGGCCACTCCGGCTTACGGCGTGGGCAGCCGGCACCGGCATGGCCACGACTCGGAGGGCGCGCACTTCAACTATGAGGACGAAAGCCAGGAGATCCCTCGGAGCTTAGCGACGTCGTCTTCATCTCGACCGGGATCTACTCCAAGAAGCAAAGGGGCGGAGCCCAGCATTGATAATATTGCCCACTTCTTCGGCGGAAAATCCGGGGGCCGTCCCGGCGGCTTCGCGCGGCCGGTGATGGACATTCCTGCGACTCACGGCGCATCGGGCCTGAGGAAAGGCCAGCACGTGATGCATGCCAAGTACGGCGAAGGCACCGTGTTGGTGCGCGAGGGCGACGGCGAAGACGCCAAGCTGACCGTCCTCTTCGCCCGTCACGGCGTCAAGAAGCTGATGGAAAAGTTCGCCAACTTGAAAAAGATTTAGTCGATCAAGCGGGCGTGCCGATGCGGCTCCGATAGACTGAAAGCG
This sequence comes from Occallatibacter sp., assembly GCA_050013775.1. Taxonomy (GTDB): domain Bacteria; phylum Acidobacteriota; class Terriglobia; order Terriglobales; family Acidobacteriaceae; genus Telmatobacter. The sequence goes on along the minus strand of JBEKEP010000017.1, from coordinate 14,209 downwards.
CCATGCAATGTGCAAGAAATCCGGGCGCGCCCGCGCGTACCGCAGCGCTCTTTACCGCGCTCGTTGTCGCGCTCGCGGCTACCGTCGCCCTCGCCGGCTGCGGCATGCCCGGCGCGCCGCAGCCGCCCTCGCTGCATCTTCCAAGTCGCGTCGGCGATCTCTCCGCTGTTCGCAGCGGCAACCAGGTGGCGCTCACCTGGAGTATGCCGAAGAGAGACACCGACAAGGTGTCCCTGAAGGACAACGTGACGGTGCGCATCTGCCGCAGTGAGAGCGTCGCTGCGAGCTGTTCCGCAGCAGCAACCATCGAGCTCACCCCAAACGCCGCCGGCGCATTCACTGACACGCTGCCGCCGGCGCTGGCCGAGGGCGCGCCACGCGTTCTCACCTATTTTGTTGAGCTAGACAACCGCAAGGGCCGTTCTGCCGGACTCTCAAATGGCGCGCAAATACTTGCCGGCGAGGCGCCTGCCGCAGTCGACGCCCTGGCAGCCGAGATGCGCCGCGACGGCGTGCTGCTGCACTGGACGCCCGCGCCGCCGGATGCGGTGCCTGTTGCGGTGCGACTGGTGCGCAAACCGGTTTCGCCGCCCGTGCCTGCACCGTCAAAGTCCGCGGAGGGCCCGCTCGCACCGCGCCCCGAACCGCCGGAGCGCACCCTGCTGGTTGCGCCCACCGCCCACGCCGATCACGCTCTCGATAGCAGCATCCAGTTTGGCGAAACTTATGAATATCGTGCGCAACGCGTTGCACGCGTCACCGTCAACGGAGAGACCCTGGAGCTGGCCGGGCCCTTCTCATCCCCGGTGCGCATTGCAGCCTTGAACGTGTATCCTCCTGCCGTGCCCAAAGGCTTGGCGGCGGTGGCAACTGCCGGCGAAGCGGGCGCAGGACCCGCGATCGACCTGAACTGGCAGCCAGGCATCGAAGCCGATCTGGCCGGTTACGTCGTTTACCGGCGGGAAAGTGGCACAACCGAAAGCGTTTGGCGGCGCATCTCCCCTGCACAGCCGGTGTCCGAGCCCGACTATCACGATGGGAACGTACAACCCGGCCACAGCTATGTGTATGCGGTGAGCTCCGTCGATCAGCAAGGGCACGAAAGCGCGCGCTCGGCCGAGACAGAAGAGACGGTTCCCGCGCCATAAATCTGCTCCGAGACAAGGAGAAAAATGAAATACTGCCGATTCCTCCGCGAAGGTCAAATCCAGTACGGCGCTGTCGAAGAGCGTGACGGAAGCTTGGAGATCGTGCGCCTGATCGACGCGCCCGAGGAAGACCTGCGCTACTGCGTGGAGAATGGAAACGCATCTCCCATCAGCACAAATTTTGAAGCGATCCCCCTGAGCGCAGCGAATCTTCTGGCGCCGGTCACGCCGTCGAAGATTATTTGCGTCGGCCGCAACTACCGCGAACACGTGGTGGAACTGGGCAATCAGATCCCCGTCGAGCCACTGCTCTTCTTCAAGCCGCCTTCGTCGCTCCAGCGGCCGGGCGGCGCGGTGGTATTGCCTTCGTTGTCGGAGCGCGTGGATTTTGAAGGCGAGCTGGCGCTGGTGATCGGCAAGCGCACACGCAACCTCGAGCCCGAAGACGATTGGCGCGAGATCCTGCGCGGCTTCACGCTGGCCAACGACATCTCTGCTCGCGATCTGCAAAAGAAGGACGTGCAGTGGGCGCGCGCCAAGGGCTTCGATACGTTTTGCCCGGTCGGCCCGGTTGTGAGCGATGAACTGGACGTTGCAGCCGGAGTCACCATCGAGACACGCGTCAACGGCGAACTGCGCCAGCAGGCTTCCACGGACGATCTCATCTTTTCTGTGCCGATTCTGCTCGAGCACATCTCAGCAGCCTTCACGCTGGAACCAGGCGACCTCATTCTGACCGGAACCCCGTCCGGCGTGGGACCGCTCAAGGCCGGTGACCGCGTTGAGGTTTCCATGGCCGGCATTGGCATACTGGCAAACACCGTGGAGGCCGAGTCGGCTTAGATGAAACCGGCCGTTCACTTGCCGCATCCTAAGGAAGAGTTACACTGGTGCCGTAGGACGTTCCCCGCAATCGCCCCGTCCCCGCAGGAGGAGTTATGCCGCAGAATTTGCTTGAGCAGCTACGCCACTACACCGTCGTTGTCGCCGATACCGGCGACATGGAAGCGATGGAAAAGTTTCACCCTCAGGACGCGACCACCAACCCCTCGCTGATTACGGCCGCGGCACAGATGCCGCAGTATCAGCCTATTGTGGACGGCGTGCTGAAGGATGCGCGGAACGAACTTGGCGAAGGCGCCACAGACCAGGCAGTCGCCAATCTCGCCTTCCAGCAGCTGGCCATCGCGTTCGGCAAAAAGATCCTGAAAATTGTGCCCGGCCGCGTCTCGACGGAAGTCGACGCACGACTCTCCTACGACACCAATGCCACCATCGCGCAGGCGCGCAGCATCATCAAGCAATACGACGCCGCGGGCATTGGCCGCGATCACGTGCTCATCAAGATCGCGTCCACATGGGAGGGCATTCAGGCCGCTGAGGTTCTCGAAAAAGAAGGCATCCACTGCAACCTGACCCTGCTCTTCGGCCTGCACCAGGCCATCGCCGTTGCCGATGCGGGCGCCACGCTCATGTCGCCCTTCGTGGGCCGCATTCTCGACTGGTACAAAAAGGACACGGGCAAGGATTACGAGGGCGCTGATGATCCCGGTGTGAAGTCGGTGACGACCATTTACAACTACCTCAAGAAATTCGGCTACATGACCGTGGTGATGGGTGCGAGTTTTCGCAACATCGGCGAGATCCGCGAACTGGCCGGCTGCGACCTGCTTACCATTTCGCCGCAGTTCCTGGCAGAACTTGAAGCCACCCAGGGCGACCTGCCGCGCAAGCTCTCGCCTGAAACTGCTAAGACCATGCAGATCGACAAGATCAACATGGACAAGGCGACCTTCGACCGCATGCACGCCGCCGACCGCATGGCCAGCGACAAATTGAAGGAAGGCATCGAGGGCTTCTCGGCTGCGCTGGTCAAGCTGGAGACGCTCCTGGCCAAACGGCTGGCTGAGCTCGAATCGCGCACGCCCGCAGCGGTATAAGTTAGCCCCGCCAGTAGTTTCATACTGCACGAGAAGGCAGCCCACGCGGCTGCCTTTTTTGTTCCGTGACTGCAATCTGCCGGTAGATTGCTCGCGCTGTTTGCAGTCGAGTTACTCAAGTGCCAACAAAGTTGCCCTCCCCTCTTGACCAACGCAACTCTTCGGCTAAGCTCAGTGTTACAACGATGTAAATCGGGCCGCGGCCGGCATCTTCCCCGCGCAGCATGACAAGGAACGGCCGAGCCCCAAAGGCAACGGGCTGCTCGCGCGCAGCCGCAACGGCAAGGCACGGAAAAGCCATCGCTTCCGCGCACGGGAGGTGTGTATGCAGACGCAGACTCATCCACTCGAACCATTCTTTCAGCAAGCCGTCCGCAACAGCTACGAAGGAAAGCTGGGTCTTCACGATCCCGACGTGACCAGCTACGTGGCACGGTTGCTGTGCGAGTTTTCCGATGCCGGAAATCTTTACCGCATACGCGATGGATCGGGCCGCCCCATTGAGGAGTTGGAAGAGATGGAGCGCGCCTCCGACCCGGTAAACGGGGATGCGCCCTCGTTCGACGCCGAGCGCGCACTGCGCAAACACATCGGCGACTACGCGCTGTTCGTGGCCGGCATGTATCCCGAGGCCGCGGGATCCAAGCGCCGCCTTCGCCGCCGTTCCCCAAGCCTTGCTGAGCTCATCCGCGCGGGCAAGGAGAGCTATTTCATCGTCAGCCAGTTCAATCTCTTCGAATACCAGGACGAAGCGCCGCTTTTTGCGCGCCTCTCCGACAACTTTGAGCGCTGGCTTCTGGGATTGACTTTGGTTCGCGAAGAACTCGGGCCGCAAAAGCCGCTGCAGCTTCCGCCGTCGGTGAATTGAGGCTTCGTCTCCAGCCCGGAGCTGCCGGTCAATCCGGCAGCTTGGGATCGTGATGGCGGCGTTCGAGCACAAACTCCGTGAACAAGTGCCCGCCGATGCGGTAAGCGAAGATTAGCCGCGAGCCGGTGAAGCCGTCGATCGTGGTGTGACCGGGAATCCAGACGCTGTTCGCGATCATCGGGCCGGACATGTCGCTGAGGGTCGGCGTGAGCGTAAAAAATCTGTGCCCATTCGTATCGTGCCGCGCCGTGACCTCGGCCAGCAGCGCGTTTTCGATTTTCCTGTGGATCGAGCAACCGTGGCAGGGAATGTAACGCATGTCTTCCTTGAAGAGCATTTCCATGCCATAGCGCACGTTGCCGTCGATCGCAGTCGTGGCACTGGCGCTGCCGAAGCGCTGCCCGAAGCCCGGCCAGTCCTGCCCCCACTCCTCGGGCTTGCCTCTGACTTGCGCAACTGCAGCCCGCACCGACGTAAACATCAGCGCAGGCAGACCGTAGGTGTTCTTCGCGTAGTCGTCGAACTGTTCCTTAGGCGTGGGGTGCACATACGGCCGCCCGTTGATCATCACGGGCGCGGTTTTCGGGTTGATCGCGGTCGCCGCCATTGCCGGCTGCGCACCACTGCCGAGGGTGCGGGTATTCGCAGGCGCATCCGGCAGCATGATCGCGCCCGATGGCGCAGCGTTGGGACTGGGTGGCGGAGTCTGCGCCGCATTATGTCCCTGCGTTTGGGCCACGCCGGCGCGAGAAAGCACCACGCAGACCGCCACAAACGGCAGCAATGCGATGGCCGCACGTACACACAGATGGGGAAAAGTCCTGATACAAACTCCGCTTTTTAGCGAATGATTATCTGGATTGTACTGTGAATTTAGAAAATTTCAGCTCAATTTTATACGGTTTTCTAAGGTATTGAATGGTAAGGGGTTGATTTCTTCCGCAGAGCGCGATCCTCCACGCTTTTATCACGCAACAGGACAGGCGGGGGAACGCACCTCGCCGCGGAACGGCAAAACGGTTCCCGGATTTGCGGATTGCGTTTTCCTTATTCCGACCACACAGCAAGCACGTTCCCCACACCGTCAGAGAAGTGAAAGCGCCGTCCGCCGGGAAACTCGAAAATGGGAACAGCGATCACGCCACCCGACGCGACAATGGCCGCTTCCGTGGCTTTCAGATCTTTGGAATAGAGCACAATCAGTGGCGCGGCGCTGCCGCTCGTCTCCTCTTGCTTGCTCAAGCGAAAGCCTCCAGCGATACCTGCACTGGCCGCGTCGAAACTGGCGTAGTCAGGACCCCAATCCTCAAAGGTCCAGCCAAAGGCCGTTGCATAGAACTGTTTAGCGCGCGCCACGTCGCTGGCCGCGAACTCGATGTAATGAATCTTGTGGTGACTTTCTGCGAGACTCATGGCTCATCTCCTCTGCGCAGGGTGGGGTCGAGGGAAGACTATGCGAAGGCGAAGCGCGGACGGCCGAGATACGAGTAGAAGGTAGCAGAAATCGGTGCGCACGGCACAAGACTTTTTCGGTCGCGGCCTGACTAATGTCCCAGTTGTAGCGCAACCCCGCCCATGATGGTGCGCGGCGGCATATTGACGCCCGTGATCTCCTGGTAGCCGGTGTTGCCCAGGTTCGTGAGCCGTAAATAGGGCCGCAGTTTTCCGGTGTCGTGGGTGACCGTTGCGTTCCACACCGGATACGCCGTTTGCTGATAGCGCTCGGCGATCTGCACGGCATTGGACAGCACAAAATCGTGGCCCAGCGCGGCGCTCCACGAAGCGCGAATGTTCTGGACCGGGTAATTGAACACGTACTCTGACTCGAGCCCGTGCAGTGCGCTCTGCGCGCCGTGTACTCCGGTCCACGCAATACGCACGGTTTGCGATTTTCTCGGAATCCACGTGAGCCTGGTTTCGACGCCGGAAAAACCAAAGCCGTTTAGATTGTCCGCGCACCAGATGTTGCCCGGGCAGCCGGCGGGAAGATAGGGATTGGGAAGGGTCGTGCTCTTCACGTAATCAATGGTGTCATGTTGCTTCGAGAAGAATCCGGTTGCGGAGAGTGTGAGCTTGGCCGACGGCGCCCAATCCGCGCCTCCATCGCTACTCCACGCCGACTCCGGCTTGAGGCTCGCATTGCCAAGCGTCGAGGGATCGGAATAATAGAGATCGGTGTAGGTGGGAATTCGGAACCCGTAGCCGCCGCTGGCGCGCAGTTTCAGTTGCTTCGCCACGCGCAGGCTGCCGGCCAGCTCCGGCGAAAACACGGCCCGCGCTCCGCCGGAAAAAATCTCCTCGCGTGCGCCCGCTGAAAGGCTCCAGCGCCGCTTCGCCGGCCGCAGATCCAGATCCACGTAGCCAGCGCCGCGATTGCGCGCATGAACGCCTAGCGCGAAAGAGCGTTCAACCAGGCCGGAAGAGTTGAGATTGGAAAAGTTGAAGCTGTTGATGCTGTCGCCGTCGGCTTCGAGACCCATCAGCAGTACAGAATCCTTGCGTACGGTGAGCGTCTGCCCCAGCGATCCCTGCCATGAGCCATCAATGTGGTTATTCTCGTATCCTGCTGGGTCGTTGCGCCAAAGCACAAAGTCGTCGGTGTGGCGGCGATAGCCGAAGGCCGCAACGGTGTGGCCGCCGAGTTCCTGCCGCGCCGAAGCAAACCAGCCTTTGGTCCGCTCCCACGAGTTATAAGCGCCATAAAACTGGTTCGCGCCGAAGGAGCGGTCGCTTGAGGCAAACAGCAGATCGGTGACACCGAGCCGGGAACCGACCCAGCCTTCGGCGGACGCGTCCTCGTTTCGGTAGTCGCGGTCATTCTGGCATAGCTGCGGAGAGCAGGCACCGGTGTATGTTGGGGCGGTGTATCCAGGGGTGGCCGCGAATCCCGTTGAAAAATTCCGCTCCGCGGCGACGCGCCCACTCCAGGAGCCGCGCGTGGCTCCGCCCACCAGCGTTTCCTCGTTCGACTGGAAACTTCCCTCCCCTGCGCGCACAAACAGCGAGTCGTGATCGGGCGCCGCAGTGAGAAAGTCCACCACTCCGCTCAGCGCGTCGACGCCATGCAGCGTGGATCCAGCGCCCTCGAGCGACTGGATGGAATCAATGGCGTCCATAGGCGTCGGCAAATCGAGATTGTGGTGCGAGGTTTGCGCATCGTTGATGCGAAAGCCGTTGAGAAGCAGCAGCGTCTGCTCGAAACTGCCGCCGCGCATCACGATGTCGGCCTGACCGCCGCCGCCGCCGCGCTCTTCAAGAAAAATCGAAGAGTCCCCGCGCAGAAAATCCTGCGGCGACTCGGCAGCCAGCGACTGCCCTTGCACGGGCAGAACGTCGACGGAGCGCTGCGACTCGGTGAGCGGCACCGGTGTAGCCGAGCCCAGAACCACCATGGTCTCCGCGAGCGCTTTGACCGGCGTTTTCGGCGTGGTCGCGGCATCCTGCGCAAAGGCCGCGGGCAACACAACAGCAAGCAGCAGAAATGGGGCGGTCGGAATCAATCGCAATTGGCTCATCAAGGGGCTCACCACTATCATCGCCGCCGCACAGCGCGTCTTCAACCATGGTTTGGTATCATTTTGAATAGTTGAACGATTCAACTACTTTCTGAACGCTATGCGCATCGACGCCTTTCTCCGGGAAAGTCCCATGTTCGCCGTCAACCGCGCGGCGCGCCGTTTCGAGTCGCTGGCCTCGCGCGTGCTCGCGGCCGACAGCCTCGGATTTCTCGAGGCGCTGGTGCTGGCGGCGTTGTTCTTCGAGGCGCCGCGCCAGGTCAAGCCGTCGCAACTGGCGGAAACCTTTGCCACCACGCGGGGCAATCTCAGCCACTGCATCTCCTCGCTTGAGGTCAAGGGCTTGCTGCAGCGCAGGATCGACCCCAACGACGCGCGTGCTTATCTCCTCGCGCTCAAGCCGCTGGGCAAGCGCTGCGCCGTACGCGTGATCGCCGCGCTCGACCGCATGCAGAAGGAATTCGAAGGCGAGATCGGCAAAGCCGCGCTCGCGGAGATGATCAAGTCCCTCCGCAAGCTGGAAGCGCGCGCCGTGGTGCGATAGAGAATTTAGCGTTTCTTATGCGCGCCGCCAGCCCGATGGTAGAGTTTCCCACCGCACCGGCTCGACGCGCCGCACTAGGAACACCCACGAACATGCACCCACCAGCGCCACTGCACCGGTGACGGCGAAGGCCAGCCGCGCACTGCGGTGCGACTGCACAATGTATCCCGTGAGCCACAGCCCGGCGATCCCGGAGAAATTGGCAAACCCGTTCTGCAAGCTCGACCATCGGCCGGCCATCTTGGGCCCCGCGAGGGTTTGCGCAATCGCCCAATGATTTGAAGCGTAGCCGCCGTGGCCAATACAGGCGACGGCCAGCAGGCTCAGCGCAATGAAAGGATGCCCGTGAAGAACAGTAAAAGCAAGCAGTATGGATGCCACTGCCTGCCCACCGGCGACTATTGTGAGGCGCACCGCCGTCGGCGATTTGCCGCGCGCGATCAGGCGATCGGAGATCCATCCCGCCGTCACCGTAGAGCAGGCAATCAACAGAAAAACCGCCGCGGTGAGCCGCGACATGTCGCGAATCGACAGGTGCTCCTCTTGCACCAAATAAGTGGGCAGCCAGCCCAGCAGCAGATAGTAAAAATAATTCCCGCAAAAGTGTCCGATGAGCGCGCCCCATGCGCGAGGCAATCGCAACATTTTTAGAATGGACGGCTCCGCGCCCGGATTCGACGATTCCTGCTTCCGCTCAGCGGCACTTCGGCTCTCCGCTGCCTCGCCTCGCGGCATCGCGAAATACCACGGCAGGACCCAGATGAGCGCGCCGATGCCAAATGCCAGGAAAAGCATTCTCCAGCCGTAATGCACCAGGACCAGTCCGCCCACAAACGCACCGGCGGCCGGCCCAATCTTGGTTCCCGCGTCGATGAATGCGTTGGCGCGGCCGCGATGTTCCTGTGGCATGGCGGCGAAAATGCGCGAGTAGCAGGGATAGGCGACGGACTCGCCCATGCCAAGGACGAGCTGCAGCGCAAAGAGCCATGCATATGTAGGCGCGAAGCCAAGAAACGCCATGGCCAGCGACCACAGCAGGTATCCGCCCATCAAAACCCAGCCCGCCGAATATCGATCCGTCAACCAACCGGCGATACCAAGGAGCTGCACAATTGCGTAGGTCCAGAAAAATGCCGAGAGGAGCTGGGCCGCGCGCAGAGACGAAAACGCGAACTCCCGCTCAAGAAGCGGCATGGCCAGCGAAAGGTTGCCGCGATCGACATAATTCACCAGAACGGAAAAGACCAGGAGGCCAACGACGATCCATTCCTTGCGCGACATTCCGGAGTGATGCGGCGCGCTCACTTCGGCTCGATGGCAACCACCCACAGATCGGTGTCGCCCAGGTTGTGGCCTTTGTGCGTCTGGCCCTCCCGCCACGCGACTTCGTCGGTCTTCAGCGTGGAGGGTTGGACACTTCCGTCTGGCAGCACGTGTTCCAGTTGCGCCCCACTGAGGCAAACCACCACGCGCGCGTGATGCGTATGCTGCGGCTCCACGGCGTGCGCGGCAATTTTGATTTCGTAGGTGCGGCTGTGCTGGTCTTCGAAAAGAACGTCGTAATTCGGCGGCAAGCCCGTCGCGCCCCAGGATTCCTCGCTGCCTGCGGTCAGGAATTCCGCGCGTACTAACCGCAGCGGCGTATGGCCGACGTTGGTCACGATGCGCTGACCCGCCGCCTCGTTCAAGACCTCGCCGCGCTGCACGGCATCGTGCCTTCCCCCGCCACCTGCAAACTTCGCTTCCACGGCATCGCCACTCAGAAACACCACGACGCTGGCGTGCTCACCTGCGACCGTTTCCTGCTCGCCCGGCACCAGCGTTTCTTCAGTCACAATGACCTTTTCGTTTCTGAAGACTTCTGTTGTTGCGGCAAACATTGGCGCGGCCGCAACAGCAAAAAACAATCCCGCGCCGATCCATCTTGGTGCTCGATTCATAGGAACTCCAAACTCGCTGACCGCCGAATTCACTGCCGCGGGCAGCTCATGCACGCGATCCACATGAGCGCAGCGCGCTACCCAAAACAGCGCAGCCATCCTATCACGGCCGCAGCAGGTCCGGTGTTCGGCAACGCGAAACGCCGCGGCCCGCAGCAAAGAACAGGCCGGGAATAAATCTCTTCGTCTTTTTATCTAGTTGTGGGTCGACGCGAAAATTGAAAGCCTCCGATCGCATAAGTTGAAAGTCTTACAGTCAATCTACGCAGAAGGTGCAATCTTCACGAGGCTACTTTCAGAAAAGAGCGTAAGGAACTCATGACCGGTCACTTATGAAAGGATGGGGCTGCAGCAAAATTGCCAAACGGTGATGATCAAATTGAACTTTGGAAGCGGGTAGGAGTGATGGGTGACTATCGCCGCGATTGAGATCTCGATCTCTTCCACGTCATTGACCCGCTCTTGCGGCATCGACTTGTACGCTTGGACCGGTACACTTCGAGCGGACCGATTTTACAAAATTATTGCCTACAGGCCACGGAGTCAAAATCTTGGATCGAAGAATTTTCTGCTACAACATGCTCGCTCTTCCGATGGTGATGTCCGCGTCAAGATTGCGGGCGACTGAGGCTGCTTCTGCATCCGCGCAAGCCTCAATCTGGGACCAATCGCACAAGATCCGATTCATTCTGCGCGACGCCTTGGAACACCCGTTCTACTGGTGGCCGCGGACCTTGCTCGTCTATCCCATTGAGTTTCGCGAGACCGTCGATCTGGATCGGCTTGTCCTGACAAACATTGATAGCGGCGATAGAGTTCCCTTTCAGTTTTCGGATCTGAAGCGGGATCACGACGGGCTGCAAACTGCCACGTTAAATTTCTTCGCGGATCTTCCCAGTGGAGGACATCGTGAGTTTGTCCTCTCCGCCGGCGATTCGCAGAGCGCAGCGCAGCCTCAGGTCCGCGAGTTGCGCGAGGGCAACACGATTGTCCTCGACTCGGGGATCATGCGAGTCCGCATTCCCGCCAGCCAATCTGTAGTCGGAGATGCTCCCGGCCCCGTGATGCAGGTTTCTCGCGGGCCAAAGTGGATCGGCTCTTCGGTTCTGAGCTTTCAGGGCGATCAGGTCAAGCAGATCACAACCAATCGCATTGCGAGCGGGCCATTGTTCATCGCATACGAGATCGCTTATGAGACGGCGGGCGGTTCTCGCTACATTGCCCGGATTCAATGCAACGCTGGTTTCGAGTTTGTCCGGCTCCAGGAGAATATGGAAGGCGTCAAGCCCGGCATGCGGGGGACACTGACGACGAGTTGGACCGGATTTGACGCGACCCACCGCCAATCGCCCAATCATCCTTTTCCCTTGCCCGAGCAAATCCACAGTTATGACGAGTACGCGTGGGAAAAAATCGACGAGCCGTGGCGCAAGGAGGACGTGCGGTTCGGCGCGAGCCAGGCTATTTATCCCGACCTATTGCCGGCTGGCCAGTCGCCGATCATCCTGGGCATCTATGAGCCCGCGCCCGGCAACAATACCATCGGAACCTGGGCGAATTTCTGGGATCAGCGCTCGGGCGACGCACTGGGCGTATTCATCGATGACGTGACGGATTGGCAGGACCACGAGTATGCCTATGAGGTCGAATCGCAGGCGCTCGAGGTTCGCACCTACTATGACGAAGGCAAACTTTCCTGGAGATGGCCGCTGGTCCGCGGCCGCCGCTCGACGTGCATTGCCTTCTACGACCACGTGAAGGACAAGGAGGCGATGCATCAACTGGAAGTCGACTCGCAGCCGGTGCAAAAGGATGGGCTCACCTACCAGGCGCCGCTGAGCTTTACCTCGCATACGCTCTTTCTCGAGAATCGCTATGGCACGCTCGATTTGAATCGAGTGAAGGACTGGGTGCTCGAGTATCCCGAAGGTTTGCGCCGTCCGGCGGTGATTTTCACCGGCGGGTCAATCAAAACCGCGGCGGAGCTTGAGGCTCGCGTCATGACGTCGCCATTCGTATCTACGCTTCCAGTCACCGGCACGCGGCAAATGGATGGACACGGCCCGGTCGCGGGCAGAAGCATTGTGAACTTCAGCCCCGTTCCGAGCCGGCAGATCATGGGGTTTTGGATCGACGGATTCAATCGGCTGAGCCCGACCATGAGCGAGCGGCAGAGAAAGCGGCTCACGGCCATGTATCTCTTGTTTGCATATGTGCTGGCAGGCAACGATTTCATGCCGGTGGTTCCCATGCTCGCTGGTCATCCCAACTATCTCGCCGACGTGAAATCCGCAGCGCCCGCAATGTCGTTTCTGTTTCCCGATCATCCGATGGCGCGGACTTGGGCGGACCAGTGGCAAAAGTGCGTCGCATTAAACACCCGCTACAACACGCGCCCTTCGGTGAAGACGTGGAATGCCGACGGCGGGCGATGGACCGAAGACATCGGCACCTATGTCTGGGCATTTGCCCGGCCTTCGATGCGCACTGACTTTCTGCTCCGGAAGTATGACGGAGTGGTGCGCTTTCTGACGCCTCAGCTTGCGGAGATGGCCGAATGGCTGGTGAGCGCACTTTCCGCCCCTTTCGATGGCGAGACCAAAGAAGGATTCAAGTCGCTGTTAGCGGCCGATCATGGGCGGGAGTGGGGCGTCGTGGGACCCGGCGAAGGCCCACGCCGCGTCTATCCACCGATCGGCGCGCACTCCGAGCAACGCATTCCGCCGCGCTCGCTTTGGTATCTCGGCACATGTCTCCAGCGTTACGCACCGATGGCGGCGGAGCACGCGATGTGGGCTTCACGTCCGGCGGATCAGGATGCTGAATCGCAGCCCGGAAACGAGCCGCCGTGGGACGACATCATGTATGCCGTGCCGGAAAACCTGGGCACCAATCCGCACCTGCGCAGCCGCAAGCACACCGGATACGGAATCGTTCTCAGAGCCGCGGTGGGTACGCCCGATGAATTGTCCGTTCATCTGCAACAGATTGACGAGGGCCCAAACTACCGCTGGGGATGGGCAGGGGAAGGTGGATGCGGCCTGGTTTATTTCTACGCGGCCGGCAAAGCGTACAGCTTCAACGGTCCGGAAGACGTGGGAGATCGCAGAGATCAGGACACGGATTTCTGCACCAACTTCGGCGTCTTCAAGGACGGAGAATTCCGCTCCATCGGCCAGAACGTGCTTTCGCGTCCGTTTTACAATCTGGGCTCAGGCCAGTTTGCAGAGATCGTGCCGCGCGAAGCGCCTTCGCAGGTTGCGGCCCACGAGTATGTCAGCCGCAGCATTCTGCTGGCGGGCCACGACTATTTTGTGCTCTACGATGCCGTGCTGGAGCAATCGACCATCCACAGGCTTTCCTGGTTTGTGCGCCGCGGCAACGAGCTGCCGAACATTCAATTGGTGCGGGGCGGATCTGCTGAAAGCAGTGAGACGCGACGAACCGACCACCAGTCGGAATCATCAACTGGTGTGTGGTTTGATGGCCAGGGAGATTCGATGGCGGTGATCAGTCATCGCAACGAGGTTCATGTGGAAGGCACCAGCTTTGGCTGCCGCGTGCAAGTGGGCGATATCCGGGATCTTGTGTTCCGCAATCCACAGCCGGTCCGCTTTGCGGACGGAGGAATGATCTTCGAAGGCACAGCGGGGCTGATTCGATCCGCAAAAGACAGAGTCGAATTCGCGCTGTTTCATGGGACACGCATCGGCGTCCCGAGCATTACAGTGAGCACAGAGGACGCCGACCTTGGCATTGGCGGCTCGATTGTTGCCGGGCAATCGCCGTGCGGCGAGTTTTACTCTTCTCGAGCTTCGTCCGTCACCATCACGCTGCCCGCGCTTTCTGAGAAGACCGTCCTTTATGTCGATGGTGAAGCGCGAACGGCACAACGTGCATCGGGGGCATTCATCGTCGAACTGCCTGCAGGGAGCCACCATTGGGAAGTGACCGATGGATTGCCGGTACCCGTGGCGCCGCATGTCTTGAGAACGGAAAACGTCAGCGGTGGTGCGCATGTTGTAATTGCGCAGGTTGCTTCTGCAACCCAATACCGCCTTGAGTTAAGCAAGGATAACGGCGTTACCTGGACAACAATCCGTGTGGAGAATCAACCTCGGATTGAAGTAAGTGGGCTCGACAACGGACAAAAAGTACATGTCCGCGCAGTCGCCTTGAACTCGATGCATGAGAGCTTGCCGGGACCTGAGTATCCAACTTACATCACGGACCACGCGCCCCCGGCGCCCGATG
>JBEKEP010000016.1:0-71518 GCA_050013775.1 Occallatibacter sp. | reverse complement strand
AAAGAGCAGATGGCCGTCGCCGGCATCCCACACCCGAGCGGTATGGTCGGCGCTTGACGTGACGATGCGCTTGCCGTCCGGAGAGAAAACGGCGGAATTGACGTTATCATTGTGCCCGGCGAGCGGCGGGAGCAGCAAATGGCCGTTGCCAGCATCCCACACACGAGCAGTATGGTCAGAGCTCGCTGTGACGATACGGCTGCCGTCAGGAGAGAAGGCGGCGGAATTGACCTTATCCGTATGCCCGGTAAGTGTGGACAATAAATTGCCGCCGCCGGCATCCCACACCCGAGCCGTCTTGTCCCAGCTCGCCGTAACGACGCGCTTGCCATCGGGGGAGAAAGAGGCGCTGTCTACAGGCCCAGTGTGTCCGTTTTCACCCGCGAGCGCCGCCTGCAGCCTATCGTCATTGGTATCCCACACCCGCGCCGTGGCGTCCCTGCTTGCCGTGGTGATCCGCTGGTCGTCGGGAGAGAATTCGGCGGAAACGACCAAGCCGCTGTGGCCGGCGAGCGTGGCCAGCAACCGGCCGTCGCTTGCATCCCAAACTCGGGCGGTCATATCCCAGGCCGTCGTGACAATGCGCGTCCCGTCGTGAGAGAACCCGGCGGAATAGAGGCCGTTAGTATGCCCGGTGAGCGTGGCCAGTAAACGTCCGTTTCCGGCATTCCACACCCGCGCCGACCCGTCGGCGCTTGCGGTAACGATTTTGTCGCCATGGGGAGAGAAAGCGGCGGAAACGACCTTGTCGGTGTGCCCGGCGAGTGGCGGGAGCAGCAAACGGCCGTTGTCGGCATCCCACACCTGAGCCGTATGGTCATCGCTTGCCGTCACTATGAGCTTGCCGTCTGGCGGCGAAAAGGCGGCAGAATTGACCGTACCCGCATGCTGGAGCTTGTACAAAAATTTACCGTGGGAATCCCAGACTCGCGCAGTCCGGTCTTTGCTTGCGGTAATGATGCGGCCGCCGTCGGGAGAGAAGACGGCGGACTTGACCGCATCCGTGTGCCCATTGTGCCCGTCGAGCGCGAACAGAAAATGACCGTCGCTGGCATTCCAAACGCGCGTCGTTTTGTCATCGCTTGCCGTGACAATGTACTTGCCGTCGGGAGAGAAGTAAGCGGTATTGACTGCACCCTTGTGTCCGGTGAGCGTGAACAGAGAATGGCCGTCGCTGGCATTCCACACACGCGCCGTATAGTCATCGCTTGCCGTGACGATGTACTTGCCGTCGGGAGAGAAGACAGCTGACTCGACCAGATCTTTGTGCCCCAGGAGTTTTAGAAGTAGGCTCCCGTTTTCGGCATCCCACACCCGCGCCGTCCAATCCGTGCTCGCCGTGACGATGCGTCTGCCATCGGGAGAGTAGGCTGCGGAACTGACTCCTGCCGCGTGATGGAGGATGTAGCGTTCGTGCGGGTTCGCGAGGGCGGCATTCAACGCGATCTCCGCCTCGCTTGTGTGCAGAGTCGCCGCAGCATTTACAGCCTCATGGAGCGAAGCGCCGAGATCGATTGCAGAATACTGCATGGACTGCACTGCGAGCTGTCGTGAATCGGCTTGGATCCTCTGGGCATTTGCCTGCCACCACTCCCAAAGAGCAAGAACTGCCACAATGGCCAGGATGGCGGCGGCGGCAATCGTCCCGCTGAGCACGCTACGCCGCACGCGCTCGCGCTGTGCCGCTTCTGCTTCCTGGCGCGCGATGCTTGCCTGAATGAATTCCCGCTCGCCCTCGCTGAGCTGGTGTGGCTTTGCCAAGAGCCACAAACGGGCGCGGGTGAGCTTGAGGCCGGCGAGAAGGGCATCCGATTTCTGCTGCGGCACCGCGCGCTCCCAAAGGAGCAAGTCCTGCTCTAACTGCGCTTTGCCATCGATGAATGCACGCTCTTCGTCGAGCCATCCCCGTAGTAATGGCCAATTCCGCAGCAGAGCTTCGTGCGCGACTTCCACCAGGGTGGCGTTCTGCTCCTTGCGGATCGTGAGCAGGCGCGCCTTTGCCAGCTTCTCGATCAGCGGCAGCGCCTGTTTGGGGAGTGCAGCCATGTCTGCGGGGCGGCGTGCATATTCGCCGTTGGTATTTACGCGCACCATTGCTGGAATAAAGGCCTCTTTGAGGGCGTCCAAATCTTCCGGCACCGGCCTGGCCTTGGCGAGCACTTCGTCGGCCCTGCGCCGAACGGCATTTTCGAGTGGCGAAAGCTGCTCCTTTGCGTCGCCCAGGGCGCGATAGGCCTCGACGGTCAGTCGTCCGCTCGCCGCTGATCCGTCATACAATTCCCGCAGAGCAAAAGCCAGTAGAGGCAGAGCGTCGTCAGTGCGCGCATCGGCAATGGCCGCCATCACGAGCGCATCATCCACTGCGATGCCGGCTACCCTTGCAGGGCCTTCGATGATCTCGCGCACCCGCTCCAGGGGCATGGGCTTTAGTGGAAAGTCCTCAAACGATGCCGTGAGTCCGGATGCCTCCTGGAGTTTGCCAAGATAGTCTGAGCGCAACGCCATCACCGCCAGGAAAGGTGAGCTCGCGTCGAGCAGTGCGTTCAAGACGCGGGTGAACTGCTCCGCCTGTTTTCGATTGGCCTCGCCGAACAACTCCTCGCCCTGGTCGATGACGAGAAGAATATGTGCTTCGTTCTGCCCGTATGCGGCGCGAAGATCGCGTGCAAGATCAGAAAGTGCCAGGAGCAAGTCCTCAGCTTCGAGAGCAGCGCGCCAGCGCCTCCAATTTGTTGCGTCTTGAAGGCCCGTCGCGATTGCTTGCGCCAATTCATCAAGCGGCTGGTTCTGCGGCCGAAAAATTGGCAATACGATCCAGTTATGTTGATCGCGCCTGAGCCGCGGCACCACACCCGCCCGGAGTAGCGACGATTTCCCCGACCCTGAAGCGCCGAGCAGTGTGACCAGCTTCTCGCCGCCCTGCGCTCGACGCGCGTTCAAACGTTCGATCAACCGCCGAATATCATCATCACGTCCGAAATAGATCGCCGCATCGGCCTCGTCGAAGGCAAGCAGCCCCGGAAAAGGCGAACGGGCACCATCCCACGGGAACCCGCCGCGCGTGTTAATGGCAATCCGCGTCAGTTCCGACCGCAGCCTCTCCAGTCCACCTTCGCGGTCCTTCACCAGGTTCAGATGCTGAATGTCCGAAGAGACAAATGTCTCTCCGGTAGGCGATTCCACCAGCGGAAAGATGGCTTTACCTAGCGCTCGCGCCTGCGCGAACTCGACAAAGCACCATTTACTGTCAAACCAGTTCTTTGTCAGGATCAGAATGACCGCATCGGCGGAGGAGACTTCCCGGTAAAGGGTGCGTTCCCAGTCTGCGCCAGGCGCAATGCCCCGACGCTCGTCAAAGTCGAGAAAAGTCGAGACGAATCCCTGGGCGTGCAGCCACTGGAGGAGCCGCGCCGCCTGTTCTCGATCCTTACTTGAATGGCTGAGGAAGATCCGCGCCACGTAACTCCCCTAAGAATGGAAGTTAACCCCGCCCCGCGTGTTCCAGAGTCGCCATCATAAGACATTTTTGTACGGGCTGACGACATTTTTCCGTTCGAGCCACTCGGCGCAGAAATGGAGCCTCATCGTGAACGCCCTTGCAGCGCTGCCTCTTACGCCACCCCGCAAGCCCACAGAGACCATTCTCGCCGCAACCCGCTGAAAACGCTCGGTAAAAGCCATCCGTAGAATTGCAGAGAATTTTCCCGTTCCTGCGCATACCGGAAAGAACAGGGATCAGGGATCAGAACGCCTTCGTCCACGAAATACGATTTGCGGGCCGCGAACTGACGGCCGCTAACTGACCGCTGATTGCTGACAACGGCTCTCGACGTGGCCTAGCACTTCGGGTGCGGGTTCTTGTAGTCGAGCTCGATCGGGGTCCAATCCGACAGGCGCTTGGCATTGATCTGGTCGTCGGTCGGGTTCATGGGGATGGACGAGCGCGTCAGGGCAACCGAGAGTTTGATCTTGCCCTTCATGCAGTAGGCGCCGATCATTTTGGCAAGATCGGTGCTGGCCTTGTCCACGTAGGCGTCGGGCAACTGGCCTTCTGCACCGGAGATATCGACCGCTCCCAAGGCCATCTGATTCGTCACTGGTCCCTGGCCTCCCTGACCTTTCGCCGAGGAAGAGTCGAATTCGACAACCAGGTCGGCGCGGGTTTGCAGTTGGTCAGGATCGGCCACCCACTTGATAGGCGGAATGGTGAGTCCTGCCGGGTTGGGCTTGGCCGGCGGCGCGCCAAACGAGAGGTGGTAAGGAGCGCCCTGCCACTTGGGCGGAGTCTGAATCTGCGGACCCTTGGTGCTGCATCCTGCGAGGAATGCCAAGGCCACAGTCACTATAACGATGCCTTCTAAAATTGTGCCTTTTTTCACGCCATCCTCCTCGAGCTTTTTGATGACGCGTCAGAATAACACTACGGAGAGGCAGTGGTCAGTGGTCAGTGAACAGTGGTCAGGGGCCAAGGTCGTGGGACCGCGGGACCTTTGATCGCGGGTTCTTATAGGAAACTCGTCCTTCCGGGGCTGAAGCCCTGCGTCTTCTTCATGCGTTGTCCAGGGGCATGAATGCCCCTGCTCCTTCCTGAGCGTCGCCTGCGTCCTCTTGGGCGTGAGAGCGGTGGCCGGTAGGCAGTTTTTACTGGCACTGGCAGTTTTTACCAGCCTGCAAGCTAGAAGTTTTTACCTGGAAGGACGCGTGTGGCGATCGATTCTCTTCGCTTTCAATCGGATTCGGTTTGGCCCGCCGCATGCACGAATCTCCGCACCCGGGCCAGACGAGTAAGCGGGTCCGGGCGAATCCAACCCGGAGGTACTCGTTATGCGTTCCTTTAAGCGCAACCTTATCGACTTCTCTGCGCTTGTTGCGATAGTAGTGGCATTCGCATTGGCATGGGGAAGCCCATTCGTTGCCGCCGTCCGCGCTCATGCGCAGGAGCAGGCGCAACCGCAACAGCAACCGCAACAGCAACCTGACCAGGGCCAGGCAAAAGCCTCGACCTTTACCGGAACCGTCGTCAAGAATGGCGATCAATATATGCTGCGCGACTCATCGGGCCAGATATTCGGGCTGGACGACTCGGATAAAGCCAAGCCGTTCGAGGGCAAGACGGTAAAGGTGACGGGCCAGCTGGATGAACAGGCGAAGGTGATTCACGTGCAAGACATTCAAGCCGCGGAAGGGTGATGAGAAATCCCCGGCGGATGCGGACGCGAACGAGACGACCGATAAATGGCGGCCGTTCAGCGAGCGCCGTCCTTACGGGACTCCCGACGTCTAGCGGGGCAGTTTCCCCGCGTTGAAACGCGGGGCTAACAAACGCTGCGCCTCGAGCGCGGACCTAAATCGTGCGCAGGTCCGTGTTCGAGACCGAGTGCGTGCAACGCAAAAGCAACCACAGGTCCTTCGACTTCGCGGGCCGCGCTATGCGCGGCCCGCTTCGCTCAGGATGACATCCGATTCATAAGGCTCAAGATGAGCGGACATTGAGACGGCGCTACTCTTCCTCTTCCTCGTCGGGGCGTTTGGCGTTGGCCAGGATTTTGTCGGCGACGAGTTGGGGCACGATGTCGTAGTGGTCGACTTCCATGTGGTAGCTGCCTTTGCCTTGCGTCATGGAGGTGAGCAGGGTTCCGTAAGTAAGCATCTCGGCCATGGGGACTTCAGCATTGATGACCGTGGTGCGGCCCTTGCTCTCCATTCCTTGCACGCGACCGCGACGGCCGTTGAGATCGCCCATGAGGGCCCCGGCGAACTCGTCAGGAGCTTCGATGGCGACTTTCATGACGGGTTCAAGGAGACAGGGCTTGCAAAGCTCCATGGCCTTGCGGAAGGCGAGGCGGCCGGCTTTCTTAAAGGAAAGCTCGTTGGAATCGACGTCGTGATAGGAGCCGTCGTAGACGGTGACTTTGAAATCGACGACGGGGAAGCCAGCGAGGAAACCGCGCACGGCGGTCTCGACGATGCCTTTTTCGACGGCCGGGATGAAGTTGCGGGGAATAGCACCTCCGAATACGTCATTCTCGAAGACGAAACCTCCGCCGCGGGGCATGGGCTCCATGCGGATTTTGCAGTCGCCGAACTGGCCGTGGCCGCCGGACTGCTTCTTATGCCGGCCCTGGGCTTCAGCTTTGCCGCGGATGGTTTCGCGATAAGGAACTTTGGGCGCCTTGAGCGTGACTTCAGCGTGGTAGCGCTTTTTGAGGCGGCTGACGATGGCCTCAATGTGTGGCTGGCCAGCGCCGGCGATGAGGAATTCGTTGGTCTGCGGGTCGCGGAAGAAGCGGATGAGCAGATCCTCTTCCATGAGCTTGTGGATCGCAGGAGCGAGCTTGTCCTCGTCGGCGCGGGACTTGGGTTCGATGGCGTAGGTCATGGCGGGCTCGGGCGGCGCGGGCAGCGCGACCTGGAATTCGGCACCCTTTGCCCCAAGAGTGTCGCCGGTGAGCGTGTCGCGGAGCTTGGCCACCGCGCCGAGGTCGCCGGCGTGGAGCTCGGCGACTTCGACGGGCTTGCGGCCCTGCATGATGCTGAGGTGCGCGAGCCGTTCTGACGACCTGCGGATGTAGTTTTCCAGCGTGGCGTCGTTTTTGACTACGCCGCCAATCACCTTGAAGAAAGTGATGCGGCCGGCGAAGGGATCGGCCATGGTCTTGAAGACCATGGCGGTGACAGGCTCGGCGTCGTCGATCTTGCGCGTGGGCGCGTCGGCATCGGGCCCGGACGTGACGCCGACAATGGGCGAGCGCTCAGTGGGTGCGGGCGTGTAGACCTTCAGGAAATCGAGAAGATGATCGAGGGCCATGTTGGCGAGGCCGCTGGAAAAAAGCACGGGGAAGATGCGGTCTTCGCGGATGGCTTCGTGCAGCGCGGCGACGAGGTGATCTTCGGGGATGGTGCCCTTCTCGAAATACTCTTCCATCAGCTCGTCTTTGCCTTCGGCGACGAGCTCGACGAGTGCTTCGTGACGGGCCTTGGCGTCGGCCACGAGGGGCGCGGGAATTTCCGCAGACACTTTGCCGCGGCCATCGCCGCCAACGGTGTAGGTGTAGGCCTGCATGGTGACGAGATCGACTACGCCGTGAAAGCCCTGGGCGTCGACGATGGGCAACTGGACGGGAACACAATTGCGGCCCCAGCGCTCGGTGAGATCGTCAAGGAGGGCGCTCAAGCCGCCGCCGCCACCGGCTTTGGGATTATCCATCTGATTGACGAGAACGACGCGGGGCACATTGGCTTCTTCAGCGAATTTCCAAACGCGCTCGGTCACGGGCTCGATGCCGGCCGAGGCGTTGACGACTACGATGGCGGATTCGACGGGAAAGAGCGCGGCGCGGGCTTCGTGGGTGAACATGTGGAAGCCGGGCGTATCAACGAAGTTGATCTTGACGCCCTGCCACTCGGCAAAGGCGACGGCGTTTTGCATGGTGATGCCGCGGGCCACTTCCTCTTCGTCATAGGCGGTGGCGGCGGTGCCGTCTTCGACACGGCCCTGGGTGGGAGTCATTTTCGCGGCATGCAGCAGAGCGGCAATTAAGGTGGTTTTGCCGCAGTGTGCATGCCCCACTACAGCTACGTTGCGGATCTCACTTCCCTGGTACGTTTTCATGGCGTGTTGCTCCTTAAATGATGTGCGTCTCCCACCCTTTCGCATAAAGCGCGAAGGGATGGGGCACGGAAATGTTGGAACAGGGATTGGTGGGCGGCGCCGGCTGGGGCGTCTGAGGGGCCGAGTTGCCGGGATCGGGCTCCCGGTCTGCCGTCTTCCTCATTCATACGGAGGTCTCAGGCGGCGCAGGGCGAAAAAGAAGAGGGGATTTTCGCCGGGCGCTTCGTCAAAGACCGGATGCTATCACACGCGGAGTATGAACGTCCTGTGACTAGAGGCACAAAGACAGCGTAGTTAGCGGGGTTAGCGGAGCTAGCGGAGTTAGTGAGGGGGCGAGGGAACAGGGAAAAGTGTGAGTGTGAGTGTGAATGTGCGCCGACGACCCACACTCGCACTGTCTTATTCCCAGCGGCGCATGATCAGGCTGGCGTTGATGCCGCCGAAACCGAAGGAATTCGACAGACCGATGTCGAACTTGTGCGCGATGGCTTTGTTGGGCACGTAGTCGAGGCGGCACTCGGGGTCGGGGTTGTCGAGATTGATGGTGGGCGGGAGCTGCTGGTTGACGAGCGCCAGCACGGTGATGCCGGCTTCGAGTCCGCCGGCGCCGCCGAGCAGATGGCCGGTCATGGACTTGGTACCGCTGATCTTAAGCTTGTGGCTGAGCGCGTGCTCGCCGAAGACCTTTTCAATCGCAAGTGATTCGTTGCCGTCTCCGGCCGGAGTGGACGTGGCGTGGGCGTTCACGTAGCCAACCTCTTCCGGTTTGATGCCTGCGTCTTTGAGGGCGGCCCGCATGCTGCGCTGCGCGCCTGCACCTTCAGGAGCGATGCCGGTCATATGGTAGGCGTCGGCGCTCATGCCGTAGCCGATGACCTCGGCGAGAATTTTGGCTCCGCGCGCGCGGGCAAACTCCAGCTCCTCAAGAATGAGGATGCCGGCGCCCTCGCCCATGACAAATCCATCACGATCCTTGTCGAAGGGACGGCTGGCGCGGGTGGGCTCGTCGTTGCGCGTAGAGAGCGCGCGCATGGCGGCGAATCCGCCCACGGCCATTGGCGTGACAGCGGCTTCACTACCGCCGGCGATCATAGCGTCGGCGTCGCCGTGCAGAATCATGCGCACGGAGTCCCCGATGGAGTTGGCGCTGGTGGCGCACGCCGTGGCAGTTGCGGAGATGGGACCCTGCGCGCCGTAGCGGATGCTGATTTGGCCGGCGGCCATGTTGACGATGGCCGCGGGAATGAAGAAGGGTGACATCTTGCGCGGTCCACCGTTCAGCAGGTTGGTATGTTCGCGTTCGATGATTTCGAATCCGCCGATGCCGGAGCCGATGAAGACCCCTACGCGGTCGGCGTTGCTGGCGTCGATGACGAGGCCGGACTGCGCCATCGCCTCCTGGACGGCGGCAAAGGCAAAGTGGGTGAATCGCCCCATCTTGCGCGATTCCTTCTTGTCGATGAACTGCAGGGGGTCGAAGTTCTTGACCTCGGCGGCAAAGGTGACCGGGAAGGCGGAGGCGTCAAAGCCCTGGATGGGCGCGACGCCGCTCGAGCCTGCCAGGATCTGCCGCCACACTTCGGGTGCAGTATTGCCTACGCCGCAAAGCAGTCCCACGCCGGTGACGACGACTCTGCGCGGCGATGTCTGGGCGTATCCCTGGGCCGCTGCCTGACTCAATGGCTACTTGCCGCCTTTCGCATTCTTCTCGATGTAATCGATGGCGTCCTTGACGGTCTTGATCTTCTCGGCGTCTTCGTCCGGGATCTCCATGTCAAACGCCTCTTCGAACTGCATCACAAGTTCGACCACGTCGAGCGAGTCGGCGCCCAGGTCTTCCTGAAAGCTGGCGCCGGGGGTGACTTCGGCTTCATCCACCTGTAACTGCTCGACAATGATCTGCTTCACTTTTTCTTCAACGGCCATGCGTGCTTCTCCTCGTGTGATTAGGAAATCAAGAAAACTCTTCAGGGACTGGAACCAGCGCCCCGCGTGCCTACGATACCGGCCCACGGCGGGAGATGACAACCTTTGCGCGAAGAAATCTGCGCATGGCCCCGAAGTTTCAAGTCTACCGGGCGAGCCGGGGGGTGTAAAGGCGGGAAAAAACAGGGATTAGGGAACAGGGAGCAGGGATTAGTAGGGGAGCAAGGGAGCAAGGGAGCGAGGGAGCACGACGTGGAGGAAAATGCACAGCCCCAGGGCGTATATTTGGCGAAGAGGAAGGGGAAGAAAACGATGCCGATCTGGGTTGTTGGAGTCGTTGCGGCGGTGGCAGGAATCATCGTCGGGTTTTTGTCGCGGAACCTTACTGCGGGCACGCAAAAGGCGCTCCTCGAGCAGAGCAATCGCAGCCTTACGGAGGCATTGAATACTGCGCGCAGCGAGTCTGCGCAGCGGGCCGGTGAAGTTCTCGAACTCACGCGCCAGAACAGCAGACTAGAGTCAGACCTCGGCAACGAAAAGGCCAACGGAGAGAGGCTAACGCAACAGTTCAAGCTTCTGGCCGCGGATATTTTGAAGGAGAATTCGAAGACTTTCTCCGAAGGCAGCCAGAAGGAGTTGGGAAACCTTCTCAATCCGCTGACTGAGCAAATCAAGGATTTTCGAAGCAAAGTCGAGGAAGCGCAGAAGGAGAGCCTGATTGGCAGGACGGCACTGGCCACCGAGTTGAACCAGCTCAAGGATCTCAATGAAAAGCTTTCCGCAGATGCGCAAAACCTCAGCACGGCGCTGCGCGGCTCGGCCAAGGCGCAGGGCGATTGGGGCGAGTTCATTCTGCGCGATCTGCTGGAGAAGGCGGGGCTGCGCGAGGGCGAGCAGTACAGTTTTCAGCAGAGTTTTACGGGCCTCGAGAGCGAGGACGGCGGAAAGACGCGATCGGCGCGCACCGACGTGATTATTCTTTTGCCCGGCGGCCGGAATCTGATTATCGATTCGAAAGTCTCCCTTACCGCGTATACCGATTATGCGAATGCAGCGGACGACGCCGCGCGCGGCGCAGCGTTGAAACTGCATTTGGCGAGCGTGCGCGGCCACGTGACGGGATTGGCCCGGGCCGGATATCAGAAATTGCCGGGAATTGAAGCGCCGGATTTCGTGGTGATGTTTGTGCCCGTTGAGCCGGCTTTTCTGCTGGCGCTGCAAAACGACGGCGAACTGTGGGCTGACGCCTATCAGCAGGGAATTCTGCTGGTGGGGCCGACGACGTTGCTCTACATCATTCGCATCGTGAATGTGCTGTGGCAGCAGGAAGTCCAGGCGCGCAGCGTGCGCGACGTGATGAATCGCGGCGCCGAGCTTTACGACAAATTCGCGAACTTTGTGGGCGACCTGGAGGCGGTGGGCAAGGCACTGCGGGCGGCGGATCAAAGCTATGGCACGGCGATGAAAAAGCTGAGCGAGGGTCGCGGTAATCTTCTGCGCCAGGTGGAGATGCTCAAGGAACTTGGCATCAGAACCAGCAAATCGCTGCCGCGGAATTTGCTGGATGCGTCTGCGGGCGAGGAATCGGAGCTGGCCCTGGCGGCGGAAGCGGATGCGAGCGACGAATCCGCACCGTGAGCCGCGCTTGGCCATTCGCTGACTGGGGTCAGACTTGGCGCGAGAAGGCTTTCTTTGCGATCACTTCAATCTCCGGTTCGGTTATCGCGGAGAGATCCGCCGTTTCGGTCGCGATAATCCGTAGGAATGTCTCTGGGTGATGGCTTTTCAGATATGCGCTCAGGAACACAGCCGCGTTGCTGGTTCCCGTGGCATGGCCGATGAGGATGATCTCCTGGGCATGGGCCAGATCCTGGGCGATCTGCTCGTACCATGAGTCTTCTTCGGGAACACGCTCGCCCACGTAATGAGCTTCCTTGCGGTGGATCAAGTGGTGATGGAATCCATGGGGATCGTAGGGCTTAACCGCAACTTCATCTTCGGGCAGGTTGACCCCGCGGTCATGGTAAACGTGCGCCGCATGATGGTCGATGACGACAACCATTCGGCCGGGTTGGTTTGCTTTGGCGGGCTTCTCAATAATCCCGTCCGGGAGAGCCCCGGCCTCATGCAGAAAATGGCGCAGGCGGGAGATCTCTTCCACACTGAGATCGTGGCTGCTTGGTCGCTTGAAGAGTTCTCTCTTTGAGCCGATTACGAAAAGAAACTCATCGTGTCCGTGGGGCTGCACTTCGCCGATTTGCGCAATCAAATCAACAACTGCGCTCCAGCTGAGATTGCGCGGCAGTTTTCCGTGGATCAGGCTCTCTAGTAGTTCTTCGTGATCGCGACGAATATGGTCACTCATGGTGGGAGTATTTCACCTCCGAAGGGGAAAAAGTGTTCCGGCTTGCTCAGGTCGGGCGTTGGTCAGCTTGAGAGAAGCCACCTCTCAGGGGCTAAAGGCCCCCTTTTTGAGGCTGTTTGCGGCACGGCTGAATCCGCGCCCTTTCAAAACAATTTCAAACTGACCCATTGCCCGTGGCGCGGTCGTACCCAGCGTCGTGGTAGCTTGTCCGCGCGCTTTCCGGCTGGGTTCTTCGCCAATTATTGCGGCGGCGGGGTGGGCTTGGCCGGCGTGTCCGGTGTTTGTTTGACGCGCTTCAACGTTAGCTCGACGCCGGGGAAGTCTCCCGAGTCGGATTTCGTGGTCATCTTGATCTCGTCGTCGCCGGTGACCGCGCAACTGTGGTGGATGGTCATGCCGTTGAAGGATACGTCGAAGGTGAACTTGTCACCATCAATTTTGCCGTTGCTGACGGCGATGGGGTCGCCTTGCGGACCCTGCACCGTGCCGGTGAGCGTGACGCCGTCCTGCTTGAAGGTGAAGGTGAGCGGAAAGCTCTGGCCGTCGGGGGTTTTCATCTCCGTCGACCACGTTCCGGTGACGTCGGCAGCGCGCACGGAGGCCGTGCCGAGCGTCATGACCAATGCAGCGCAAACACAGAGTAGTGTTTTCATCGCGTTCCTCGCAGACATGATACAGGGGGCAGGTTTCAGGTGCCAGGGGTCAGCCGCCAGGGGTCAGTGACGGTGAGACGTGAGCCTTGGACCAGTATCAGAAGCCAAGCCGCAGGGGCTAAAGCCCAGCCTTCATTTTTCTGCTTGATTCAGGGGCCTGAAGGCCCCTGCTCCCTCCGGATGCCCGAAGGCCGGATTCTTCG
Organism: Occallatibacter sp.; assembly: GCA_050013775.1. Classification (GTDB taxonomy): domain Bacteria; phylum Acidobacteriota; class Terriglobia; order Terriglobales; family Acidobacteriaceae; genus Telmatobacter. The sequence continues at coordinate 58,759 of JBEKEP010000016.1, read as the reverse complement.
GCCTCCCTATTTATGTATCGCTTTCTGCCTATCGAACGATAGAATGCGGTGTCTCAGGACCGAAAAAGGAGAGTGCGAGGCATGACGAAGTTAACGCGGGGTGTGGTTTTGATTTGCGCGGTAACGATTCTGATGGTGGGCTGCAAGCCGTCGCCGGGGAGTGCTTCGCCCGGGAGTGGGTCGGCGCCTGTGGGCACCGTCAGCGGTCCAGGGCCGCAGTCGGGCGGCAAACCCGGGGCTGCGACATACGTTACCGCCTCGGCGCTGCCGAATCAATTTACGACGGCCACCATCACCGATCCATCCTTGAACAACATGCCCTCGGCAACCCTGACCATCCCGGCGGGATGGAAACTGCAAGGCATTACCATGATCAGCGCTTGCACGTTTTCGCCATGGCCGGTCTTTCGCGCCTATTCGCCCGATGCCTTGATGCAGATGCGGATTGAGCCGGTGGTCGGCTGGCAGTGGCACCCCGCATTGAAGGGCACGTTTAACAGCGGGTGCGCGAATATCTCCGGACAGATTTCGGCGGCCGCCTTCCTGCAGTATTACCTGGGAATGATGCAGGGCGGCGTGCACGTGGAGGGGACCATGCCGGTTTCCGCTGCGTATCAACAATGGGCGCAGGGGTACGCCGCAAACCTGACCCAACTAACCACGCGCGCTCCGGCGGCGATGCGCAGCAACTACACGGCGGACACGGCGGCGTTGCGGATCGAGGTGGTAAACGGGTCGTTCGTGGTGGAGGAGCGGCTTCGGACGGTGGTGGAGTGCTCCATTGGCAACAACGCCAGCCCCTCCCAGACCGGCGGCACGTGCTGGGCGAGAGTTGACGTGCTTACGGCTCCGCTGGGCGAACTGGATGCCCTGGTGCAACTGGTGGACAACAACAATCTGCCGCACGGCGTGAACTCGCCGCAGTGGACGCAGGCGGCATTGCAGCGGCAACAGCGGCAGGGCCAGCAGGCGATGGCCGCCTTGACAGCTCAGGAACAACAGGAGAGCCAGATGATCTATCAGCAGTTCCAACAGATCATGCAGCGCTCCGCGGCCGAGCACCAGGCGTTCATGCAGCAACAGGAGTCACAGTTCGAGAGCGCGATGAACAACGCGAATGCGTCGATGAATGCGCAGAGCACTGCCGCTTCCGACTGGGTGGACTACTCGCTGGACCGGGAAACCGTGATGAACCCCGACGGAAGCACAACAAAGGTTACCGCCGGCTATTCGGAGACCTGGACCAACGGAACTCAGTGGTACCAGACCGACATTCCGAATTCCAATCCGAACGGAGTGCTGGCTGGAAACTGGTCGCCGACGACGCAGGTTCAGGGGAACGGGACCCCGATGAACTGAGGGAGATAGTGAAGAGAGTGAACGAAGTGAAAGGAGTGAAGCGCCGACAGAGTAACCTTCACTTCTTCAGTTCCTTCACTTCTTTCAATTCTTATCTTTGTCCTTGTTCTTCCGCGAAGGCTTCGCGGAGCCTGCGCCAGGTGGTTTCGAGGTCTTCAGGCAGGACGCGGGTTTCGGCGACGGTGGTCATGAAGTTGGTGTCGCCTACCCAGCGCGGCATAGCGTGCAAATGCAAGTGACCGGCTACGCCCGCGCCCGCGGCCTGGCCGATGTTCATTCCAAAATTGAAGCCGTGTGGCGAGTAGACGCGATCGAGAACGCGCTCGGTGCGTTGCGCCAGATCGATTAGCTCGTGCGCGGTTTCGAGGGGCAGCGCGGCCAGTCGGTCGAGATGCGCATAGGGCACGACCATGACGTGGCCCGAGGTGTAGGGGAATGCGTTGAGGCAGATGTAGCAATGCTCGCCGCGCACGACTAGCCCGCCGGCGGCTTCAGCCCGGTCACGATCCATGCCGTGGGCGATGGCGTAGTCGATGGCGGCGATGAGATTGCAGAAGACGCAGCCCAGATCGCCGGGCCAGGCATCGAGAGCCTTGGGAACGCCCGCGCGCGCGGCGTTGTCCGCCGAAGTGATATACGCAAAACGCCAGGGAGTCCAGAGATGGTCCATGCGAGGCTCGCTGTTGGTAACGATAAAGCAGGGAACAGGGATTAGGGAACAGGGAAACGGGAAACGGGGAACAGGCAACAGGGAACAGATGACCGTGCTTTGGAAGGGTTCGCGGTATCCCACCCTAAAGTTCGCCGCGATGCTGCAAACTGTAGGATGGGGCATCCAGCGAAGGACGTGAAACGGTTAGCCGTGGATTGTGCATGGAGGATCGTAGACCGTTGTCAGCTTGTGGCTTGTGGCTGAAAGCTGGCAAGCCACAAGCTGCGCAGGGCGCGAAACGAATGCGTGTGCTACCACATCTAATAGATGAGCGGTCGGAGCAGAGCGGACGAGTGGTTCACCTTGTGACGTGTTCAATTGACGCTGGTTTGCGGAGGTTGCTACACTGATAGGCGTAGCTTCCTGCGCGGATTCCAGCAGTGAGTTGCGGCCGCCCTCCCAGCAAGCCGTTGCCTGCCGGCGTTTCCCAGGGAAATCAGCCGAGTTTCGATCTCCAGAGCAACCGGATGGGGACGGCGTTTCCTGCGGAAGACGGACCGGCGCGCCACATGGCGCGAGGGCAACTGAATACAGCCCGAGGGCGACCGGAACGCAGAATTGCGCGGGAACCACCCAGCAGTTGGCTTCAAGCCATCGCTGGAGCACGTAATCGCGGAGCTGGCAGTAATGGCAAACGTCCTCAATCCTGAAACCGAGAGTATAACCCTGAACACCGAACTGGAAACCCCGACTTTAGAGCCTGCGACGGAGCTTGAGCAGCCGTCGTACGAATCCACGTCCAACCCCGAGCCTTCCGCAACTGTCGAAGTCACCCCTCTGGACGCCGATGCCTTAACCCAGCCTGCCGTTGCAACGGAGCTGCCCGCTGTTGAAGCGGAGCTGCCTTCCGTTGAAGAGGAGCTTTCTGCAGCTCCCGCGACGACCCCTGAGGAAACACCCGCAGTTGCCGCCGTCACGAATACGCCGGCAGCACACGCTGGCGAGCCGATGGATGATTTTTCAAGCGCCCTGGCCGCATTTGAGCGTGAGCAGGCCGCTGAAGCGGCTGCCATTGAGGCCTACGGCGACAAGATCGTCAGCGGCAAGGTGGTGGAACAAAGAGAAAAGTTTCTGGTGGTGGATGTAGGCCTGAAGTCCGAGGGCCTTGTGCCTCTGGAGCAGGTGGTCGACCACACCGGCGCGGTAAAGTTCCAGCCGGGCGACGAGATTGAAGTGGTGATCGAGCGCGAGGAGCCCGAAGGCGGGTACCTGGTGAGCTACGAGCGCGCGCAACGCCTGCGCGTGTGGGACACGATCGAGAAGGCCGCCAACGACAAGACGCCGGTGAAGGGCATCGTGGTGAGCCGCGTAAAGGGCGGGTTGACCGTCGACATCGGGATGAAGGCATTTTTGCCCGGGTCGCAACTGGAAATCCGGCCGGTGCGCAATCTGGACGCCTATCTGGGCCAGCCCATTGAAGTGCGCGTAATCAAGCTCAACAAGAAGCGCGGCAATGTGGTGGTGAGCCGCAAGGAGCTGCTGGAGGAAGACCAGAACAGCAAGCGGTCGGCCACCATGGAGCACCTTAGCGAAGGCGCCGTGCTGACGGGAACGGTGAAGAACCTGACCGACTACGGGGCGTTTGTCGACCTGGGCGGAATCGATGGCCTGCTGCATATCACCGACATGAGCTGGGGGCGGTTGACGCATCCCCGCGACCTGGTGAACGTAGCCGACGAGATCCAGGTGAAGGTGCTGAAGTTCGACAAAGAGAAGCAGCGGGTTTCACTGGGCTTCAAGCAGTTGACGCCTGACCCGTGGCTGGACGCCACGGAGCGTTACCCGGTGGGGGCCAAGGTACACGGCCGCGTGCTTTCGGTGACCGATTACGGGGCGTTCGTTGAGCTGGAGCAGGGCATCGAAGGACTGGTTCACCTTTCCGAGATGACCTGGTCGAAGCGGTTGAAGCACCCGTCAAAGCTGGTAAAGCCGGGCGACGAAGTGGACACTGTGGTGCTGAGCGTGAATCCGGCCGACCGACGTATTTCGCTGGGCATGAAGCAACTGCTCGAGAACCCCTGGGAGAACCTGAGCGACAAGTATCCGCAGGGGACGATCGTCGAGGGCCGGGTGCGCAACCTGACCGACTTCGGCGCGTTTGTGGAGATTGAAGACGGCATTGACGGGCTGGTTCACGTTTCAAACCTGAGCTGGACCAAGCGCGTGAAGCATCCGTCGGAAGTGGTGAAGAAGGGCGAGAAGGTGAAGGCCGTGGTTCTGGGCGTAGAGCCGGAGAACCGTCGCCTCAGCCTGGGCATCAAGCAATTGCAGCCGGATGTCTGGGAGAGCTTCTTCGCTACGCACCGCGTGGGCGACACCGTGCATGGCAAGATTCTGCGCACCGCACAGTTCGGCGCATTCGTCGAAATCGCGGAGGGCGTGGAGGGTCTGTGCCACGTGTCGGAAGCCGGCGAAGGCGGCGACCACTCCAAACTCGAACAGGGGCTGGAACACGACTTCAAGATCATCAAGATCAACGTGGAAGAGAAGAAGGTCGGACTGAGCCTGCGCGCCGCAAGCGGGCAGGAAGCCAGCCGGTCTACGGTCGAGCACTACAAGGAGAGCGCGCACAAGGCGCCCGTCTCCAGCTCGACGACCACGCTGGGCGATCTGGTGAACTGGCGGAAGAACGAGCGGTAGAAACAGTGGTCAGTTGTCAGTGATCAGTTGTCATTTGCAGAACGGCCACCCTTCGGGGTGGCCGTTTTGCGTTTGCGCTATGAGATCACGCGGAATGAATTGGCTGGGGTCGGATTAATTACCGGTGGGGATGATTCCGGCGTTCTCGACCATCAGAATCGTGGTGCGCTGCGGCGCGCGCGTGCGGTGGACCACGGTTTTGGGGACTACAAACCCCTGGCCGGGCTTAAGCGAGACCGTACGTTCTTCGAGCCCATCTCTAATGTCGATCAGCAGCTCACCGTCGACCACGTAGAAGAACTCATCGTCGTCGTCGTGCTTATGCCAGTGGTATTCGCCCTCGATTGCGGCCATGCGCACCACGGAATCGTTGACCTTGCAGAGAGTCTGATTGAACCATTTGTAATCGTTGGCGCCGGGAACGGCATGGACGTCGATCAGCTCAAGCGGGCCGTGCAGGATGTTGAGGCGAGTTTCGTAGGGGAAGGGTGCGGTTTCAGCCATAGCGCGGACCTCTTTAATACAGGGACCAAGAGAATCAGAATACAGGGGCCACGGAACAGGAAGCGAAGATCGGAAAAACGGCGGCCATCGGGAAGGATGGCCGTTGCGCGTTTCACGCATGTCGATTCGACCGGCGACAAATACTACTTCCGCGCCGTATTTTTTCCCGGGTTTCGATTCCGCGCGGAGGACTACAGGGTGATGACGATTTTGCCTATCTGCGCGTTGCTTTCGAGGTATTTGTAGGCTTCGACAGTTTGAGCGAACGGGAAGGTCTGTGCGATCTCCGGCTTGAAGAATCCATCTGCGAGGTGATCGTAGATGTACTTCTTCATGGTCTCCCACTCTGGCGTACCACGCAGTTCGCCGAAGGTGTAGCCGAACATGGCGATGCGTCGGCCAAAGGCAGCGAGAGGGAAGGGAGTGGGTTTGCCGGAGAGCCCGCCATACAGGAAGATGGTGCCGCCGTTGGCCGTGGCCTGCGCTAGCGTATTGATGTAGTCGCCGCCCACCGGATCGAAGACGATGCGCGCACCCTTGCCACCGGTGATCGACTGCACCCGGGCCACCAGGTCCTCCTCTTCTGTGACGATGACGTGGTCAGCGCCGAGGGCTATGAGCTGATCCTTTTTGGCTGAGGTACGGGTGGTCGCGATAGAGGTGCCCCCCTGTGCCTTGACGATCTGGATGGCTGCGAGCCCAACGGACGAACTGGCAGCGGTGATGATGACGAAGTCGCCTGCGGCCACTTTCCCGAAGGTCACCAGCGCACCATAAGCGGTGCAGTATTGCATCCAGACTGAGGCGCCCTCGACTGCGGAGAATGAATCCGGAACGGCTGCGAGAACGCTCGCGGGAACCACGGCCTCCTCCGCAAGCACTGGATACTGGTTCATCGAAAAACCCGGAATCGTGCCGAAGCGCTTGCCGATGAGAGCGGGATCGACCTCGGGACCAACGGCGATGACCTTTCCGAGCGCTTCGTATCCGAGGCCGGACGGCAGACTCGGCTTTTCAAAGTAGAAGCCGTGATAGTACACGCTTTCTGCCCGATTGAGGCCCACTGCTTCGATCTTGAGAAGAACTTCGCCAGGACCGGGCTGGCGCTCGGGCAAATCTTCGATATGAAGGATTTCGGGACCACCGAGCTGGTTGAAACGGATAGCTTTGGGCATGATGCAGATATCTCCTGTCGCTAGTGAGATGCGGACCATTGATGCGCGTTTCAAAATTTGCGTGACGGGAGTGTTGCTCGACGGCCCGAAGCTCCGCTGAAGCGGTTGCAGTCAATCAAGTCCGATTGTGCGATGGGCGAGCGAAAACTGGAGAGATCTTCCGCTTATGGCCGTCCACTTGGCCGGACTTATTCCACTTGCATTTCTTTGAGCACGATGACAATGCCCAGCGCGAAGAGGACGCTGATGAGCGCGAAGAGGAAGACGCTGGAGTAGCCGTAGAAGCCGATGATGGCGCCGGCGATGGGACCGACGAGGAAAAAGGAGACATCGGCAAAAGCGGTGTAGACGCCGAGTGCGGTGCCGCGATTGAATTCGGGAACGCGCTTGACCGCTTCCACCCCGATGGCAGGAAAGACCAGCGAGAGGCCCAATCCGCCGATGGCTGCGCCCGCCATGGCCATCCACGGCGCGACGGCCTGCCAGAGCAGAACCATGCCCACGGCTTCAGTCAAAAGCGAAGCGATGGCCACGGGATAGCCGCCATAGCGGCTGATGGTTCTGACGAAAAAGACGCGCACGAAGACGAAGCCAACGCCGAAGGCGGTGAGGCAGAGCGCAGCGCCGTCCCAGTGCCGATTATGGTAGAACAGCGTAACGAAGGTGGCGAGAACGCTGTAGCTGACGCCGCCCAGCGCCAGTCCCATGCCGTGCGGAGCAACGCGGCCCAGGACATGCGCAAAGGGCATATGCTCGCCGGGTTCCACCGGAACAGGTTCTTTATGCCAGGCTACGGCAAAGCTGATGGCGCAAATGAGGATGGTGAGCACGCCAATGGAGGCCAGGCCCCATTGCTGTTCGAGAACTACGCCGAGGGGCGCAGCGAGCGCCATACCGCCGTAGGTGCTGATGCCGTTCATACCGATGACCTTGGCGGTGTGCTCCTGGCCGGCGGCGGTGATGCCCCAGAGGGTAGCGCCTGTGGAGCCGAGGCTTTCGCCGACGCCAAGCACCAGGCGGCTGACGATGAGCACCGTAAAGCTGAGCCAATGCACGTCGGACAAGAGGGCAGCGGCGACCAGGAGCGCGCCGCTGGCGGTGCAGCAGGCCATGCCCCAGAGCACGGAGATCTTGGCGCCCATGTGATCGGAGATGCGGCCCGCCCAGGGACGGCTTGCGAGAGTGGCAATGTACTGGATGCTGATGGCCAACCCAGCCAGCACCGTGCTGTAGCCCATCCGCAAATGCACGAACGGCGGCAGCACCGCGAGGGGTAACCCGATGGAGATGTAGCAGATGAACGTGAAGTATACGTATCCAGCGATGTGCCGCGAGTGGCTCTTAAGGTCATCCGTGGCCGGAACCGGGATGTGTGCTGCGGCAGAGGTTGGCATCGCGTGGAATAGTTCTCGGATAGAAAACGTGCAATTCCAGTATAGCGAAGTGGTAGAACCACTGCATCAAGGACTACATTTCACCTATGGACGGACGCGGCACGTCGCTGCGCAACCACACAGGCTCTACGGCCGGCCGGGCTTCATTGCCCAGAGGATCCCGTTCCTAATGATCCCGTAGAGCAGGGGGTTCGCGTAGTCTTCCTTGTTGTGGCCAAGCGCCAGGTAGAACTCGCGCCCACCGTCGAATTCCTGATACCACGCCAGCGGCAAGTCGACGGGGAATTTGGTTACATCGATCGTCATCGGCTCCGTGGCAATTTTTGTCCGGTCTGTTACCAGGACCGGATGGATACCCGGGTTCAGGTGGTCAAGGAAGTAGCACTCGTCGGTCCACGTGAACTGGGCGGGCACGCCTTTGACGGCGGCGAAGTCTGGATCGACGACGCGAACGGTGAACGGCTGCTGGTGCGGATGAGCCGCAAATTTGCCGCCCAGTACGGACCAGAAGTAAGGCCAATCCCGCTCCGATCCCGAGGCCGAGTGGAGGCCGACGAATCCGCCACCGGCTTCGATGTAGCGCTTGAATGCGTCGCGCTTGGCATCGTCGCTGAAGGCCTGGTTGTTGCTGTTGGCAAACACCAGCGCGGCGTACTGGCGCAGGTTGCCGTCGGTAAATACGCTTGGGTCGTCTGAGGCATCAACGATGAATCCGGACTCCTGGCCCATCTTGCGGATCGCTGCCACGCTGGAGGCAATATTGTCGTGCACATAGCCCTTGCCGTCTGGGGTGTAGTTGCGGGTGTACACCAGAATGCGGAGCTGCGGCGCGGTTTGCGCCGTGAGGGACGAGAGCAGGCACCATGCCCCAGCGAGGCAGATAACGAGGCCGGCGATTCGCGGGAAACGGAGGGTGAAACGCATTCATTCTCCTTAACAAAAACCGTTCCAAGCCTAAACGGTCAGCCCTGCTCGCGGCGAGTCGCCGTGCAGGCAGAAATTCACTAGACTGGAACTATGGCGGGATTTCACATCGAACATTTCGGTTGCCGGGCGGCGCGTGCCGACGGCGAGGCGATGGCGGGAAATCTGCGCGCATTGCACGCGCGCGAGCCCCTTGCCGCAGATGTGGTGATCGTGAATACGTGCAGCGTGACAGCGGAAGCCGATCGTGCCGCGCGCGCTTTTATTCGCCGCGCACACCGCAAGAATCCCGCGGCCAAAATTGTGGTGACCGGCTGTTATGCGCAACGCGCGTCTGAGGAACTTGCCGCGATGGCGGGCGTGGCCGCGGTGGTTGGCAACAGCCACAGGGCGCTGGTGCCCGAGATCATTCTGGGATTGACGCGCGGCGAGGAGTTGACGTACGGAGCGGAGCGGATGACGAGCGCGGCTTCCCCGGTCCCCATCTGCGAGAGACCGGGGGCACCCGCCGTAGTGCCCGTGGCGTCGTTGCTGGCACCAGGTGGATCTTCCGCGCCCATCTGGGCTGACGATCGCTTTGCGCACTCGTTTATTGAAGACGTGCATTGGGGCGAGATGCAACATGGAGCGGGCGCGCAGACGCGGCCGAACCTGAAGATTCAGGAGGGCTGCGGCAACCGCTGCACGTTTTGCGTGATCCCGTTTACGCGTGGTCCTTCTCAGAGCCTGCCCCATGCAGTGGTCATGCGCCAGGTGGAGGGTTTTGTCGCCGCTGGCGGCAAGGAACTGGTGCTTTCAGGAATCAACCTCGGGCGATGGGGAAGAGATCTGGAGCCGAGCCGTGAATCTTTCGCGGGATTGGTGCGAGAGATCCTGGAAGAGACAGAGTTGCTGCGGTTGCGCTTGAGCTCAATTGAGCCGATGGATTGGGACGATGCATTGATCGCGCAGATGCGCGAATTTGGCGGCGGACGGTTGGCGCGGCATGCTCATCTGCCGCTTCAGTCGGGCTCGGATGCGGTTTTGCGGCGCATGCATCGCCGCTATCGTCCCTGGCATTATGCGGAGAAGGTACGCGCGCTCGTGGATGCAGCCGGACCAGACCTCACGCTAGGCGCCGACGTGATGGTGGGATTCCCGGGCGAGACGGACAGTGAGTTCGAGGAGACTCTGGCTTTTATTCGCGCGCTGCCCTTTGGCTATCTGCACCTGTTTCCGTTTTCGGCGCGGCCCGGCACGGCATTGCACGCAGCAGCCAAATTAGCGCCTGCGGTCATGGCAGAACGCATGGCCGCATTGCGAGCGCTTGCTGCCGAAAAGAGCGAAAGTCACCGGAGGCGGTTTGTGGGGCGGGCGCTGGATGTGATCACGCTGCACACGCCGGCAGCACTTGCTGAGCGCGGATGCACGACGGCATTGACGGAGAACTTCATTCCTGTTGAGCTCAAGGGGCACCTGTCTGCCAATCAGCTCGTGCGTGTACAAATCACAGGCCTTTCTGACGAGAGCGCTCTTCAGGCCACGGCCCTCTCGTAAAATCAAACAGCCTTCTTCCCGACGGCCTAATCGCATACATACAAGGAATGACCAATGATGCAGAGAACAAGATTCCCAAGGGCGTGGCTTGGCATTTGGACGGCGGCGGCCACAATCTTTTGTGGCGCACTTGCCCCCGCGCAAACGCTGCAACGGCATAGGACGCAGAACGTCATACTGGTGATGATCGATGGCATGCGCTGGCAGGAGGTCTTCCGCGGAGCCGACCCGGCATTGCTGCCGATTCCCGGTCCTAATTGGGTGGGGAATTCGGAGGACATGACCGCGGCTGCCGAGGCGCATTACGGCGAGGCCACGGCAGATGAGAGGCGCAAAGCGCTGATGCCGTTCCTATGGAACGTGGTGGCGTCACAAGGCCAGATTTTTGGAAATCGCGACCTGGGTTCGGACTCTCATGTGATCAACGGGCTCAACTTCAGCTATCCGGGATATAGCGAAACGCTGACGGGGTTTGCCGATCCGCGCATCGATTCCAATAAGAACCTGCCTAACCCGAATGCAACCGTGTATGAGTGGCTCAACGCGAAGCCGGAGTTCGCGGGCAAAGTCGCGGCCTTCGGCGCATGGGCGGTTTTCAACGGCATCTTCAATCGCGAGCGATGCGGATTTCCCGTGAACGCAGGCTACGATCCGTTCACCACCATTCAAGCCACGCCGGAACTGAGCCTGCTGAATGCACTCAAGGCCGAGACCGTGCGGATATGGCCCGATGAGCCCTTCGATCCCATCCCATTTCACACGGCGATGGAATATTTGAAGGCCAAACATCCGCGCCTGCTTTTCATTGGATTGGGTGAAACCGATGAATGGGCCCACAAGATGGATTACCCAGCCTATCTGGACGCGGCACACCTTGCCGACCAGTATGTGCGGGAGCTCTGGGAATTGTTGCAGTCTATGCCGCAATATAGGGGCAGGACAACACTGATCGTGTTGCCGGACCATGGACGCGGCGATGGCGCGGACTGGAACGCTCACGGCGCGAAGCACCCAGGGTCAGAGCAAACGTGGATGGCGTTTCTTGGTCCTGACACGCCGGCTCTTGGAGAGCGCAGGGCCGGCCCGGTGGTGACCGAAAGCCAGATTGCCGCAACAGTAGCGGCATTTTTGGGTCAGGACTATCACGCGGCGGTACCTCAGTCGGGTGTGGCAATTGAGGATGTACTGGGTAAATAGGCTTGGGAAGTAGGTTTGACGGGCCTATACAATCCATCGTCCTGGCTGGGCCTCTGTCCATTTCAGGCAAAGCCAATGTTATACTCAGTTTGCGCTTGTACCGTTGCGGCCCATGGGGCACCCTGTCCCGGCCGGCACGGCGCAGCTCTCGGAGGAGCACCATCGCATTCGATAAACGAGCGGCCAAGTCCTTTATTCGCATCAACGACCGGATTCGCGCGCGCGAAGTCCGTGTGATCGACGAAAACGGTGAACAATTAGGAATTCTCGCGCCTTTTGAAGCGCTGAAAATCGCGCGGGAACGCGGCCTGGATCTGGTTGAAGTTTCTCCCACCGCCGTTCCGCCGGTTTGCCGCATCCAGGATTACGGACGCTTCCTCTACGAGAAGGAAAAGAGCGAGCGCGCCGCACGCAAGCGGCAGAAGGTGATCGTCCTCAAGGAAGTCAAGTTCTCCGTCACGGTGGACGAGCACGACTACCAGACGAAGAAGAACCAGGCAGTTCGCTTCCTGGGCGATGGCGACAAGGTGAAGGCGAGCCTGCGCTTCCGCGGCCGCCAGATGGCGCACCGCGAGCTCGGCTACAAAATCATCAACCGGCTGATCCAGGACATTGGCGAAGCCGGAGTGGTGGAGTTTATGCCGCGAATGGAAGGCACGATCCTGCACGCCATTCTTGCCCCGACGCGCAAGGAAGTGGCGAAGCCGAAGCCTGCACCTACGGCTCCCACAGCACAGGCGTAGCAGACGAGGCAGCGCCGCAAGGCGACGAGCCTGCCTCCCATACCTAATCACGCAGTGAGTCCGGCGCAGCCCGGAATGCGCGTCCTTGCGCCGGCGCACAGGGGCGGAACTGCGGGCCGGAGGCGGGGTTACCTTGGGGGACAAAGTGAGGTTTCTGGAGTGAAATCAGGAATAAAATTATTGATGTATCCACTGTATGAATGCACACTTTCCCAGTTTTTGCCTACGTGTGTCGGGATGTCTGCTTTTCCTGGCTCTCTGTGGAACTGTGCGGGCACAGCAATACAGCTTTCAAACCCTGGGTGCTGACCAGGGATTAACCAATCTCGGCGTCAAGAATCTCTATCAGGACAAGCAAGGCTTCCTCTGGGTGAGCACGGAGGGGGGAGTATTCCGCTACGACGGGCGGCGTTTCCGCGCGTTCGGGCAGGATGAGGGACTTCCCACTTCTTCGGGCGTGGCATTTGCCGAGGCGCCGGATGGAGATCTACTGGTCGGCGGCGAGATCGGACTCTTCCGCCTCTCGGGTGACCATTTCACGCGGGTGCCCTTGCCGGGCAATCGCATTGTGACCTGGACCGGCGGCTTGAAGACGGACGCGAAAGGGCACGTCTACGTAGGAACGAACGACGGTCTGTGGGAACTGACCGAGAACTTTCCAGATAAACAGTTCTTGAGCCGCGAGATTCCAATACCGCCTGCGGTGAAGGGCAAAACGGTGCGCGGAATTTTTGCGGAGGACGATGCCGTTTGGTACGGATGCGGCCAACAGCTGTGCCGGCTGAGCGATGAAAGGGTCCGCGTGTATGGCGCCGAGTCCGGGCTGCCTGCCGGCTCGTGGAGAGCGATCGGTCGCGACATGCATGACAACCTGTGGGTGCGCAGCGGCACAGTGGGCGTCAGCGAACTCGCCATCGGAAGCAATTCCTTCAAGCTACAGAATCCGCCATCGATGGACAACGACGTCGGCGGCATACCAGCCATCGATTCCGATGGATTCGTCCTTCTGCCTTCTTCCCAAGGGCTGGTGGTGCGGCGCGGCAATGACTGGTGGAGGATCGGGAGAGAAGCCGGACTCAAGGGAGTGGTCTATGCCGTCTTGCAGGACCGGGAGGGCTCGGTCTGGATTGGACTAGCGGGCAGAGGATTGGTGCGCTGGGCGGGATACAAAGTCTGGGAGGCATATACCGCCGACAACGGCTTGGCCAGCGATCTTGCGTACCAGGTCCTGGCTCGGCCCGATGGCACAGTGTGGGTGGGCACGGAATCGGGGCTGATGCGTGGAACCCGGCGCGGCGATGGGTACAAGTGGGAACCGGTCAAGCAGGTGGGATTGATTCCCGTGCACAGCGTGCAGGCGGCCGCCGACGGAACGCTTTGGTTGGGTACCGAGATGAAAGGCGTTGCACATCTGAAGCCTGCTTCTGGTTCCGTTACATGGATGGGCCGCGCCCAGGGACTCGATGCGAATTCACCGTTCGCGCTGCTGATCGACCATCGGCACAGGATTTGGACGGGAACGGAAAACGGCCTTTATGTGGCGGACGAACCTTTCAGCCGTTTTCATCTGGTGGAGCAACTGCCGCGCACGCACTTTCGAGCCATCGTGGAGACGCCGAACGGAGATATTTGGGCAGGAGGTGCCGCTGGGCTATTTCACCTGTCGGGGAACACGTGGGAAGGCTTCACCAGGAAGGATGGCTTGAGCCGCGATGACGTGCTGTCGCTTTGCGTGGCGGGCAACGGCGACGTTTGGATTGGCTACCGCTTCGGCGGCGAAATTGACAAGATCACCCAGGCGAAGGGGAAAAGCGCGATCACGCATGTGCTGTCGCCGGGATCGGGCGGTGCGCACATTGTGTATTTTCTGGGATTCGACGCTGGCAACCGTTTGTGGGCGGGGACCGACGACGGCGTCCTCGTGCTGGACAAGGGAAATTGGTCGCACATGCACTCCAACGATGGCCTGGTGTGGGACGACTGCGACGTGAATGGCTTTGCGGCCCAGCCGGATGGGACGGTGTGGGTTGGAACGAGCGGCGGCCTGGCCCGCTACACGCCGCTGCCGCATCCGCTACCGGCCTATCCGCTTTCAGTGGTCTTTACAGGGCTTACGCTGGGTAAGAAAGAAGTGCTGGCCACGGATCATCCCTCGGTGAAGTTCGAGTCCAACGCGTTGATTGCCCAGTATTCCGATTTGAACTTCACTTACGGAAATTCACTCGCCTTCCGCTACCGGCTGATGCCGCTGTTCAACGAGTGGAGAATTACCGGGCAAAGAGAGCTGGAGTTTCCGGGGCTTCCGCCGGGTTCTTACAAGCTCGAGGTTCAGGTGCGCGATCAGTGGGGCAACTGGAGCGCAGCCACGGCCGCATTCGACTTCGAGATTCTGGCGCCGTGGTACCGGACGTGGTGGTTTCTGAGTCTCTGCGGTCTTAGCGTGTTTCTGCTGATGGTATCGGTGATTCGATTGCGCGAGATGGTGCTGCGCAGCCGCGAGCGCGAACTGACGAGCATCGTGGAGCAGCGAACCGTTGAATTGCAGATGGCCAACGAGCAGCTGAAGCGGCTTTCTTCGACTGACGGGCTGACCGGCCTGGCCAATCGCCGCACCTTCGACGAGTTCCTTTCGCGCGAATGGTCGCGACTGCGGCGCAGCGAAGAGCCGCTCTCGGTGTTGCTCGTGGATGTGGATCATTTCAAAATTCTCAACGACACGGAAGGCCATCAACAAGGCGACCATTGCCTGGTAGAGATTGGAAAAGTGATGCGTTGCATGGCCAAGCGTGAAACCGATCTAGTGGCGCGATACGGCGGCGAAGAGTTTGCCATCGTGCTGCCCGCCACCAACACAGCCGATGCCATGCAATTTGCCGAGAGCGTGCGGCAGGCGATTCTCGGATTGCGTTTGAACAACCCGCAGTCACCGGTGCTTCCGCTTTTGACCATCAGCATCGGAGTGGGCACGGAGGAGCATGGCGGCGCGGGCAGCGTGGAGGAGTTTCTAGCCGCAGTTGATCGCGCTCTTTACGCGGCCAAGCGCAGCGGACGAAACCGCAGCATGTGTTTTAATCGCGCCCAAGGTGACCTGGTGGCGTAACGGGCAGTCGCGGCAGGCGCCCTATCTGCCGGAACAATCTCTTAAAGCATTAACGTTCAATCACATAGCTATCTGCGGGGTTCCGTGTGGTTGGGTGACGCCGATCATAGTTAGCACGAATTTTGAAATGGTAATATTGGTCCATTCAGAACTTCGGCAAATTCGACCCCACGCCGTGCACGGAGAACTCCGGCAGCATGCAGTGGCGTGTGCTGCGGCATCTGTTCGACGACGCTCCCGCCAACCTGCGCGGCAAAGTCATTGGCATCTACGGAATTCTGTTTACGTTCAACGCGGGTGCCTGGCTGTGGGCGATCGTAGCGTTTCGCCATTATCCGCTGGTGCTGGGCACGGCGCTGCTGGCCTACAGCTTTGGCCTGCGCCACGCGGTGGACGCCGATCATATTGCGGCCATCGACAACGTGACGCGCAAGCTGATGCAGGAAGGCAAGCGCCCGGTGGGAATAGGCTTCATGTTTTCGCTCGGGCATTCCACGGTCGTCGTGCTCGGCTCGGCGGCTATTGCCGCCACCGCCCTCGCGCTGCAGCATCGCATGGACGGGGCGCGCCTGGTGGGCGGCGTGATCGGGACACTGGTCTCCGCGCTTTTCCTGTTCGGCATTGCCGCAGTGAACATCGTGGTGCTGACTTCCATCTATCGCGCTTTTGTGCGCGTGCGCAACGGCGCGCGCTACGTAGATGAAGATTTCGACATGCTGCTGGCCAGCCGCGGATTTCTCTCGCGCCTGTTCCGGCCCATGTTTGCCTTGATCCGGCGCAGCTGGCACATGTATCCGCTCGGCTTGCTGTTCGGGCTGGGCTTCGATACCGCCACCGAGATCGGGCTGCTGGGCATCTCCGCGGCCGAAGCATCAAAGGGATTGCCGCTATGGTCGATCATGGTGTTCCCAGCGCTGTTCGCCGCAGGCATGTCGTTGATCGACACCACCGACAACATTCTGATGCTGGGAGCTTACGGCTGGGCGTTTATCAAGCCGGTACGCAAGCTCTACTACAACATGACGATCACTTTTGTTTCGGTAGTAGTGGCGCTGGTGGTGGGCGGCATTGAGGCGCTGGGGCTGCTGGCCGGACAGTTTCACTGGAACGGCCTGTTCTGGGGCACGGTGCTGAAGCTCAACGGGAACTTCGGCGCCCTGGGGTACTTCATCATCGGGATCTTCGCGCTGAGCTGGATCCTCTCCATCGCCATTTACAAATGGCGGCGATTCGACGAGCTGGAATTCGGCGACTGAGCGGGGCGCGAACGAACCTGGCTGGGATCAGAGCTGGCCGTGGCTGCCGTCGCACATGCACGGGTTGGCCGTGTGCTTGCAACCACAAAAATAGACAGTCTTGGATTCGGTGGCCTCGTATTTCACGGGCGTGAATTCGGTTCCCTTGTGGCTACCGTCGCAGAACGGCTGGTTGGCGCTGCGTCCGCATGCGCACCAGAAATAGGTTTTGTCTGCTTCTACGGCGACGGGGTACGGGCCTTTCTGGGCCACGACGGGATCTGGCATGATGAGAGCTCCTTGCTCGGGATTGGAGACTTCCTGATCAGGAATATACGCGAAAGGAAGGAAGCAAGGGAGTGGCGGAGCGGTGCCGACCGATTTGTCGGCCGCATATCCGTACAAGAGTAGGAGCCGAGAAATGCAGTTCCTTCGACTTGTCCCGGTGCGCTCTCATCTATGGATGTAAGGCAGATGATGTCCGAAACCTTCTCACTGTTGTATGACGCAAGAAAATGGTTTGAGGATATCTGAGCTATGCATTTTTTCTTTGTCTTTGGGGCGCAATGCAACGCCGGTAGCGTAAACCCGCTGAAACTGTAAACCTTCGACGTCCAATTTACGTCTAGTTTCCATAAGGCAGGATTTCGCTTTATTCCGGATTTCTGCTTTGTGAGCGCCCGGCTGGAAAAGACCAGCGCACACATCCCCTGAGAGTGTTGGTGGGCCCATGAAGCTGCTGCGAATCTTCCCCCTCGTCCTGATTCTTTTGGGTGCGGTCATGTTGTCTGAGCGCCCCGCGTATGGCTACACCGACCCGGGCACCGGCCTGCTGGCCATTCAGGCAGCGGGATCCGCGCTGGTCGCCACCGGGTGGTACTTGCGCCGCAAACTCCACGCCTTCTTTCAAAATAGGGAACAGACTGAGCACAACCCCGCAGAGCAGACGGGCATCTTAAACACCGAGGATCCTCCCCGCGTGTGAATCGTCTGGTCGATTTTTCATCGACACATTCGAAAACTGCGTCCGCGGACTGCCGCCTGGAAGCGACCTTTCGCGATCCGGCCGGCCAGTTGCGACTGACAGAGGACTGCGCCCTCCGGCAAATCCGCCCGGCGGCCTGGGAAGAAACGCAGGCATTCCTGGCGTCGCCGTTGTGCAATGCATTGGAGCAGAGCGGCGACTTGATCGCGTCCAAGATCGCAAGACCCGACGACCATGCGTGCATCGCTGATGGAGAGTTGTGGCTGGAGCATCCTCGGGTTGACCCCATCAGTTACCCATGGGAATGGACTACGGCCCAGTGGCGGGCCGCGGCGGAGCTGACTTTGCGCGTGGCCAGCCAAGCCGTTGCCGCGGGATGGGCGTTGAAAGATGCTACCCCGCTGAACATTCTTTTTGCGGGCCCGCGTCCTGTTCTGGTGGATGTGTTGTCATTCGAGCGTCGCGATCCGCGTGTGACGGTCTGGCTGGCCTACGGGCAATTCGTGCGCACATTTCTGCTGCCGCTGGTGGCGGCGAAGTATTTGAGTTGGCCGCTACAGGCGATGCTCTTTACGCGCGACGGCTACGAGCCGGGAGACATTTACAAAGCCCTGCCGCGCCGGCAGCGGATCAACCCGGCGCTGTTCGATGTAGTTACGCTGGCAACACTCCTGGAGCGGCGTGGCCAAAAAGCGGACGAAGCAAAGAAAATGCCTTCGGCCAGCGATCCCGATTTGGCAGCGCACATTTTACAAAAGCGCATCACGCGCCTGGGCAAACAAATTCGCCATGCTGCCGGCTCGCCGAACCGCAGCCAGTGGAGCAACTATACGCAGCTCGCGCATCACTATCAGCCCGGCGACACTGAACAGAAGCAAAGATTTGTGAAAGATGCGCTGGAGCGTTGCCGCCCGGCGGAGGTGCTCGATATCGGCGCCAACACGGGAAGCTATTCCCGAATCGCCGCTGAGACGGGCGCCAAGGTGGTCGCGCTCGACAGTGATGCCGCGGCCCTGGAGGCGCTGTGGGAGATGGCGGCGCTCGAGGACTTGGCCGTAACGGCGCTGGTTGCCAACATCGCCAGGCCAACGCCCGCGGCGGGATGGCGGAATCGCGAACAACTTTCGCTGCTCGACCGGCTCACCGGGAAATTTGACCTGGTACTGATGCTCGCGGTGATTCATCATTTGATTCTGCGCGAGCAGTTGCCGCTCAAGCACATTGCTGAGCTGTCGGCGAGCCTGACGCGCCGCTGGCTGCTGGTGGAGTGGGTGCCACCCTCAGACCCCATGTATCAAGAGTGGCTGAGGGGGCGCGACGAACTGTATGGCCATTTGACAGAGGACGATTTGCAGCGCGCATTCTTGCCGTTCTTTGCCGTTGCCGAGCGCCTGGAGCTGAGCAACAGGCGGGTTCTTTTGCTGCTGGAGCGCACGGCAGAGCAAACGGACGCCACTTTCGACGCCGACAATCCGCACTGTGAGGCCCAGCCGCTGGATAAAGCGGGCGCGGCATGATGAAGCGGATCGCACAGGCGTTGGGTTTTGCCTCCATTGTGCTGTTGCCGAATTACATCGACCTCACTTCATCCGCCGGCGACGCGCGCATGCGCTTTCCAACTCCGCTGACGCGTATTGCACTGGCCCACCTGATGGACTTGGCAATTGTGGCGTTGATTTTTGCCGGCCTGATGGCGATGCTGCGCAAACTGAAAGCGTGGCCTGCGATTCGCTGGGCGTTGATGGCCGTGCTGCCGATCTATCTTCTGGCGCGCAACCTCGATGTTTTCCCCTTCGACGTTCCCCACTTCGCAGTTCTTGCCGTGAGCCTGCTTTGGATCGCCACATTAGTCCCTCTCATCTTGCGTGCGCCGAAGTTCGCCGCGCGACTGCGCACTGCGGGCGGCGCCGTGCTCGCGGGATTTGCGGTTTTTGCATTGGTGATGGCCGGTCAACTGGTGCGCGCCGCGTTTTGGCGTCCGGGACCGCAGGCCTATGCAACGCCCATCGCCGCGCAGCCCGCCGACAAGCCGCGCCTGGTATGGATTCTCTTTGACGAACTGGCTTATAAGCCGATCTTCGAGGCGCGCGATGCATCGCTCCAGCTTCCGAATCTCGACCGTCTGCGCAGTGAAAGCACAACTTACACCGACATCACGCCGATTGCCTACCGCACCATGCACGTGATTCCAAGCCTGATGCTGGGGCGCATGGTCACCGATGTGATGTACACGAATGACAGTCGCTTTCTGGTCCAGATCGAGAATTCGCCGCATTGGCAAGCGTTCGACGTGAATGCTTCAATCTTTGGATTGGCAAAGCGGCGCGAAGTCACGACTTCGATCGTGGGATGGTACGTTCCCTATTGCCCGATCTTTGCCGGCGTAGCCACGGAGTGCTACTGGAGCAATGACGATGGGGAGAATCGCGGTCCCACGTGGGCCGACGCCAGTTTTGCAGAGAATGTCTGGTTCCCGCTGCGCATCATGGTGGAGCAGTTTGTATGGCCGAGTCGCGCGTGGAAGGACAATGCGGAGTGGAGCTCGGAGGGACACATTGCGTCCGTGAAGGATGTCAGTCATCATGCGTTGGCAGCGCTCGCAACGAGCCAGGCAGATGTGATTTTTCTGCACATTCCCGCGCCGCATCCGGTCGCCTTCTGGGATCGCCGCACTGGCACATTCGCATCTGGCGGATCGTATCTCGATGGGCTGGATTACGTAGACCGGCTATTGGGACAGATGCTTGCGATTCTCGAATTGCAACCGCGTTGGGCAGCGACCACATTGATCGTGCAGGGAGACCACTCGTGGCGCACCGACATGTGGCGGCCGGTCCCGGGATGGAGCGCGGAAGACGAGCGCGCTTCCGATGGCGGAAAGTGGGACCCGCGGCCGCTTCTGTTGATTCACGCGTCGGGCCAGCAGAGCGCCAACACGGTGACTGCGCCCACCAGTCTGATGTTTGTGCACGATTCTGTGGCCGCACAGATCCAGAAAATAGCGCAGTAGGTGCTGCGCGTGGGGCGCTTTACTGCGGCAGCGCCTTGGTCCCCGCGATGTGAAGGACGAGTGCTGGTGTGTTCGACGACGGCTGCCCGCCTGCAACGGAGATCGCATAAACTCCCGGCAGAACGGCCCGATTTCCTTTTTCGTCTACCGCGCTCAACTGCCGCGGCGTGAGCGTGAATTCGACGTGCTGTGCTTCCCCCGCACGAAGATGAATTCTCTCAAAGCCTTCCAGTTCCATATGCGGCGAGAGCGCAGTTCCGGCGTGGATTGCGATGCTGCTCGCGTGCGGCGCGCCATAACTAAAGCGCGAATAACTCAAGCCGAATCCAAAGGGATACATCACTTCGCCCTTGAAGTAGCGATAAGTTCTGTTGCTCATTGAGTAGTCAGTAAATGCTGGCAAATCGCTCGTGGAGCGATAGAAGGTAACAGGCAGGCGTCCCGCAGGATTGTTCTTGCCGGACAGGGTTTCCGCAATCGCGTCACCGCCCTCCTCGCCGGGATACCACGCTGCGAGAAGTGCATCCGCGTGTTCGTCGACCCACGGAACAGCCAATGCACTGCCGGACGTCAGCACCACAATCAGCGGTTTGCCCGTCGCGCCCAGGGCTTCCAGCAGGTGCACCTGTGCCGGAGGAAGCTCAATGCTGGTGCGGTCTCCGCCGTCGAAGCCGTCGACATGCACATTCATCTCTTCACCTTCGAGATTGGGCGAGAGGCCGACAAATGCGACGATGGCATCGGAATCCTTAGCCGCTTGAATGGCCGCGGCGAGCAAACCGTTTGCCGGCGGAATCCACTCAAGATCGACAAAGCGATCGTTGGGAGAGTGCACATACTCCACACGGAGGTCATGCGGCTGCGTATCGGCAAAACTAAGTCGCGCATTCGCCGGATTACTGTGACTGTCCATGACCAGCTTACCGTCAACATAGAGCCGGATGCGGTCGGCTTGCGCTAATGGCGGAGCATTCGGTCCACTTGCGGCAACAGCCATGAACGGGCGCGGTCCACGCACGCCCAACACATAGTCACCACCAGCAGGCGGCACCAACTTGCCGGTCCATCGTACAGAGAACGACGTCACGGGAAAGTCTGCCGCCGGTGCCACACGGTTCCAATCGAAATTGATACGCGCGTCGACACGCACCATTTCCGGCGCGCCCGCAAATTGCAGATTGTCGAAATATTCGCCCTTCAGCCCCACAGTCTGGAGGGAGGCATCCGTGCGCAGATACGCGGAAGGAACAGGTGCGGGCGTGCCGTCGGCGACGATCGAGCCCGGAGCATAGAGGATGTTGTCGCCGCCGAATTGCCGGCGCATTCCATCGAGAGGTGAGATAGAATGCGACGCGGTTCCGTTGTAATTGCCCTCGATGGACTCGAGCAAATCCGCGGTTGGACCCACAACGGCAAGCTTGCGAATGGAGGGCTTGAATGGCAGCGTGTTGTTGCGATTTTTGAGAAGCACGATCGATTCACACGCCGCTTCGAGAGCCAGTTCCCGATGCGTCGCGGAATCGACTTCGGAGTATGGAATTGCGTTGAACGGGACGGCTGCGGGCGGATCGAACATGCCCAGCCGCATGCGCGCGGTAAACAGCCGCGAGACGGCGGCGTCGATCTCAGCTTCGCTCAGCAGGTGGTTGGCGACGGCCACGGTCAACGCCTTGTACGCCGAGCCGCAATCCAGATCGGTCCCGGTTTTGACGGCGTCAGCGTCTCCTTGTTCCGGACTTGTTGCGTAGTGATGCCCGCGTTCGATATCGGCGACCGCATCGCAATCGGAGACCACGTAGCCATTGAATCCCCAATCCCGGCGCAGATGCTGCTGGAGCAACATGGAGTTTGCGCATGCCGGTGCGCCGTCGATGGCGTTATAAGCGCACATGATTGAATCCGCATGACCGTCCACGATGGTGGCGCGGAACGCGGGGAGATACGTGTCCTCGAGATCGTGATCGGAAACGTCAACGTTGACGCTGTGGCGCGTCGGTTCGGGTCCACTGTGCACCGCGAAGTGCTTGGGAGTCGCTACGAGTTCCAGGTAATGAGGATCATCGCCCTGCAGGCCTTTGACAAACTCCACGCCTAGGCTCGCGGTGAGAAACGGATCTTCGCCAAAGGTTTCCATGCCGCGGCCCCAGCGCGGATCGCGGAAGATGTTGATGTTCGGCGACCAGAAAGTGAGCCCTGCGAAGCGGCTGTGATCGTCGTTGCGAATAGCCTCGTTGTATTTGGCGCGGCCTTCAACCGCGATGACCTTCGCGACCCTGCTCATAAGTGCGGTGTCCCAGGTGGCCGCGAGGCCAATGGATTGCGGAAAATTCGTAGCAAAACCGTTGCGCGCCACGCCGTGCAGCGCTTCGTTCCACCAGTTGTAGGCAGGCACGCCCAGACGCTGAATGGCCGGCGCGACATCCTGCATCTGGCTCACCTTTTCTTCGAGCGTCATGCGACTGACGATATCCTTGGCACGCGCCTCGGGCGCAAGCGCAGGATTGAGATATGGGCAGAGCTCCACGCCGCACGAACTCTGCCGGCCTGCCGTTGGCTGCTGCGCAGGCGTACAAATCCACGCCGGACTGAGGATACTGATTGCCGCAAGTAGGATCGCTGGTTTTGTCATAGGGCTTTTGGCTTTGGTCTTTACAGGCCGAAGAGTATCATGGCTGCCGCGGATGAGTAACGCTGCTCAGTGCTTGGCGCGCAAGCTTGATGCGCGCACCACGAGCTGCGGAGCCACGAGCGTGCTCTTGCGAGGCACTGGCGTTTTGCTCTCTGCCATTTTCAGCGCCTGCGTCGCTGCAATCTTGCCAATCATCTTGCTGTTTTGATCCACCGAGGTGAGCGGCACGCGGAGAAAATCAGAGTAAGAAAGATTGCCGCATCCCACGACTGCAATATCCTCAGGAACACGCAAACCCGCATCGAAGATGGCGCGCATGGTGCCCAGCGCGACCGGATCGTTGAAGCAGAAGATACCATCGGGACGCGGCTTAAGTGCCAGTAATTTAACCGCAGCCGCATAGCCTGCCTTATCGCCCACATGGTCGCCCGAAGGCCCGATGGAAACAATGTGGCTCGCCAAAGGACCGATCTGGTGCGATGCCAATGCCTGCTTGTAGCCATTCAGACGGCCAATTGCCGTGCTGATCTCAGGCCCGCGAATGTGCGCGATGCGCTGGCAGCCCTGTTCGATCAGGTGCGAGGTGGCCAGAACGCCGACAGCGGTATCGTCCACGCCGACGAAGTTCGATTCGAAGCTTGGAAACTGCCGGTCAAGCAGGATGTAAGGAACCTTCTGCTCTTCGAATTGCCGGAAACTTTCCACCGTCCACTGGGACGAGGCGACCAGCATCACGTCTACGCGCCGCGCGAGCAACTGCGCAATTTCTTCCCGTTCCAGAGCCGGGTCCTCGTCGGACGAGGAAATAAAGAGACTGTAGCCCTTGCGCCGCACCTCAACCGAGATGCCTTTCGCGATTTGCGCAAAAAAAGGATGGAGCAGGTCGGGAACTACAAGGCCGATTGTCCAGGTGCGCCCAGCTATGAGAGAGCGGGCGGCAAAATTGGGCTGATAATTCAGCTCCTTCATCCGCCTCAGCACCCGCTTGCGCGTTTGCTCGCCGATGTCGGGATGGTTGCGCAAAACTTTGGAGATGGTGACGACCGACAGGCCCAAATCCTGTGCTATATCCTTCAGTCGCGCAACCATGCTTCCAGCGCCTCCACGCGCCCCATTCCCAATGGGAAAGAAGATACCGAATGCACTCAGTTTACATGTATGGGAGCAGAAGGGCCGGAATGGCCGGGAGGCGGGACGCGAAAAATCTGGCGCGGCTCAGGCTTGTGGCTTGCCACGCCAGTTTGGCTCGCAATGCGACTCTCGCCAAAGGAGAGTCGCTAAGAGTTATTTCTGCAAGTGGTAGCTTACTCCAGCTGCGAAACCGGCAGGATCGAGGGTGTGGTGTTGTCCAGTGACTGGGCTATAAAAGTCCGGGAAACCTTCGTATGTATAGTCGCCGCGCAACCAGATGTGATTCCATAGCTTGTACTCCGCGCCGCCGCCCATTGCCCACGTGGTCCGCGTGTCATGAACATAGGTCGCCGTTGGCTTATGCGGCCAGCTTAAGCCGCCAAACCCTAACTCGCCCTTCCCATAGGGCGCCAAGCGATGCCAATGATAGACATAAACTACACCGCCCTGGCCGACGAAGAACTTATACTCGGGTGCGGGATTCGCGCCGCCGGCCATCATTGAATAGCCTTCCGCAGTAACTCCCAATCCATGCCAGAGCTCATCAACAGCCCATACCGATGGGCCGTATCTCACAATTTTTCCCCAGTCGCCGCGCCAGTAATCGACGCCAGCGCCAAAGCTCAGCTTCGAATTGCTGCCCGAGGAAGCCTCGGGCCTCACCTGAGCCATAGCCGGTATGCAGCACGAAACAAACATTACGACCGCAAGCAATCTTAAACGCATTATAGAAAACTCCCAGTAGATCAAATTCACTCCTACGGCCGCAAAAACAGTTTCTGCTTATCAAACATCTGTTTCGTCACCCGGTCACAACCTTGCATGTACAACTTACTCTTCATGCCACTTCTACTACTTACTTCGATACCTTTGCCTTACCCTTCGCTCCGCGCCCTATCGCACTCGTATTGGCCGGAGAAGTACTGCTAACTAACGCAGGCGAGCTGCAAATTTGTTGCTTCGGACACCCGGCGCCCAAACCCCTTCGCCATCGATTGATATTCCGGAGTGGCGCGCAGCGACGCCATCATGGGGTCAACTGCAAATCCAAAACTCCAGAGCGACCCGCCGTAATCGGACTCCCTCAGCCAATGTATTGCAGCAGTGAAATCATTGAGGCCCAACGAAACCAGGGCGCGGGAATAATCAACCTCTGTGTCGCGCCCTGCCGCAAAGCCCGTCAAACTGTCAAGAATGTGAAGCGCGTCCTGTTCGCGCCCGGCGACCGCGTAGCAGTAGCCGAGCGCGCCTTTTGGCAAACTGTGTTGGGGATAATGGACAGGCCAACGAGCTATCAGAGCCTGAAGCGGTTGAATACTCTTCTCGGGGTCATTCGGGTCGATCATGGCAAGGGCGTCCAAAGCATCGAGCAAAGATCCTGAAATGCCGGCGCGCCGGACCTGCGCAATCAGATAGCGGGCCGCAGCAGCGTCGCCAGCCAAATACTCAACCCAGCAACGAACGATCATGGAAGGCGCGCTCAATGGAAACTGCGCCGTAAAATCGAGTAGCAAGGCAGCTGCATCGTCGAGCTTCCCATCCGTGATGTGCGATAACGCCCGGCCTACAACGGCCGGTGCGAAGCTCCGACGCTGACCCAAAACGGCATCAAAATCGCAGCGCGCGCCATTCCAATCGCGATCAAGGACCAACCGCACCCATGCGTTTGCCGTTCGGACCTCGGCGTGCGCGGAATCAAGCTCCGTGGCCTGTCGAAGCGCGAACCTGGCCGCAGCGTTGGTCGAAGAGGTCGTGACGTTGTCGAATAATCCACCAGCTATAAGTGCGATGGTTATGCCTGCAAATGCGCCGGCGTCCTCGGGATTACTATCAATTGCCTCGCGGTAAAGCCGAGTTATCGCCCCGAGGTCCAAAGCGGAAAGTGTATTCCACATTTTTTCCGCAATAGCCAGAAGTTCGCAGGTACGATCGAACCTTGCGGTTGCGAAGGGAAGACGAGCTTCAGAGGCTTGGATCGAAGTCATCTCCGCGTCAATAGCGCGCATCTCAAGCACTGCCGACGCGCCCAAAGCAGCGCGATTCGCCACCAGAGAATGGCCGCGACTGCGCAGCCAGGCATCCACTTCATCGACGTAAGCGAAGACTCTTCCGGATCCGCTGCCGACGCGGCGCACGGGCAAACTGTATTCGGAAAACCATCTCTGCGCAGTGCGGGGGCTGCAGCCGAGATAACCCGCTACTGACTTCCAGGAGTCGAGCCTGGATTGCGGGCTAAATCTAAGTGTAGTTGCCTGAGCCACCAACTGCCTCCTGGAGAAACACTTTCATCTGACCTGGGTTGGATTATAAGGAGACACTGAAACACAAGGAAGCAGTTTCGATGCTTCTTGCCAGACTTTAGTAATGACGAATGACGCCAAAACACGCCGCGTCTTAGTGAGTGCGCACATACAAGGATCGCCGACTATATCGGTGCAATGTAGCGCGCAGGACCATACTTAAGCGCCCACCCAGCGTAGTGGCGCGTAAATTGTCAACTACTGTCGCGCTTTTGCGTGAAGTCTCCGCGCGCCCTGCACAGCGTATCTGAAGTCAGGGGTTACTTTAGTAGCGTTGACATTCATACCACCCGGACAGAGGATAAGGACAGCATTGGATCGATTTGCAACACTGCATCCGGTAAGGGTGCTAAGTTGCACATGGCGAAGCCTTAAGCAAAATGCGATTAGGGATCACGTAGAAGCGCTCAGGCTTAGAACGCGCCAAGTCGCAAAGCCCTTCCCGCACTGCAAGCCCGCACGAAAATATCTACTGGCCGACGGCAACACGGTTGCGCCAGTGTTCAGGAAGCACTATGGCAACTGCCTGCTTTCATACGTCACGAGAAGCTAACACTTACGATGAAATCACTTCGCCGGGTTGCGAAACGTACTCACCGGAACGCAGTTGGTATGCGATTAGCACCTTGCCACGTAATGAACAATCAGTTGCACGATATCTTGATGCAAACCGGATTGAATCATTTCTACCAACCTGCGAAAGCGTCCGCCGGTGGAGGAACAGGCAGAATGTTACGGTCATAGAGGCGCTCTTTCCAACTTATGTGTTCGCACGCATTCATAAGTCCGAGCAGTCCTCTGTATTGCGCTCTCCCGGGGTGCGCAGGATTGTAGGCAACCATAAAGGGCCAATCGCGCTTCCCAGTTCTGAGGTCGAGTTTCTGCGTGCGCGCCCGCTGGGCGACAAGATTGAGACCTTCAAGGAACCCGCAATAGGAGAAAGAGTTCGTATTTGCAAAGGGCCAATGCAGGGGTTGGAAGGAACATTGATTCGCAAGAAGAGCAGCCTCCGTTTTGTACTTACGTTAGAACTTATCAACCAGAGCGCGGCACTCGAGGTCACTGCCGACGAACTTGAACCGATCTCGTCGTAGCCCGCAACAGAGTGCTCCGGAAACACACACTACTCCTCAGATTGATGTTGTGCGCTAAGGCTCTAACGCAGGGCCCTGCGACTCCCATCTCGCAAATAATGCCAAATTCTTTCATTCCAGGATATGAAGTTGAAAAAGAGAGCTGCTCGAAAGGACCAAAGTAGCATGTTGACACATAGAGCATCCGATGTTCGCGGACGAATTATCCAGGCCGCTACCGCGTTGTTTTCGCGGCAGGGGTTCCACGGTACCAGCACGCGCGAAATTGCGCGCCTAGCGGAAGTAAGCGAAGTGACTATCTTTCGTTACTTCGAGCACAAGGACGACATTTTCTGGTCAGCCCTTGACGCATGCTTCGACTCCATCCGCACCCGGCTGGAATCGTTGGATCGATCGGCAAAGCGCGACAACCCGGAAATCATGCTGCCCCAATTGATTAGCGTATTAGTCGATATCGCCACTTACTCGCCAGAAATGGTTCGCCTTATGGCGGTTGCACTTCTTGAGCTTCGCGGTAAGGCGGAGGATCTATGCCGGGAGAACCTGACGCCACTATTTGCGGCAATTTCGGCATACCTATCGAAGAACATTGAGACCGGAACGGTGCGCAACCTGAATCCGGCAATTGTCACGGCGGCGATTGCACTCACGGTAATCGTACAGCCAGAACTTTCGAAACTCATCAATGGAAACGGCCTTTCGCACCTCGGGAGCCGCGAGGCGATCGATGAATACTCCTCGTTCTGGCTTAATGTGCTGGTACCTTCAGCCACTTAGCCTTGGAGTCAGTTGCCGGTTACGCGGATTCATTCCACTTTGTCTGGAAAGGGCCAGAACATTATGAGCACTGTCGGAATTGACGAGTCGCAGCTTCTTGTCAAACATATCGAAAACCAGGCCAGTCGCGCACAAGCCGAAGGCGAGATTTCGCTCGGAAGCCGTTTTGAGCGGTTTCTTACGGCCATGGAGATCGTTGCAGACTGGCTCACGGTGCTGTTCGCAGTAAATTTCGGTTATGCCTTATATCTCGTATTGGGCTTCGGTAAAAGCGCCCATCACGCGCTTGCCGCGCAGTTCTATATCTCAACTGCAATTGCCGCTTTTTATGTTCTGTTGCTCGACAGGGATGGAGCGTATCGATCGAGCAACAGCCTTTTGAGAATCAAGGAGACGGAAAGATCCCTACGCGTATCATTCCAGGCGTTCGTACTGATTCTTCCTATGACTTTCTTCAGCAACTATGCGTCTCTGCGGTGGGTGTTTTTGATTGCGATGTTATTTGTGCCGCTGCTACAGGCCATTGAGAAACAGATTTTGTTCAACGTGTCGCGTGCATTGCGGGCGCGCAACGTCGGCGTTCAACGAGTGCTTGTCTATGGCGCAGGCACAAGCGGCAGGCGGGTGGTATCTGCAATCCTGCGCGCACCGAAATTGGGCCTTACGCCGGTGGCGCTTATCGACGACGATCCCGAACTCAAAGGGCAGGACGTATTTGAGTATGCGTACCGGCGCGGCCAATCGGTTCAAGTCATTTCCGGCCCGGTGACCAAGGACCTGCTGCGCCGCTATCAGTGCGGGATGCTGGTCATCGCAATTCCCAGCCTGGGGCGTGAAAAATTCTCCAGTGCAGTGCAAGCTGCGCGATCTTCGGGCGTGCGCCTTGCCTATATTCCCGGGCAGGCTATCGCTTCAGATTACTGGACGGAATACGCCGACATCGACGGCATCCTGCTGAGCGTGTTTGGGCAGCCGGCGCATCAGTGGCAATACGAAGTGGCGAAGCGGGCCTTTGACTTCCTGGCTGCGATCGCGCTGCTCATCCTGTTATTTCCGCTGTGCCTGATTTTGGCGATCATGATCCGGCTGGATTCGCCGGGACCGATGTTGTTCAAGCAGCAGCGCGTGGGGAAAAATGGCAAGTTATTCACGCTGTTTAAGTTTCGCACCATGCGCGTGACCGCACCCGCATATCAGTTCTCGCCCACGGAGTCGAACGATCCCCGGATCACACGGGTGGGGCGATTCCTGCGCCGCACCAGCCTGGACGAATTGGCGCAGCTGATCAATGTCGTAAGGGGTGATATGTCGCTGGTAGGGCCCCGTCCGGAGATGCCATTCATCGTCCAGCAATACAGCACGGCGCACACGCAGAGACTGCGCGTGAAACCGGGAATCACCGGCTTATGGCAACTGAGCGCTGATCGCGCATTTCAGATTCACGAGAATATTCAATACGACCTGTATTACATTCGGCATCGCGGCTTCTTCATGGATTTCGCGATTCTGTTGCACACCATGATCTTTGCGATGCATGGAGTCTAGTTCCGGGGAAAGCGCGCCCGGCATGAGCCGAGCGTGCGCGGGACGGATTTGCCGGCCGACGATTGAGAGGAGAAGAGATCGCACATGGCTACAGCTACGATAACTGAATCTCCGATGGAAGCTGCATTCGGGCAAGCGTCACGCATGAATATCCTCGGCGTGGGGATCAGCACGATCAACATGAACGACGCCGTGGAATTGAGCGATGCACTGATTCGCTCGGGCAATAAGAGTTATATATGCGTCACTGACGTTCATACGGTGATTGAGGCGCAATCCGACGCTGCATTGCGGTCCACTCTGAATCGTTCATTCCTGACAACTCCGGATGGCGTGCCTCTTGTCTGGATCGGAAGAATGCTCGGACATCGCCGGCTTCGCCGCGTTTACGGTCCGGACTTTCTGATCGAAATGTGCAAGGTATCAGCACAGCGCAAGTATCGGCACTTCTTTTTTGGAGGGAAACCGGGCGTAGCGCAAAGCCTGGCCGCAAAACTTACAGAGCGTTTTCCGGGGCTTGAGATTGTGGGTACCTATACGCCGCCCTTCCGGCCGCTGACACGCGACGAAGAGCAGGAGCTCGAACAGATGGTGGAAGAGGCGCAGCCCGACATCCTTTGGGTGGGATTGGGTTCTCCGAAGCAGGAGAAGTTCATGGCGCAGTTCTGCGGCAAGCTGGACGTCAAGCTCATGGTTGGAGTTGGCGCCGCATTCGACATTCACTCGGGAGCCGTGAAGGAAGCACCCCAGTGGCTCAAGAACATGGGGTTGCAGTGGCTGCACCGTCTTGTTTTGGAGCCGCGCCGCTTGTGGAGGCGCTACTCGATCTGCATACCCAGCTTTATCTGGGGGATTAGCTTGCAGTTTCTCGGCGTTCGCCGGTTCAGCATCGGTGCATGAATGCGCGAAATGAGCATGCCCTGAGAAATGATGAGCGTTTGTGTGCAAGATATCGAAAGCTTCCCGTGAGAAAGCGCGCATCGGGATGCATTCCATGCCAGTACTTCTCCCGAACAATCTGAGTTCATCACCTCAATACGATTCTTCCAGAGATTATCAGTGCGGGCCCGCAGAGAATAACGAACCTAAGTCACTCCGGCGAGCCAGTTGATCGAAAGGGAACTAAGTCTCATGTCGTCTAACGCGTCTTCACCATCACAATTAGGCTTTACCCCCCCGGGCACGTTCGCGGGCTCCACGCCGCACAACTCCGATTTGGAGCTCCGGGATCTGGTGCTCATTTTCGGACGGCGAAAGGGCATTATTATCGCCGCGTTTGCAGTGGGTATCCTCCTGGCTGCAGTGGTTCTCTTCCTTTCGCAGAGGCAGTACAGCTCAACCGCGACCATCGAGATCAACAAAGAGAACAGCAGCGAGTTAGGGATGGCCGATCTGTCGGGAATGGCATCCGGCATCACCGGGGACAATGAGATCAACATGCAGCTGCTGACTGAGGAGTCAGTGATTCAGAGCGATAACACCGCGCTGAGCGTTATTGAACGGCTGGGGCTCGAGCAGATTCCTCCCTATGCGGTACCTGCGGGTGACGATAGAAAGAATGCAGGTCTGGCACAGGAGAATGGATTGCCGCTGGATAAGGCGCCGTTCCGGCGTGATCGCATTCTGCAGATGTTTCGGTCGAGATTGCGCGTCTCGCTGGTTAAAGGCACCCGTCTGATCGACATTACTTACACAGACACCGACGCGGCACGAAGCACCGCCATTGCCAATGCAGTGGTTGAAGCGTACATCAATGAATACACGGAGACGCGGTACGAGGCGTCGTCGAGAGCTTCTTCGTGGTTGACCAATCAGCTGGCAGACCTGAAGGATCGAGTCGCAGCGAGCCAGGCCAAGGTCGATCAGTTCCAGCGGGAATCTGGCCTGACAGGGATGACGTTATCTCCCGTCAGCGAAAAGCCGGGCGAAACGGCGGCGGTGCCATCGTCGGATAATGTTCCGCTCGAGCGCTTATTGGAACTCAATCGCGATTTGACGAATGCGGAGGTTGCACGCATTGCGAATGAGGCTGCCTACCGATTGACCGAAACGCAGGATCCCGATGTCGTTATGGGAATCGGGTCAACTGCGTTGGCGAGTAGCCTTGGACCGAATTCCCCACTGGCGCCGGGCAGTTCGGACCTGACGCTTCTGCAGCAACTCCGCCAGCAACAAGCGCAACTGAAGATGCAGATGGCCGCATCCAGCGTGAAGTATGGCGATATGAACCCCGCCATAACGCAACTGCGCAATGAAGAGCAGGCTCTGGATGTGCAAATCACGCAAGAGCTCGCGCGAATTCGCACTCTGGTCAAAAACAATCTGGCGCTATCCACGCTTGCCGAGCAAGGTATTCAGGACCAGGTGAGCAAGCAGGAACAGGATGTGAATACGGTCTCGGCAAAGGCCGACCAGCTGGTTTTGCTCCAGGAAGAGGCATTGTCGAGCCGTCAGATCTATCAGGACCTCTATACCAAGCTGGAAGAGGCCAGTGTTACCGCGGGAATCAAGGCGTCCAACGTCACCCTTGTGAACCCGGCGCGTGTTTCATCGCATCCATCCTCTCCGAGAGGGCGGCTCCTTCTCGGCGTGGGCGGCATGCTTGGACTTGTGCTGGGGCTTATTGCCGCTTTTCTTTGGGATTACTTCGATGATTCCATAGTGAGTCTTGAGCAGGCCGAACAGATCAGTTCGTTGCCTGTCCTCGGAGCCATTCCCGACTTCAATCAGAAGCAAGGCGCGATGAGCCGGTACGGACTTGCTTCGCGATCTCAAGATCTTGGCGACCCGAAAGAAACATCCTGGCTCCTGCGCGCGCCCCGTTCTCACATTGCCGAGGCGTATCGATCGCTGCGAACCGCTCTGTTGCTGAGCAAGGCGGAAAAGCCGCCAAAGGTCATCCTCGTGATGAGCGGCTCGCCCGGCGAAGGCAAATCTACAACTTGCCTGAACACGGCCGCGGCGTTTGCCGCTCAGGGAGACAAGGTTCTATATGTCGATGCCGATATGCGCCACTCACGGGCCCAGGACTACTTTCACTGCGCCAACAATGCCGGCCTGAGCAATTGCCTCACCAGCGGCATGCCATTTGAAAAGGCTCTGCATCCGTACCCCGGCATCGATACGCTCTTCCTGCTACCAGCAGGACCAAGTCCGCCCAACCCGTCGGAGTTGGTCGGGTCAAAGCGCTTCGTCGATCTGCTTGACGAACTGAAGATGCATTTCGACTACATCTTCATCGACAGTCCCCCGATTCTTTTGGTGACAGATGCTCAGCTGCTTGCATTGCGCACCGACGGCGTTATCGCGGTCGTGCGCTGTAAGAAGACCACGAAGCGAGCTCTACAGCGAATGTTATCGATCATGCGAACGCCCGGAGCGTCACCTCTGGGAATTGTGGTGAATGCCCTGAGCTCGAGCTCGTCATCGTACTCGGGATACGGCTATTACGGGAAAGAGAGTGAGAAACATGTTGAAGGCTAAAAATAACATCCCGAAGCCGATGCTTCGCTCAGTTATGCTCCTTGTCGTTCTGCTGTGCATGTTAGCATCCGCGGAGGTCAAAGGTCAGCAGTCTCCCTCGGCTATCACGGCGAACATCGCAGAGACCTCCAGCACCGCGGCTCGACGGTCGGCAACCTCGAATGAAGCCGGATTGATGCCTGTCCCGGAGGGTTTCGAAAAGCTCCGCCTGTCGCCGGGATATCTTCTCCAGATGGACGTCTACGACGTTCCAGAAATGTCGACAGAGCTGCGCATCGATGCGAAGGGATCGGTAACAGTGCCTCTTGCCGGCAGCGTCCACCTTGAGGGCGACACGGTACCGGAGGCGCAGGCAGCGATTGCAAGGGTACTTATCGACAAGAGGATCCTGAAGGATCCCCAGGTAACAATCAATGTCCTGCAATATTCATCCAAGTCCGTGTCCGTGCTCGGTGAGGTGCTTAATCCGGGGCGGTTGCCGTTGCTAGCTCCGGAATCCCTCGAGGACGTAATTGCATTGGCCGGAGGCGAAACCATCTCGGCCAACGATGACATCGAGATTCAGCACACCAGCGAGAGCGGCGATGTTACAAGCAGGCACGTCATCTATACACAGGCCGGTGATTCGTCGACGTTGCAAAACACTTTAGTGGAACCGGGAGATACGGTCCTGGTGCACCGCGCGGGAATCATTTATGTGCTTGGTGCGGTAACTCGTCCGGGAGGATACCTGATGGTGAATGGCGGCTCGCTGAGCGTCATTCAGGCGGTTTCTCTTGCCGGGGGAATCACGCTGCAGGCCTCGGCAAAATGGGCTGTGATTGTGCGCCGTCAGGGAGATGGATATGTGCAGTTCAAGGTTCCGCTTTCGGCAATGGAAACCGGTGGAGCTGCTCCGGTTCAGCTTCTGGCGAACGACGCGCTGTATGTGCCAGTAAGCACGTGGAAGGCCGTTCTGATTAGCAGCTCCAATGTTCTGAGCGCAGCAACTTCGGCCGCCATTTATCGCGCGCCGTAATCACACTCTGGAATGGAAACGTTGCTCGTGAGCAGCTGCAAACAATGAAAATCATTTCGCGAATCATCGACAAGATAGCATCTATGCTCGCCGCCCAGATTGCGAAACTGAGTTTGCGGAGCTCGGGCGTGGAGGTAGGGGCCAACGTCACCCTTTGGGGCCGGCCAATTGTAAGCCGGGTTCAGGGCTCTACGATTCAGATCGGGAATCGAGTTGTGCTGTGTTCTGTCAGTACGAAAACGGCACTTGGCGTAAATCATCCCGTTGTTCTCAGGACGTTATCGCCTGGAGCCAAAATTGTCATTGGAAATGATGTCGGGATGAGCGGCGGAGCGATCTGCTCGGCACAGTCAGTCACGATCGGGGAAGGCACGCTGCTTGGGGCAAATGTGGTTATAGCCGACACTGACTTCCATCCCATCGTGCCTGAAGGGCGGCGTTACTCCCACGCCGATGTAGCAGTTGCCCCCGTCACAATCCAAGAAAATGTGTTTATCGGAATGAATAGTCTGATTCTAAAGGGCGTTGTTATCGGCGCGAATTCCGTCATCGGCGCCGGCTCCGTCGTCACCAAAAGCATTCCGGCCAACGTGATCGCGGCGGGTAATCCTTGCCGCGTCTTGAAACCGCTGGTCGAAGAATTTGCTCCATCGGCTTTGGTGGCATCATGAAGATCGGATTTGCCGGGCCAGCTTCGCTGCATTTACTAGCTGACCATGTTCACAATGGGCAAACCATGCCTTCAGGATACGAATTCCCGCCCATGTCCCTGTGGACGTTGCAACTGCTTGCGCGCGGACATCGCGTGGTGTTGTTCACGCACGCGCCGGGAATCACGGAACCGCAAAGTTATTTCGGAGACCGGCTCACGATTCATATCGGGCGTCAACGCGCTCATGGCAGAGCGCGAGATTTCTTCGCGCTGGAACGCCGTGACCTGGTTGAGATGATGAAGGCTGATCCTTGCGATATCATTCATGCGAACTGGACCTATGAATTTGCCTTGGCGGCGCTGGATAGCGGGCAGCCCGTCCTGGTAACCGCGCATGATGCGCCCCTCCGAGCTCTGCAGTATTTACCAAGTGCCTATCG
Source organism: Occallatibacter sp. (assembly GCA_050013775.1). Taxonomy (GTDB): domain Bacteria; phylum Acidobacteriota; class Terriglobia; order Terriglobales; family Acidobacteriaceae; genus Telmatobacter. The sequence continues at coordinate 23,176 of JBEKEP010000016.1, read as the reverse complement.
ATTCATGCGTCTATGCATGGCCTGGCGCGTGGCTTGTCGCGCTCCTTACCTCACTGCGGTTTCCCAGGACACAGCGGTACACATTCGCCGTTATCTGCGCTACAAACGGCATATCGCGATTGTGCCCAATGCACTTTCGCCCGAGGATTTTGAACTGGGACGCGCCCGCCAGGAACATCCGCACCAAGGCCCTTTCACTGTGGCATCTGTTTTGACCGGCTGGAAGGGCCTGAAGAACGGGCCGGCTGCTCTGAAGGCTTTTGAGATTCTTCGTCGGTCTGTGCCGGATGCGCGCCTACTTCTGTTCGGGCATGACTATGCACCGGGTGGGCCGGCGGAGACGTGGGCTCGGCAAAATGATCTAACTGCCGGGGTGGAGTTCGCGGGACCGGCGCCAAACAGGGATCTTCTGCGGCGCCTTGCGCAGGAAGCAGACGTGCTTTTGCACCCCGCACTTGAAGAGTCGTTCGGCATGGCGATTGCGGAAGCCATGGCGCTCGGCCTGCCGGTGGTGGGAGGCAAACACTCCGGAGCAGTCCCCGCGCTACTTGAGTACGGGCGTGCGGGCGAGCTCGTGGATGTGCGATCCCCAAGCGAGATTGCCAATGCGCTTGCGCTCCTTGCCGCCGATTCCGATCGGCGACAGAAACTGGGCGCCCGCGCGTTCGAGTCTGCGCTGCAGCGATTCAGTGGCGACGTGGTCTTTAAGCAGTACGAAGAGATCTACCAGAAGATTTTAACCGGAACCAACGGATACAAACGTTCCGCGGCTTAGCGTCTTTAGCGGAGTCTACGGCACGGATTTAGCCCTCTCCCATTTACCAATTCACTTAACGAATCTCAACTCATGACTCAGATTCAATCGACTGCCAACTAAAACACCATGATGTATCCTCTCGCATGCGCCGCACTCGTACTGGTACTGGCGTACGTGTATGTTCTTTTTCGATGGCCATTCATCGGGCTGGTCAGCCTACTCGCGGGCGAGTTCATAGACTTTGCATTCGGATTGAATAACCGCCTTATTGGCGGAATCCATCTCGATCCGCTCGATGCGATTTCAATTTGTCTGCTTTTTGCCGGGCTATTTCGCTCCTTTCAACACATCAGAAGGATCAACGTGATGACCCTTCTGTGTCTTGGCTATCTCCTTCTTTTTGCGATGAGTTTTGGGCGCGGTATTGCGGCAAATGGATTCTTTGCAGCGGCGAATGAGTCGCGCGGATTCATTGGGCCTTTGACGGCGATGCTGTATTTTGTCACTGTTCCCGCGGATCCAAGGGCACTCCGCAAATACACGCTTGCCTATCTCTATTTCGGAGCTGCACTCTGCATTGCTGCCGGTCTGGCCGCAGCGGGCTTGCCGATTGGATTGAATGCCATGGAGCAGTCGGATGTGCTGGGTCTGGATGGGAGATATCTGGCTGCAGGCGCTGCGGCGGCCATCGCAGTCTGCGGGTTTCTTTCTCTCGCGGTCTTTCGCCACAAATCTACCGGTCTCGTGCGCCCCATCATTCCCATTGCCTTCTTATGCGTTGCGGTCTATCTCCGTCACCGCACAGTGTGGATGATGTTGCTGGTGGGCGCACTGGCTTTTCTGCCGCTAGACAAGAAACTCTTCTTGCGGCTGCTTCCGGCAGCGGCCCTCGCGGCTTTGATGGTGATTGGCCTCGCGACATACGGAAAGAGCGTAAACGGCCTGGTTTCGGAGGAACAGTTCTCCACATCAGCCACAAATTTCGATACGCTTTCCTGGCGATTGAATGGTTGGAAAGATCTTCTCTTCGATAGCGAGCAAACGCCCCTAACGGTAGCGGTCGGAAAAAGCATGGGCGGAGGTTATTGGAGAGTCGATCCGGTATCTTACGAAATTACCAGCGTAGCCCCGCACAGCGAGTATGTGCAGGAGTATCTGCGTGTGGGCCTTGTCGGCACCCTGTTGATCTTTTGTTTCTTGCTCCGCCCGTTGTTGCGATTGTGGAAGCTGGGAAGGCACTTTCCGTTCGCCGCGTACCCTACAACGTCCGCATGGACAGTAATAACACTTATTACGCTCCTATACGGTGTGACCTATGGCATTCAACCGCATTCTTATGCGCTTATCGCCATTGCGAATGCGTTCCTAAGCAGTTTAAGCGCCCAGAGAGTAGACGCCTACCAGCTTGCCGAAAGCCAATGGCAAGTAACCTCCATTGCGGGCAACGCGGCGTAGAGAGCGAGAGTCCATTGTCAATCCGCCGCATCGCCGTGCTCATGACATCGTTTAACCGGTGCGAATCGACGTTGAGGTCGCTGGCCGCACTCACTCGTCAGCAGCGCGCGGCCGACTTTACATTGCAGGTGTTCCTGGTTGACGACGGTTCTACGGATGGTACCGCTGATGTAGTGCAGTCAGCATTCCCGGAGATTCGGGTCCTGAAAGGGGACGGCACGTTGTTTTGGAACGGCGGCATGCGAATGGCATTTGCGGCCGCGCTTCAGGAATCGTTTGACGCATACGTTCTTTTGAACGACGATACCGTGCTCTATAACGGTGCCATTGCGCGGCTCGTAGCGTGTGCACAAATGAGGGTCGAAACAGAGAGGCCAGTTATCGCCGTGGGAAGCACTGTCTCGCCGCAAACAGGCGAACACACCTATGGCGGCATCATGAAGCACGTGCATGGAGCTGTTATTCGGTTCGAGAAGATTCCGCCTCACGAGTGCCTGCCCATCTCCTGCGACGCGATGAACGGAAACATTGTGCTGATTCCTCGAAAAATTGCAAACGTTGTTGGAAATCTCGATAAGCGATTCCGCCACCAGTTCGGAGATCTTGACTACGCATTGCGCGCCAAACGCGCCGGTTTTCAGGTGATGGTGGCGCCGGGCTATTTTGGCGAGTGCGCATCAAATTCCAAGGCAGGAACCTGGCGCGACTCTTCACTGTCCCTGAGGAAGCGCTGGAAACACTTGTTGTCGCCCAAGGGGATTCCGGTGCAGGAGTGGTTCCTCTTTACAAGCCGCCACTATGGCTGGCGTGCAATGTACTATGCGTTCTCGCCCTTTGTGCAGACCGTCGTGTCGAGCGTGCTGTCGCACGACGGAGCTGGCGCTACTCGCCGCGAGTCGCGTCCTGCATCTTGATCGCGCGCAGCTGGCGCAGATTCCTGACCGCAATTGAGTGAAACGTACCATGCATTACGAGGTATAAGTTGACTGTGAGACCCCATACGATCGCCTCGTCCGCGCTGGCGGGCATACGGTGGAACTACGTCGGCGGCATTGGCGCAAGCCTTTGCTCACTTGCGATCAGTGTGGTTCTGGCACGCATTCTTGGCCCCAAACCGTTTGGTCAGATCATCATAGCCATGACCATTTATGGTTTCCTCAATCTGTTTGTCGACGGCGGTTTCAGCCAGGCATTGATCCAGCGATCGGCCCTGAGCGACCGCGACATTCGCATCACATTCACCTGGCAGGTTGGAATTGGCGCATGTACGACCGGCCTTGTGTACCTCTGTGCGCCGTGGTTCGCACGCCTGTTTCACGATGCGTCGGCAGTCCACGTGATTCAAGTGATGTCGTTCCTGATTGCGATCCAATCGACGGGGCTGGTTTCAGCAGCGCTCTTGCGCCGGGAGATGCGCTTCAAGGCAGTCCAATTCGCATATCTTACGAGTTACCTCTTTGGATATATTGTCATCGGAATTCCGATGGCGTTTCACGGAGCCGGAGTTTGGAGTCTTGTGTGCGCCTGCATGGCGCAATGCGTGGTCAACACTCTCCTGCTTCATAGGGGAGCCAAGCACTCGCTCATACCCATCTTCGCGCTTCCGGAGCGCTCCATTACATCTTTTGGCGGCACGATGATTGCCAATAACGTCGTCAACTGGGGGCACGCGAACCTCGATAATATTGCGGCTTCGAGGCTTGGACCTATTGCGCTGGGGCTCTACGGGCGCGGCTCCAACTTTGCGTACCAGCCGGTGAACACCGTCGTAAACGGACTGCAGTCTGTACTTCTGTCCTCCACCGCGCGGGTGCAGGAGAAACGCGAACTGATGCGCGACCTGAGCCTCGCGGTTATGGGAATCGTTTTCGGAATTCTGGGAGCAGCCTATGCGACATTCGCTCTAACTCCCGACACTGTGATGTTGGGCCTGTACGGCGGCAAGTGGGTCGCATTGATACCCCTGATGGTTCCCCTCGCGCTGGCGATGCCGTTTTATGGCGTCCACTGTCTTTTTGGTCCGATTCTATGCGGGCTGGGGCGGCCCGATCTTGAATTTTGGCCGCAGGCCGCGAGTTGCGCCATTGCTGCGTGTGCATTCTTCGCGGCAACACATTATTCGCTTCTCGCTCTTGCCTGGGCCCTCTTTGGAGTGGTGTTGATCAGGTTAACGATGATTGCGGGGTTCCTATTTCGGCTTCTGAAGATAGCGTGGCTGGATGCGTTGCTCCTTGTGGCCAGGAGGGTTGCGTTCTCTGCGTGTTTCGGCGGCTTGGCATGGTGCGCCGACCACTTGCTGCGCTTGGCGCACCTCGGAACTGCTCAACGTCTTGCCATCCTGTTCGGTTTCTGCGGAATTGCTCTCGCGTGGTCGGTGTGGTACGCAGGGAACCTGATCTTCGGCCATCAGGCAGTGCGCTTTCTGTGCAATTACGCGGCGCATTTACCGAGTGCCTATGTCAAACAGTTGAATCGCCAGGTGGGAGTGGGCCGAGCACCGATTGTGCCAACATTGCAGGAAAACTCTTGAGAGCCAAGTCGTGCTTTGCCGGCGAAACGAGTGCGGAAATGTATTGTCGGGCAAACACATGTGAAAGCCAGGATATTTAAGGATGCGGTTAGTCGTAGCAAAAAGACACGGGCGGCGCGGCGGCGGGCTGGGGAACGAAATGTTTCCGTGGGCCAAGGGATGGATTGCCAGCCAGGTTCTGGACGCGCGCCTGATCGGCCCTTCCTGGGGCTTGAATCAACGTAAATACCATCGGAATTTCGGCACCTCGCGGCTGGATTTTCTGGCCGAGGAGACGCTCACGCATCTTCCCCATCACGCTTTCACAGAAAGCGAGTATCGCGCGACCGGGGAGATCGATTTCGGGGCCGCGATTCGAAAATGGGCGACGGCGCAGGAGCTCAAAGCAAAGTCTTCCTATGTTGTCAGCGTTGAGGGCATGTGGGGAGGGTATCCGGCGATCCGCAACGCACGCGGATTTCTGCTTGCGAAGCTGTTGAGCAGCCGCGATGCGCTGCGGAATGCATATCAAGTTGTATCGACGCTCGACCGCCGCAAGCTTTTCGTCGCCGTTCACATGCGATTTGCCAGGGATGGCTTCAACTCGACAGTATCCGGCGAGGACGTTCGCGGAAGGTTCAATATCTTCATTCCGGGCGAATGGTATTTGTGGGCATGCGAAGAGCTGAGGAAGCAATTTGGGGATCGAATACAGTTCTGGTTTTTCACAGATCGTCGCGGTCCCGAGTTCGATGAAGCCGTGCGACGGTTCAACCCCGGCCAGATGCGGCAACAGGGACTAACCGAATGCAGCGATCTGCTGCTGATGGCTCAAGCCGATCTTCGGGTGTGTTCCGTCTCTTCTTACAGTTTGGCTGCAAGCTTCCTTTCCGGCGGGCCCTACCTTTGGTACGAACCTCAACTCTCGCTCGATCGCGGAAACTATTCGCTGTGGGGGCACATTGGACCGCAGCACGCTCCGTGGACGCCTGAAATGAGTGACTCGAGTGCCCCACATGACGCGAACGCCACTGGTTCTGCGCTGTTTCCGGGAACGGCGATGGGAGTTGGCGATCCGCTGCCCGAGAGCCTGCTGCAGATTCTCGATCAGAAACTCCTTCTCAACGATCCAAGGACAAACTTGCTGGACTACGGATATTTGCCGGAAGCTGCCATCAAGGCGTGAATAGCGCTCCCGCGAATTCGCGCCGGCTGCAGAGTCCGCAACGCAACTTCCTCCCAGACATTCAGACCTCATGCGCATTGTGATAATTCATAACCGATATCAACAGTCGGGCGGCGAAGACCGTGTGCTTCACGCCGAGACGGCGCTGCTGCGGGCACGTGGTCATGAAGTGGAAATAGTTGAGGAGAATAACGATGCGATCGTACGATGGACGGCAGCAGCCAAAGCGGCCTTTGATTGCGTGTATTCTTTTTCATCCGCGCGCGGCATGGGCAAGCTTATCGATGAGTTTCATCCGGATGTAGCCCACATTCACAACTTTTTCCCTCAGTTGTCGCCTTCCGTGCATTATGCGTGCCGCAAGGCGGGGGTGCCGGTCGTGCAGACGCTCCATAACTACCGCCTACTATGCCCGGGAGCAACACTGTTTCGGGAAGGAAAGGTCTGCGAGGACTGCACGCGAGCTATGGTTCCGTGGCCAGCAGTCGCGCATGCATGTTATCGCGAAAGTCGAACGGCGAGCGCTGCTGTGGCCAATATGCTTACGATCCATCGGGCGGCGGGAACCTGGACGCGCACAGTGTCCCGATTTATTACGCCCACCGAGTTTGCGCGCAATAAGTTCATCGAGGGAGGTCTGCCTGCGGAAAGAATAGCGGTGAAACCGAATTTCCTGAGCCAAGACCCTGGAATTGGAAATGGCAATGGGAGCTACGCGCTTTTTGCGGGCAGATTCTCGCAGGAAAAGGGCTTGGATACGCTTCTTGATGCATGGAGGCAATTAAAGGTAAGAGTGCCGCTGAAGATTGTGGGCGATGGACCTCTGGCACCGATGGTGCAGCGGGCGGTTGCCACGCTTCCAGATGTGGAATGGCTTGGGCCGCGCTGTCATGAGGAGGTGTTGCAACTCATGGCGGATGCGGCATTCCAGGTGATCCCCAATAGCTCGTATGAAACTTTTGGCTTAGTGGCGATGGAGGCGTTTGCTGTGGGGCTGCCCGTGTTTGCATCCCGCCTGGGAGCCTTGGCGGAACTGGTGAGAGACGGAGAGACAGGAAAGCTCTTCACCGCTGGATCCAGTGAGGCGTTGGCGGCCACAGTCGATTGGGCCATTGCACACCCGGACGAACTGAGAGCGATGCGGCACAATGCCCGCTTGGAGTTTGAAAGCAAATATACAGCTGACGCCAATTACAGCCAGCTCATGGGGATCTACGAGTCGGCGCGCGCAGAGATCCGCGCAAGGAAGAGCGAAGCGAAGTGACAAAGAGAAAGAAACTCGCCATTCTGTTGAACATCGTCGCTCCTTACCGGGTGCCGATCTTGTCTTCTCTCGCGGATCACTTTGACACGCTAGTGCTGCATGGAGGCAACGAGGCGAACCGGGAGTGGGCGGTTAGTCTGCCTCCAAGCCTCAAGGTGCGCAAGGCTTTTACCTTGCAGATCCCACTGCGCAAGAAGTGCGGTGTCGACGGGGTTACAGATACTTCTTACGTTCATCTGAATCTAGGACTGATTTATTGGTTACTACGGTTCCGGCCGGACGTGGTCATCTCCAACGAGATGGGAGTGCGCACCATCATCGCAATCCTCTACGGAAAACTAGCGCGTGTTCCGGTGTGGGTGTGGTGGGGCGGCACTATGCAGTCGGAACGCAATCTCGATGGACTGCGAGCACGCTTAAGGCGCTTTCTTGTGCGACACGTCAGCCGATGGATTAGTTATGGCATGACTACTACGGAGTACCTGGAATCGCTGGGGACTCCGCGCGAGCAGATTCTGCAGATTCAGAACTGCGTACCGCATGAGACATTTCAAACTGTTCCTCAGGGGCAGTCGGCTTGGTTCGCGAACGATCCGCGTCCCGTGATTCTTACTGTGAGCCAGCTGATTCAGAGAAAAGGCCTGGATAAGCTTATTGAGGCCTGCGGACGCCTGGCGGCGCGCGAGAAGAAGTTTACGCTGGCGGTTGTCGGCCAGGGGCCTGAGAAGGACAAATTGCTCGATCTGGCCAAGGCCAACGGCATCGAGCACTTTGAGATTTTGCCCAATCAGTCGCAGCAAGCTTTGAATGAAATCCTCAGAAGCGCAGATGTTTTTGTGTTTCCTACACTGCAGGACGTATGGGGCCTGGTAGTAAACGAGGCACTATGGGCGGGAACGCCCGCGCTGTGCTCCCGATACGCGGGCTGCGCGCCGGAAATCGTCAGCGAAGCGAATATCTTCGATCCGATGTCTCCTGAAAGCTTCGACGCGGCCTTGATGAAGGTGTTCGAGGGCGGGGTATTTCCGCCTGATCTTTCCCAGCTGCTGACTTGGCAGGAAGTGGCATCGGTGATGCGTTCCTCGCTGGAAACGGGCGTTCCAACTCGCTAATAAGCAACGGCGGACTCGACTGCAAAGATCTCTCCCATCCTTGCATCGGTCCGCCGTATTTTTTTGCTGGTATTGCTGAATCGATTAATTCATATGCTGATCGCCGACCAGCACGCCCGCGGCAGTTATTTTGGATGACCAGAAGGTCCGCTCCGTGTTTTCGGCTTGCAGATTTACACCTGACGACGTGAGGCAGGGGTTAGTAAAGTCATTGCCTGCCGCGGAAACACCGGCATCGGTGCTATCCGGTGGGTTTACCCATTGATCGTATGCCGTTGGTGCATTGTTCGAGTTAGGCCCGACCATCCCACCGGCAGTGGTGGTAATTGTATTGTTATAGAATTGCGTGCTCGCATAGTAGTTCCAAATGACAACCGCATTCGCTCCCCACGCATACCAGGATCCCGAACTCGTCATTCCGCAGGAGACAATGCGATTCCCCGTGGCCGTGACGTCGTGGCCGGCAGCAATACCCACGCCAGTTCCCGCGGTAGCAACCACCTGGTTGTTTTCAAATTGCACAAAAGCGGAAGGCGAGGAGCCATTCGTTCCGGGACCGTCAGTAATCATTGCGGTGCCGGTGTAGTGGCCGGTCACGACGGGCGATGAAGCGCCCTCCATATAGTTATCGTGCACCGAGATGGGATGCCCTGCGGATCCCTGGCTGTTATAGATATTGATGACGTCTTCCGTAGAGCTCTGACCAATTGTCTGCACGATCTGATTCCACGCGATTTGAGCGCCCTCAGGTGCAGATACTCCATTCAAGATGATGAAGTGTCCCAGGCTCGGCCGACTCGCTAAAAAGCCGCCTTGTCCGTCGCTCGCGCGGTCTTCAAGATTGCTGGCATAGTTATTGGTAATTTCGAGAGTGGACGGCGAAGTAGCGCCAAGCTTAATCCCGAAGCTGACGCCGATCATCGAACAGTTCTTGACGACCAGTGACGTCACCTTGGTTGCGTTCAGAAAAGCACCCCGCTGGCTTCCAGAGACTTCGGGATCGAGGGCCGTTCCCGTAACGTTCTGGATGGTCACGTTTGCGCCCGTACTGACGCCGCTCACGGTAACAAGTGGACCGCGGCTGGAAATCACGGAGTCCTGAAGCACAACCGGCTGGTCGGTTTTGATGGTGACTGCGGCCGTGTTGGGATCGGTGCTGGTCCAATTGCCAGAGTAGGTGCCGCCGCTAGTGATCTGAATGGGGCCGGATGCCTGTTGTGCGGTGACGGTGATCGATGCAGTCGCCGTGGAGGATCCGCAGTTAACGGAAACCTGCGCGGTGCCTGCTGTACCCCCCTGGAATTGACCGCTGCCGAGGCTGGTGAGCACTGAGGGCTGCGATGACTGCCACGTGCACTGCTCGCCGGCACCATCACCGGAGACGGAGAACTGTAATTCCTGCCACGCCTGAATGCTGGCCGTCGACGGGCTCAGAGCCGTGGTGGTGGTCGGAGCGGACTGACTGGACTGAACGGCAGCCGTGGACATTGACCCAGAGCAACCCTGGAGCAGAAACAGAACAGGCAACATGGCGGAGCTCAGAACTACTTGCTTCGGTGAAAAAGTAAGTTTCAACATTGCATCCTCGCGGTATCGTCGATCTAGTTAAAGCCTACGGCGAGGATGCTTGTAAGTGAATGGCACTATTAGACTTAGCGCCGAACACCTGTAACGCTTTTTCGGTGCAGAAGTAATCGAAAATTTGCTCGAAACTACTTACTCGGGGTGATTACTTACCAAACGGGTTACCGATGCTCGGCGGGGAACGTAACCTAGGTTGCAGGAGTGAAGTAAGTACGTACTAACTAAACCATGTAAATATATTTATAAACTGGAGATACCAGAGCCTCAGCAGTCTCAAGGATGCGATAGATGCTGAGGGCGCACGACGCGGTCCACGGCATAGGACGTGGGACGCTGGCTGCTGAAGTAGTGGCGCACTTGCAGTTCGCCGAGCATGCCGATGGCCAGCATCTGAATACCCGCGACGATAAGCACAGAAGCGATAACGAACATGGGGCTGTGCTGATTCATCACATCGATGTGCGGATTAAAGAGCTTAATGGCCAGCAGCGTGAATGCCATGGCACCGCCGGTGAGGATACCCAGGATGCCGAATCCGCCAAAGAAGTGCAGCGGGCGGGTCATGTACTTGAGCAGGAAGCGAATGGTCATCAAGTCAAAGAAGACCCGGAAGGTGCGGGCAAGGCCGTAATGGCTCTTGCCGCGCTCACGGTTCACGGTGTGGATGGGTATCTCGCAGATGGACGCACCATACCAACTGGCGAGCGCGGGAATGAAGCGATGCATCTCGCCGTAGAGCGGAATGCTTCGGATGACTTCTCGGCGATAGGCCTTGAAGGTGGTGCCGAAGTCGTGGATGGCGACACCGGACAGCCGGGCCATCAGCCAGTTAGCGCAGGCTGACGGAATGCGGCGCAATATGAAGTTGTCCGTGCGCACTTCGCGCCAACCGGAGACGACGTCGTAGCCCTCTTCGAGCTTTTCAAGAAAGGCCGGAATGTCGTTGGGGTCGTGCTGCAGGTCGCCGTCCATGGCCAGGATGAATTCGCCGGATGCATGGTCGAAGCCCGCCGCCAAAGCCGAGGTCTGGCCGAAGTTACGGCGGAGCTTGACGATCAGGACGCGGCTGTCGACGGCGACAATCTCCTCCAGAAGCTTGAACGTGCGGTCGCTGGAGCCGTCGTCGACGAGAACCAGCTCGAAGGAGTCATCCACTTGCGCAATGACCTGCTTGAGCCGCGCATACAGGATCGTCACGTTTTCCTCTTCGTTATGAAAGGGAACGACGATCGAATATTTCGTCATTTGAGCTCCTCGGCGTTCGACGGCAGAGCCCCTTCCGCCTCCAGCAGTGCGTGCACCGAATGCATCATTTCTTCCTTGACCGTCAATTCGCTCGCCGGTACAGAGTCCAATTTGGCGACTCCGCAACCTGGAGATATTCGGAACCGAGCAGCTCGGGGTACGATTGCAAGACCGCGGCCAGAGTTTGTCTGTCGCTTGCCGGGAATTTCGGCACCAGAAGGAGGTCTACGTCCCCAATCAGGAGTTTCTTCGGCGGCATGGCAGACGGGGCAATGTTGGTAGGGCTGAGGTTCACCGCGCCACCATGGGCGGGAGGGCGCTGCGTCGCGAACGAAAACGGATTGCTCGTGCCCATGCCCTGTACGGATTCACCAGGTCGTCCGTAAGTCTGAACCAGCGCGATGCCTTCTTCGGTGTACCGGACAAAGTTCTGGCCATTGTCGTTCGACGCGCACGGCGTTACGCAATCGGCGAACGAGATGGATGCCAGAGGCGCCTCGCGAAAGTGATAGGTTGGTATTCCGGGCAGAAGCTTGTGCTCCAGGGCAGCTGCAAGACCCGCCGCATCGTTGCACATTGGCAATCCGACAGCGAGTAAACCCATGGCCAGCAGCGGGGCGGCCTGCGGAAGCACAGGAGCTTCCAGGATCGCGACAGTTACTTCGTTCAAGAGCAGCAGCGCGGCCGCACTTAACGGAGGCAGGCCGTAGACCTGCGTGTTCGTGAGCAGGAGCAGCGTGCTTGCCCCTGCCGCCATCGTCACGATCAGCGACAAGGTGAATTTACGGCGAAGCGAAACCCCAGGCAACAGGCACACGAGCGCGGCCATCATAAGCACCAGCCCAAACTCGAGCCGTTCGTGGTAAAGCTCACTAATCACCGAAGAAAAGCTGATCCTGTGGCTTTGCACCCTGGCCAGTAACTGGTATTGGTGGACCTGCGAGGCCAGGTCAAAGCGCAAATAGGCCATCATGGGAGCGCTAAACGCTGCGAATCCCGCCACCATTCCTGCCAGGCGGTTGCGCGCGCCGGAACAAAGTAGCAACGAGACGGCCGCAAAGGTCAACGCCACGAATCCGTAGCTGATCTTCAGAAATAGCAGTAGTGCGCAGGCCAACCCGGTCGAGAAACCGCCAAGGAGATACTGCTTGCGACTGCTGGCCTCCTGCGGAAGGAAGGACTCGAGCATGACCAGAGCCGTCAAGGCATAACCATAGCGGTTGTGCTTCATGCAAAAAGCGGCTTGATAAAAATGGAAGCCGAGCGGAAATGGGGCGGCTGCGAGTAGCGCCAGGAAAAGGCATGCGACAAAAAACGGCGCGGGCCTCATGCGCGATCGAAGCAGGAAAAACGCCCAGAAACTAATCAGCGAAGTCGCAAGGACGCTACCGTATCCTAAGCCGCGCGCGTCGCCGCCGGCCAGCCAAAGTCCTGTTGCGTGCAACAGGTAATAGGCTGGACCCATCTGACTGTAAAAGTCCATCCCGGGCCGCTGCCCGTGGAGAACGCGCCAGCCGCCGTCCAGCGACACGAAGATATCGTGACCGAAATTCTGCAGAACCGGGACTCCAACGATCGCCACCGCAAAACACACAAGTAGAAGCAACACTGCTAATACTCGATGGCGCAGGCGGTCGGCATCGCGGGATCCAGCCCACCACGATACCAAGCCATCAAAGGAGACTTGTTTGAAACCGCGTTGTTCAAGCACTGGTGCGACTGGCATGCAAGTCGTATCCAACCGGGATTTCCATCTTGCCTTTTGGTTGCCAATCAATATATACCCATTCGCCTCCGCTCGCGATCCCACTTGCGTCCGTTCCCATCCCCTGCGCTCGCAGAAGCACCGCACTTTAGTGCGGATCCATCCCTCGAACCGGGCATCTTAAGCCTTGGGGACGCCCTCAAAGTTCAAAGAAGGAGAAAAGTTATGGCAGCGACGATGAAGCGTATTTCGAGAGGCGCCCTTTTGATGGTCGTGGGCGTGTTGAGCGTGACCCTGTCCAACTGTGTGAGTGCGCAGAACGTCGGCACTTCGAATGCCGCCCCGAAGGTCACTGCCTACTGTTCGAACCCAGGCGCATTCGATGAAAGCTGCTTTCGTAATGCACTTACGGCTGTAGCCGGAAAGACAGGGGCAAAGTTGGTGGTTCCAGCAGGCACGTATCGCTTAGGTCCACTCGTCATCGCAACCTCGAATGTGATACTCAATTGCGAGCCTGGAGCTATCCTTCAACCCACAGAGTCGTCAAGCGGGGTTCGCGTCACAGGCAACAGCGTTGTATTCGACGGATGCACGTTCGATTTTGCGAACATGAAGTCAGGCCCCGGTATGATGGTCACGAAATCGTCGGGGTTTACTCTGCAAAACGGCGAAATCATCCACATTGGCGAACAATCGGGCTTGCAATTGAATCAGACGTCGAATGCGGCAATCGATAAGAATCGCTTTGCCACGGATGGGACCGGCGATGCGGTGTTTGCGTACGGGCCGACGGCCAACATTAGGATTACTGACAATCATGGCGTGGGGTCGATCGACGTCGATTCAGGAAGGAACGCAAACGGCGCCAGTCATGGGGTCGTGTTTACAGGGAATGTGCTGCAGCCGGTAAAGGGTAAGACGATTCTGACGACTGGGGACTTCAGCAACGGCTATGGGCCGGCAAGCCCCATCACGCAGATTGTGATTACAGGGAATACATGCAACATCGTGGCGGCGAGTGCCGCAGTTGAGCCGTTTGGCTGCTACTCACTGGTCAGCGGCGATGGTCTCACCTTTACCAACAACACGATGAATGCTGTGGGGCAGTATGTGCAGAATTCTCTGGTCGAGATGGGTACGGCGGACGCGACCATCTCAAATAATACCTTCCGTGCCGGGAACGACCCTGGTACGCAAACCTATAACGAAATCATTATTTACAGTACGAATGTTCAATTATCTAACAATACTTTCGTTGGAACGAGTGCGCATGGAGACGCGATCCGGATTTATCCGGAGAGTAATGCCGATGATATCTCTATAAGTGGCGGCAGCATCACCGTCGATAACTCGGGCGGCGCGCGGCCACAGAATGATGGCATTTCCGTTGCCTGCAACGAGAACCGCATACCGCTCCGAGTGACAGGAATTGCTGGCGGCGGCGCGAAAGGCGCGGTCAGTTCGGTGGCGATTGTGCAATATCCGGGCAAGAATGCGCCGGTGGGTGGTGGATTCAGCCGGACTTCGGGAGTTGCCGCGACGGGCGGATCGGGGACGGGGCTCAAACTGGATGTCCTGAGCGTCGACGCGCACGGCGGCATTACCTCTCTCGGAGTGTCTCCGGGCCAGGCGGGCAACAACTATGCGATGGGCGATGTGGTTTACTTGCCCGTGCGCGGCACAGAATCTGCAGCCGAGGCAAAGGGAGTTGAGATTAGCGGAGTGACCATCTCGGGCGCTTTCCTTCATGCGGTCGACATTCAGAGCTTCCAGGAAGCGTCCTGCCCGGTTTCTGCAGAACTGCAAAACCTGACCATTTCCGGCGCGAGCGATGCGACGCCGATTGCGACCGGCGTTTTTGAGAGGGGCGCAACGGTGAAGTCAGGTGCGATCCGGCTTGCCCATGTAACTAAGGCCACCGACACTGATCGCTGAGGGTACGAGCTGACTTCTTATTGCCGAAAGGGCGCGCGATCCGCGCTTGACAGGTGTACAGCCGCACTTCTACCTTTTCAGACTGCAATTTATTTCATTACCAAATTGCGGCGCGAACCCTTGTCTTCAGGAGGCGATCCCATGCGAGTTAAGAGAATTCTGCTCGTTAGCTGCTTGCTTTCAGCTTTGGGTCTGCATGCCCAGGCACCAGGCACGACGCCCGCTCAATCGCCGACGGCTCCTCCCACTCCGGCCGCGCCTCCGACGCCTGGTGCGCCGGCCTCGCCGCGTGCATCGCAGCCACCGCCTTCAGTTGTGGCGGGGATTCCCGTGAACTACGACGAGGCGAAGGTTGGCGAGTACACATTGATCGACCCGCTGGTGCTTAACAACGGAAAGCATGTGAAGGATGCGAAGACGTGGCGGACGAAGCGGCGGCCGGAGATCGAGGCGATCTTCGAGGCCGAGCAGTACGGGCGCGATCCGGGACGGCCCGCTGAAGAAAGCTTCGATGTGACCGACAAGGGGACGCCGGCGCTCAACGGCAAAGCGATTCGCAAGCAGGTGACGATTTCGTTTTCGAATGATCCAACGTGGCCGAAGATTCACCTGCTGATTTATTTGCCGGCCGCGGCGCACAAGCCTGTGCCGATGTTCTTCACCATCAACTTTGGCGCGATCCAGAGCGCGGTGGACGATCCCGGGATCACGCCGATCGAGGTGTGGGATCCGCGGACGAATAAAAAAATGCTGCCGCCGCCGGGCCGCGGATTTGGACGCATCGATATTGAGCCAATTTTGGATGCGGGATTCGGCGTGGCCACCTATTATTACGGCGATGTGGATCCGGATTTTCTCACGGGATTTCCGAATGGCATTCGCGCGAAATATCTGAAGCCGGGGCAGACCGAGCGGGCGCCCGACGATTGGGGCTCGATTGCCGCGTGGGCGTGGGGCATGAGCCGAGTGCAGGATTATTTTGAGACAGATACGGCGATCGACGCCAAGCGTGTAGCCATTCACGGCGTGTCGCGGCTCGGAAAGACGGTGATGTGGGCCGGGGCGCACGATCAGCGCTTTGCGTTGGTAATCGCCAGTTGCTCGGGTGAGGGCGGAGCGGCGCTGAGTCATCGCGACTACGGAGAGACGATTGCGCATCTGACGGCGCCGACGCGGTATCCGTATCAGTTTGCGGCGAACTACGCGAAGTGGGGAGGCTTTCCCGATAAGGCGCCCATGGATGCGCACATGCTGGTCGCTTTGATCGCGCCGCGGCCGCTTCTGCTGCAAACGGGCAACACCGATTTCTGGTCTGATCCCAAGGGCGAATTCCTGGCGGCGGTTGCGGCAGGTCCGGTGTACAAACTGCTGGGAAAAGATCCGCTCGATACCGATGTATGGCCCGCGGCGAAGACGCCGATTCTGCATGATCTCGGTTACTACATGCATGACGGCGGGCACGGGATGGTGCCCACGGACTGGAACATCTACATCCAGTTTATGAAAATGCATTTGCATCCGGAGCAGTGATCACTGCGGCGGCATAAGCAGTAACGGATTGTCGGGGGTCTGGAGACCCCCGCGACAGCCGGTCAGGAGACCGGCGCTACACCTGACAGATCGGGAGGGATGCGATGCGCAAGATGAGAAGGGCAGCATGCGCACTGACTGCTTTGCTCATGCTGGGATGCGTGGGTGCGATTTTTGCACAAAGCGCGCCCGCGCAATCTGTTTCTGACACGCTGGAACGGGGATTCCAGGCTCCGCCCGATAGCGCCAAGCCGCGCACTTGGATGCACTGGACGAACGGGAACGTGACGGAAGAGGGAATCACCAAGGATTTGGAGTGGATGAAGCGCGTGGGAATCGCGGGATTCCAGATTGCCGATGTGGCCGCAGGCAGCGGCCAGGTGGTGGACAAGAAGATCAACTTCGGCACGCCGGAGTGGTACCACGCGGTGCGCCATGCCGCCGAAGAGGCAAAGCGGCTGAACCTTGAGATGTCGATCTTCAGTTCGCCGGGATGGAGCGAGGCCGGAGGGCCGTGGGTAAAGCCCGAGCAGGCGATGAAAAAGCTGGTGTGGAGCGAGACGCGCGTGGAGGGACCGCAAGCGTTCAGCGCGAAACTGCTGGAGCCGCCATCGAATGAAGGGCCAGTGCGCGACTTAAGCGCGGGCGCACGGCCGGATGCGCCGAAGTTTTATCGCGACAGTGCGGTGATTGCTTATCGCACGCCGGCCGAGGCGCGAGACATGGCCGAGTTGCATCCGAAAGTGACGACCAACGACGGGCCGATTGACGCTGGACCGCTTCTCGACGACAGCTTGAACACGTCAGTGAATATCGCTGCGCCCAAAGATGGCGGACCGGCGTGGCTCGAATATGAGTTCGATCAGCCGTTCACCGCGCGGGCGTTGTCGCTGGGTTGCCGGAGCAGAATTCCCGTGGGCCGCATTCTGGCGAGCGATGACGGCGTACATTTCCGCACCATTGCCACGATGCCCGGCCCGCAGGGCTACCACGGAGCGACGATTCGGACGTTTGCCTTTCCTGCCGTGACGGCAAAGTTCTTTCGCATCGAGATGGATGGCGCCGGATTGCTGCCCGCAGCGGTGATTCACGGCGGGACCGCGATTCCAGCGCCGCAATACACGCTGACCGAGGCAATTTTCTACTCCGATGCGCGCGTCAATCGCTGGGAGGACAAGGGGGCTTTCGGCAGTTTGATGGATCGCTACGATGTGGTGCCGACGCCGGACGCGCCAGCGTCAGCCGAGATTGCACGCGGCGACGTGATCGATCTGACCAGCAAGTTGGACAAGGGCGGCGCGCTGCATTGGGATGTTCCCGCGGGGAACTGGACGATTCTGCGCATGGGCTACTCGCTGACTGGCGCGATGAACCGTCCGGCGACACCGGCGGGAAGCGGCTACGAGGTAGACAAGCTGAACGCGAAGTACGTGGAGCAATACTTTCACGGGTACATGGATCCGATCCACCAGGTGCTTGGCGATTTGACTGGATCGGCGTTGCGCTACGTAACGGCGGATAGCTGGGAAGCGGGGATGCAGAACTGGACCGACGATTTGATCGACGAGTTCCAGCAGCGGCGCGGCTACGATCCCACGCCGTATCTACCGGTGCTGGCCGGGCGCGTGGTGGAAAGCGCGGACGTGAGCGACAGATTTCTGTGGGACTTTCGGCGCACGCTGGCCGATCTGTATGCCGGCGAGTTTTACGGAACTATGGAAAGCCAGCTGAAGAAGCTGAACATGGGGATTTATTCCGAGGCTTCCGGCGTAGCGCTGGAGATTCCTGAAGACACGCTGCTTAACAAGAGCCACATCACGATTCCCATGGGCGAGTTCTGGGTGCACGCGTTGCATCCAGAGTCGATGTACCTGGTGGATGTGCGCGGCGCGGCCTCGGCGGCGCATGTGTACGGCAAGCCGATTGTGGCGACCGAATCGTTTACCGGCGGCGGATACGAGGCGCCCTATACTCTCAAAAAAATTGCCGACTTCTGGTTCACGCAGGGCGTGAACCGGCTGGTGTTTCACACCTCGGCCGAGCAGCCGCTCGACACCAAGCCCGGCAACACGATGGTGGGCACGCACATCAACCGCAATATCACGTGGGCTGAGCAGGCCAAGCCAGTGATGACATACTTCGCGCGCGTGAGCTACATGCTGCAGCAGGGAAGTTCGGTGGCCGACCTGGCGTACCTTCTGCCGGAGGGCGCACCCTCGACCATGCCGTTCTGGGGCGCGGGCCTGGTTCCCGCGCCGCCTCCGGGATACGATTACGACTATTTGAATACCGACATTCTGCTGCACCATACCAGCGTGGCTGCGGACGGCCGCATTCATATTGATGGGAGCAGCGACCTTCCGGAAGGAATGAGCTACCGGGTGCTGGTTCTGCCGCCAACCACGCAGATGACGCCGGAGGTTTTGGATAAGTTGAATGAACTGGTTGAGGCCGGCGCGACCATCGTGGGACCGCGGCCCAAGGTTTCTCCGAGCCTCATGGATGGTCCCGATGGCGATATGAAAGTTCAGGATCTTGCCACGCAGATTTGGGGCGACACGGATGGCGTGACCAACATCCAGCACGCGCTGGGCAAAGGCATGACCTATTGGGGGCTGACTCTGGATGAGGTGCTCGGTCGTCTGAAAATTGCGCCGGACTTTGCCTCGAGCGGCAGTTTGGATAGTCCGCCCGCGTGGGTGCATCGGCATACGGCGGACACCGACATTTATTTTGTGGTGAACCAGGCCAATGCGCCGGAGCACATTGATGTGCGGCTGCGCGCCACTGGCAAGAGCGTTGAGATTTGGCGGCCGATGGATGGCACGATGGACGAGGTCGCGTCGGGAGCGGCCGCGCGGATGCCGGACCGCTGCGGCAATCGGCAGCCGGGAATTGAGCCGGCTGCCTACGTGGACCAGTCCGGCTTCACCACCGTTTCGCTGGACCTGGCTGAGCGGGAATCGGTATTTGTGGTCCTTCGTAACGCGGCGTCGACGCACGCACCCGCGACGGCGCAAAAAGGCGAAACCGAGCTAGCCACTATTGCCGGACCGTGGACGGTGACATTTCCACCGAATTGGGGTGCTCCGGCGAACGTGCAAATGGCCGATCTCAGCTCGTGGACGGCGAGCTCCGATCCTGGGGTTAAGTATTTCTCGGGTACGGCCGATTATGTAAAAAACGTGCGCGCGCCGGCGTCGTGGTTTCATCTAGGGCAGCATGTTTTTCTGGTTTTGGAGGAAGTTCGCGATCTTGCAGAAATCAGTGTGAACGGCAAACCGGTAGGAATGGTCTGGGCACCGCCCTACCGGGTGGACGTGACTTCGGCTCTGAAGCCGGGGCTGAACAAGGTCGAGATCAAAGTCACCAATGAGTGGACCAATCGGATCGTAGGAGACCGGCTGGTGCCGCCGGAAAAACGCATTTTGCCCCAGGCGGGACCTGTCCCGCGCGAGGGTGGCGCGTTCTTCGGGCCTAGGGAGCCCGCGGAATCCGGGCTTTTAGGCAGCGTGAAGCTGGTGGCCGAACGGCCGCGGTAGGAGTAAGACCGCGCGGGCGTAAGGGTGGTTCTCCAAGTCGGGAAGGGATGCATGTAAGTAAGTATGCAACCACTGTCATTGGCGAGGCATCCGACCATGGGAAAACGGGAATTCCACTTTGACCGCGAGAGGTGGGCTGATATAGTTGATTCACTGGTTTGGCTCGACTTAAGTCCAAAGAATTTATTAATGGTCGGTGAAAGCATCCCCTTTCATGCCTGGTAGAAGTAGATCCTCACAGGCTGGTTCACTTGCTTTCAACTTCGGACTCCGCGGCTCATACGCTGCGCGATTTTTGTCCTGACAATAGCGCTGTGGAAAAAGCTCATCCAAGTGAGGATGGCGAAGCCATGCACGAAGTCGGACATCTGCCGGTTCCGATCGAGCCCCGCTCGATTCCCGGACTCATGCCCGATGGCCCGCAGGCGCCCCGGTGGTTTGCCCTGTACACGGCTTCGCGGCATGAAAAGCGCGTAGCCCAGCATTTGAGTCAGCGAGAGATCGAGTTCTACCTTCCGCTTTACAAGTCCGAGCGCAAATGGAGCGACGGATCGCGGGTGACGCTGGATCTGCCGCTCTTCCCCGGTTACCTGTTCGTCCATATTCAACGCAGTGAACGTAGCCGTGTGCTGGGTGTGCCTGGCGCACTCGCGGTGGTGGGCGGGACGGGCGGCGAGCCTGCCTGCTTGCCCGACACCACGATTCATGCGCTGCGGTCGGGGCTGGAGGCGCGGCCGGCGCGGCCCCATCCTCTTTTGACAGCCGGCCAGCGGGTGCGCATCCGTTCCGGCGCGTTGGCGGGCTTCGAAGGCATTGTGGCGCGCAACAAGAATATCTTCCGCGTAGTGCTGACCGTGGAACACATCATGCAAAGCTACGCCGTGGAAGTGGCCGTTGAAGATCTGGTGCCGCTTACGCCCGGTGAACTGCTTTGCGCCGGCAACTTGCAGTAGCGAAATTCGCCAGCATAGCTGGAACAAATCATCGCTTGGCCCGCTCTTGAAGAGCCCAACTTCCCTGACCTCTCTCCTCAACGTCAATCCTCACTGGCTGCAGCCCATTTGCCTGCGGCCGTGCAACTGAGACTCCCATGTCAAAAGCTCCAAACCCCGGAAAAGGCGAAGCCGAAGCGCGCATTCTGTCCAGCGCAGCGGGAATGTTTGCGAACTTTGGCTATAACGGCGTGAGTACTCGCGACATTGCCAGTGGTGCGGGAGTGAATGAAGTGACGATTTATCGGCACTATCCGCGCAAACGCGACTTGTATGTTGCTGTGCTGGATGCGGAGCTGCAACAAGTGAAGCTGCGCGGCGATTTGCTGGCCCGCATTGCCGAAGCACAGGATGCGAGGATGGCGGTGACGCGCACTTTTGAGTTGATTGCCGCGACGCTCAAGAACCGGCAGGACCTGTTGCGCCTAATGCAATACAGCTCTCTCGAATTGGGTGACGATATCGATCCTCTGCTGCGCCGGCATCTAGGCGAACTGGTGGAGGTGATTGCGCGTTACCTGGAACCCTGGGTCAGCAAGGGCGAGTTGCGCTGCACCAGCGCCAAGACGCTCGTGCTTTCGCTGATCGCCATCATTCTCAGCCATCGTTCCCTGCATCGGCTTTTCGCCGGCGACGGGTCCAGCCCTGAGGCTCTCTTCAAGGCTTACGCGGAGCTTTCAGCGTCCGAATAGGCAATCCTTTTTCCACCACGGCCGCTCATGCACATACTGCACGTGATTGACAGTTTTTCTCCTGCGACCGGCGGGCCGCCGGAGGCGGTGCGGCAACTGATCAAGGCCACCCGCGCTACCGGCACGGAAGTTGAGGTGGTTTGCCTCGATTCACCGCAGGCGGAATTTCTCGTAGATCTTGACTGCCCAGTGCATGCTCTCGGTCAGTCTTTTCTGGGTAGATATGCATTTTCACCGCGCCTGTGGCGCTGGCTCAAGGCAAACGCCGGACGCTTTGACGGCATCATTATGAATGGGGTATGGACCTTTCCGGGCTTTGCCCTGCGTGGCGCGGCACGTCGCGCTCGCCGGCCCTATGGAATCTTTGTTCACGGCGCGCTCGATCCCTGGTTCAACCGCAAGTACCCGCTGAAGCACCTGAAAAAGCTGCTCTACTGGCCCTTGCAGTATGCAGTTCTGCGCGACGCCGCGGCGGTTTTTTTCACGACCAAAACCGAGCGCGATCTGGCCAAGACGAGTTTCAGGCCTAACCATTGGAAGAGCGTGGTCGCTCCACTGGGAATCGTGGAGGATGAACATGCCGGGCAGGATGCCGCCAAAGAAGTCGAGGCGTTCTATGGCGCGTTGCCGGAGTTGCGCGCGAGGCGCTTTTTGCTGTTCTTGGGGCGCATTCACGAGAAGAAGGGCTGCGACCTGTTGATTGAAGCGTTTGCGCGGGTGGCAGAGACGGCTCCTGACGTGCACCTTGTCATGGCCGGTCCTGACCAGATGGGAATGCAGACGAAGCTGGAGAGCAGAGCGGAGCAACTTGGCATTGCTGATCGGGTGCACTGGCCCGGCATGATTGGCGGCGAGATAAAGTGGGGCGCGCTGCGGGAATGCGATGCTTTGATCCTGCCATCGCACCAGGAGAATTTTGGCGTTTCCGTGGCCGAGGCGCTTTCGGCCGGCCGGCCGGTGTTGCTCAGCTACCCTGTAAATATCTGGCCGGAGATTGAGCCCGATGGAGTGGGTTTGGCCGAGGAGGACACGATGGAGGGCACGGTGCGGCTGCTGCAGCGCTGGTTCAGCTTACCTGGGGCGGAACAAGCCGCGATGGCAGCCCGTGCGCAACCGTGTTTTGCGGCGCGATTCTCCATGGAGAGCACCGCGGCGACGATTAACGAAGTATTCAGTTGTGTGAAGGATGAAAACGCATAGCGGAAAGCCGGCCTCGGGCCCACGAGGCTTCAGACGGCTTGAGCGGCAATCTGGCGGCATCCCAACGCCACGTAATCTGTTATTTTAAGTTGCTGATTGTTTAGGAGTTTCCATGTCCCTTGAACCTCAGGCGGGAGCCCAAAATGGCCTGCCAGTCGAAAATCCGACAAGCATCATCTCGATAGGCGAGCGCTCTCTCATGGACGTATGGCGTGTGCTGATGAAGCAGCGCCTGATCGTTGTGGCGGTGACGCTGCTCTCCGTAGCCGGGGCCGCCTGGCATGCGTTTCGCACGCCACCCGTCTATCAAACCTCTTCGCGTATCGAGATCAAGTCGAATTCAGGGGGTAATGGGCCAGAGAGTTTTTGGGCAGCGGAAGATCCAACAACCGAATTGCAGACTGAGGTGGAGGTAATTAAGAGCGACACCGTGCTGTTCCAAGCGGCGCAGAGCATCAATCTGATCCG
>JBEKEP010000015.1:0-38545 GCA_050013775.1 Occallatibacter sp. | reverse complement strand
GGATTGTATTTGCTGGTGCTGGCGCTGCGTTCGCGGCTCGTGATCGACGGGTCACGCATCGCAATGCGCGGCGCAATTCGCGAGCGTTCGGTCGATTTGAGCGAGGTCGAGGGCTTCCGCAACGTGCGCATGCCAAGCGCGTCAGGTGGTTACACGATCTTGAAACTGGAGATGAAACAGGGCAAACGGACGCTCATCATCCGGCAATGGCTGGACTGTGATGAACTGCGCGCGTGGTTAAAGCAATTGCCGGATTTGGACCTACGGGATCGCCAGGAACTGCTCACCGAGATCCAGCAGGATCGGGAACTTGGAGCAACACCCGAAGAACGGTTGAAGAAATGGCGACGAGCCAAGTGGTGGAACATCGCGCTGACTGCGGTCGCAATTACCGCCGCCATCGTTGCGATTGCCGCCGCCGGCAAGTGGCGTTGGGGAGCAGCGATCATTCTGGCGCTCATCCCTGCTGCCGTGCTTTTTCTGCTGAACCGCCAACCGTTGCTCTTTGCCCTGACCGCCTGGCAGAAAAACCCGCGCTCGAATCTCTGGATTGCAACTCTCGTCGCGGGCATGGGGCTTACCTTTTGCGGGATCGGAACGAGTTTTGTTTCGCTCGCGGCGCTAGTGCCGTCGACGATCATCGCCACGCTGGCCTTCCTACTTGGCTTTTACATGCTTGGCCGCAAGAAACCACAGGATTGGGTTTTCCACCTTCTGGTGGCGGTTTGCGGCATCTCGTATGGCTTTGGCCTGATGGCAACGTGCGATACGCTTCTGGATCACGCGAAAGCGACAACCTATGAGGTGCAGGTGGCGGGCCTGCATACGAATCCGGCCGGCGAATCGACGGACTATTTCCTTGACTTTGGCCCCTGGGGCCCGCTTCGCAGCGCGAACAGTGTTTCCGTGTCACAGGATGAATATCAGCGTACGCACGCGGGCGACGTGGTCTGCTTCGATGTTCGCCCGGGGCTCGTACATGCTGCGTGGTATGAGCGCACCACCTGTGCGACGGCTTCGGCACTGCCGGGCCAGCACTGGGGATCTCCGGCCACACCATAGCGGTTTCGTTCTGCCGGGCACGCGCGCGAGGGCGGCGATGGCAGAGCAGCTCAAGTGTGGATCGCCGGCGACCTACTGCGCGCTACTTTTCCAGCGCGAATTTGTCTGCCGAGTCGAGGAGCTTGGCGACGGATTCTTTGGAGCAGGATTCGGTGTAGATGCGCATGAGCGGCTCGGTGCCGCTGGCGCGCAAGAGCAGCCATGTTTCAGCGGCGTTCGGCTTCGTTTTGGCTTCGGGGTTGTCGAGGTAGAACTTCACGCCGTCGAGATTTTCCTGGCGCAGGATGGGCATACCGGCGAAAGTGGCGTCGCCGATGGGAAGTGCGCGGGCTCGCGCGATGGCGGCGTTTTTGACGTCGTCGGAGATGTGGAGATCGATGCGGCCGTATTGATGCTCGCCGTACTCGGCCTGGAGATCGGCTACGAGTTGGCCGAGCGTTTTGCCTTCCTGCGCCATGACGTTGGCGAGCAAGAGGCAGTTGATGAGGCCGTCGCGCTCGGGCAGATGACGCTGGAAACCGATGCCGCCGGACTCCTCTCCGCCCATTACGATCTCGCGCTCAAGCATCAGGTCGACGACATACTTGAATCCGATGCCGTGCTCGATGAGCTCGCGGTTGTATTTCTTCGCGATGCGGTCGAGCATTTTGGTGGTGTTGAAGGCGCGGGTGACGGCGCCGGGCCAGCCTTTGTACTTCAATACCCAACTGAGGAGCACAGAATAGATTTTGTGCGGGTCGACAAAATCTCCATTTTCATCCGTTGCTCCGATGCGGTCGGCGTCGCCGTCGGTGCACAGGCCGGCCTGGCAATGGTTGGCGACGGTGGCTTCGCCGAGAGCGCGGATGTTGGGCTCGATGGGCTCTGGGTTGATACCGGGGAAGAGCGGGTCGGGATTAAAGCGGATGGGGACGTTGGCTACGCCAATGCGGTTGAAGATGTCGGAGAGGATGGTGCCGCCTGCGCCGTACATGGAATCGATGCAGAACTTCATATCGGATTTGGCAATGAGGTCGAGATCGGCGAAGTCCTCGATGGATTTGAGGTACGCGGGCAGGAAGTCGACTTCGGTAATCGGCGCGGGTTGCGACGCGCGCGGGACGGACTGGCCGAGATAGGATTCGATGGCCGTGATCATGGAGGGCTTGCCCGAGCCGCCATACCAGCCCTTGTACTTGACGCCGTTCCA
The DNA here is from genome assembly GCA_050013775.1 of Occallatibacter sp. GTDB lineage: Bacteria > Acidobacteriota > Terriglobia > Terriglobales > Acidobacteriaceae > Telmatobacter. The sequence goes on along the minus strand of JBEKEP010000015.1, from coordinate 36,294 downwards.
TTGCGCCGGGTTGTGCGAAGAGGTGATCATGATGCCGCCGGCTGCGCCGCGCTCGCGCACTCCGAAACTCAGGGCCGGTGTGGGCGTGACGGCGTTGGCGAGTTGAACGGAAATGCCGGTGGCCGCGACGACCTCAGCGCAAGCGCGTGCAAATGCCTTCGATCCGAAGCGTGTGTCGTAGGCGACGCAGAGGCCTTTTTTCGGATCTTCCTGGGCGTGAATATAAGCTGCGATGGCTTCGGCTGCGGTGCGCACGTTGGCCAAGGTGAAGTCGTCGGCGATGACGCCGCGCCAGCCATCGGTGCCGAATTTGATTTGTGGGTGAGGCATGAAGCGCTTCTGTTCTCCTTACGAAGCAAAGGACAACGATAACAAAAGGAGCGGGGTTTGCGCACGGGGCGCGTTTCAACCGACTGATTTGTATCCGATTGAAAGAGGACGATTGAGGATCGTGCCTTCCCACATCTCAAAATCGAGATGTGGGGCACCCGTTTTCCTTGCTAGTCACAACTCGCGCAGTTCCGGGAAGGACATGCAGCTGGCGAACTCGTCCTGAAAGGCGGGGTCGGCGGCGAGGCTCACGTGCTCGATGGGCGGGAGCGGGGGTTCGTCAGCAAGAAGCAGTATTTTTGCGCCGCGGAGGGCGGTATTGCCTGCAGCGCGGATGAGCGCATGCGGCGCTTCGAGGAGGCCGATGCGGAGGGCACTCTCGATTTGCACGTAGTTGCCGAAGGCTCCGGCGAGATGAATGGCGTGTAGCGAGGGCACCTGGGCACCGTGACGATTGAGGAGCAGGCGGAAGCCGGCGGCGATGGCGCCTTTGGCAAGCTGCAGCTCGCGAATGTCGGATTGATAGAGGACGACGGGCGGCGCGATGGGGAAGATCTTTGAGCCGTCGGCGATGCGGCCGTTGGCGAGGATGGCTGCGGAGCGCAGGCCCACGGCGACGGCGTCGACCAGACCGCTGCCGCAGATACCGCGCGGCGCAACATTGCCAATGATGGTGGGGCGGAGCGTGCCATCAGTGACAGCGACGTAGGCGATGGCGCCGGTGACGGCGCGCATGCCCATGCGGATGGCGCCAGCCTCGAAAGCGGGGCCGGCGGCGGTGGAAGCGCAGATGATGCCATGGCGATTGCCGATGGCGATTTCGCCGTTGGTGCCGAGGTCGACGAGGGCGGTGAGGTCATCGCCAAGCGCGATGCCCGAAGCGACGATTCCGGCGAGAATATCGGCGCCGACGAAGCCGCCAATGCAACGCGCAAAGCGGATCACGCAATCGGAGGGCAGGTCCCAGCCGAGATCGTGGGCGGTGAAGCGCTGCTCGGCGAGATGCGGCGATTGGAACGGGACGTGCGCGAGGGACTCGATATCGAGACCGCAAAACAGATGGTGCATCACGGTGTTGCCGACCAGCAGGACTTCGTCGACTTGCGATGCGCGGCCGCGGGTGAGGCGCGCAACCAGCTGGCCGAGCGCGGCGCGGATGGGCGTGGTGAGATCGCTGCTATCGAGCGCGGCGCGGATGCGGCTCATGACGTCGGAGCCGAAGGCGGCCTGGGGATTGAGCATGGTTTCGACGCCGAGCACGTTTCCGGATGAGTCAATGAGTTGAGCAGCGATGGTGGTGGTGCCGAGATCGATGGCTATTCTTCCCCTAGTGTCTCTAATGGCCTTGGATGGAGGTTGTACTAAGGATGTGTCCGCGAGGATTTGCATGTGCCACTGGCCGCACTCTAAAACCAACGGCTCATCTGCACGTGCCTGGCAGGCAAGACGCCAGCCCTGGGCAAGTTGATCCACTGAGAAACTGTCCGCGTCGGCTTCGGTAATGGGAAGCGAGCCCGAAAGCACGCGCACCTTGCAACCACTGCATTCGCCCGTGCCGCCGCAGGGGAATTCGAAGCCGTGGGCAGCGAGGCCGGAGACGAGCGGGCCGCCGCGGGGGAGCTCCAGCTCGACAGAGAGTGGCTCGAGACGAATTCTGACAAGGTCGGGAGTCATACGGCTTCCACGATGTCGTCGTTGATCGTCGCGCGGATGGCTGAGCCGGAGGGGACTACGAGAAAATCGGCTGCGTCCCAGGGGCCATTGACGAGGCGCTCGAGAAGAGTGAGCGAGCCCGAAACTTCTTCAAAAGCCCAGCTCTCTTTTGCGGCTTCGGCGCGCGCCTGAGCGCGGCAAGTTTCGTCCGACGCGATGCCGGTGGAGATGTAGGTGAGGCCGGAGTAGTGGCTGCGAAAGGAGGAGAACTGCTCGTAGAGAAAGCGGCCGTTGTCTTCGCCATATTTGGCGATGAATTCGTCGAGCGTGGTTTGCTCGCCCATGGGATTTTTTTGCGAAGGGAAGGCGGGCTCGAGCTTGAGATCGGGAGTTTGAAATTCGACCCAGCCAGGTGAGCGATAGTAGACGCCAGGGTGGTCCTGGAAGTATGTGGCGTAGCGATGGCGGCTGCCCATGAGCACGCCGATGCAGTCGTGGGCACGAGGCATTACGAGTTGCGTGCGGCCGGCGCGGAGGCCCTCGGTGCCGCGTCCGCAGAGGGCATAGCCGAGAAGGATGGCGTCGTAGCCGGCACTGTCGGCCGCGGCGATTCGGTCTTGCAGATGGGGACGCATCTCGACGCCGAGCGAGTGCAGGCCCATGGGAATGGATTCGAGGTCGACGGTGTGCGCAGAGCGGGAGACGACGTGCTCCATCTCGCGCGTGAAGACCTGGCAGTGGATGAGTTTGAGGTGCATAAGAACAGTTCTCAGCTATCCGCTTGTCAGTGCGGAATCGACGGGGCAGTGACGGACATCATTGCATCCACTTTCTTCAAAATCGTTTCCCGGGCGTCGGGAACAGAAAGGACATCACACTCGGAGCCGAGGATGTGGGGATGACCGCAGGCCTTCATATTCGTAAGCAGCTCGCGGGTGCGGCGGATTACTTCTTCGATGGGCATGGCGCCATCCGAATAGAAGGACTTGGTGGGAAGGTTGCCGTAGAGGACAACGTCGCCGGGCACGAGGCGCGCATCTTCCCAGAGCTTGCGCGAACCGCCCAGGCTGAGGATGACCGGATGAAGGCGATGCGCGAAGGCTTCGACCATGGGATCGATGAGCTCGCCGCAATCGTGGAAGATGAGATCGCAAGCGCTGCTGTCGAGGACAGCCTTGAGGCGCAGATTGGGTTCCATGACAAGGCGTTCGAAGATGCTGGAGCCGGCCTTGAGCTGGCGCGGGGAAAGGAACGAGGTGTTCGCCGCGGGCTCACAGATCATGATGGCGCGCGCGCCGTGGGCGATTTGACTGCGCACGGAGCGATGGATCGCAGCCTCTGCGGCCTGGAGACATTGAAAAAGAAGCCGCACTTCATCGCTGTCCTCGGGAGCTTGACCGCGGCCGGCCATGGCTGCGGCCGCAATGGGATCGGCCATCAAGCGCGTGACCAACGAGAATGGGCCGATGGCCATACCGACGGGAAAAAGGTCGGGGATCGAGGCAATGTACTGGAGAGCCTCATCCCGCGCGGTGCCGCCGGGACAACTGGAACCGGCCTTACCGTCACAGAGCGTAGCCAGAGTCGCGGCATCGAGCGGAGCGGTGAAGTGAAATGCGTCTGCATCCTGGACGGAGACGCCGATGCGCGCGAGAAGATCGGCTTTCTCTAGACGCAGATCCATGAGCGGAATGGCGAGAGGAGTATTCCAGCGGCGGGCCGTGCGCTCGATGACGCGGCCCAGAGCGGGGCCACTGTTGCGAACGGATTCCGGGTCTGGCTCTTCGTGCAAAACCAGATCGGCGCCGACGGGCATCGACAGGCCGTCGGCGGCGAGGCGGAGAAACATGGCTCGGTTCGTTGCGGGGCTTGTCAGGCTACCTCCGCGGCTAGCAGGTTTTTGACGAGGCCGACTGCGCCGTTGGCGTTCTCACTGTAGCCGTCTGCGCCAATTTCCTTTGCGTATTGGTGTGTGACGGGCGCGCCGCCGATGAGCACTTTGACCCGCGTGCGGAGACCCGCGGTTTGGAGCGCGTCGATGGTGAGCTTCATCGCTGGCATGGTGACGGTGAGCAACGCCGACATGCAGATCACGTGTGGTTTGCGCTCTACGACTGCTGTGACGAAGTTTTCCGGCGAGACGTCGGTGCCGAGATCGATGACTTCGAATCCGCTGCCTTCGAGCATGGAGGCGACGATGTTCTTGCCGATGTCGTGCAGGTCGCCTTTGACGGTGCCTATGACCACGCGGACGGCCATCTTTGTGCCGGAGGCAGCGAGCAAAGGCTTGAGCAGCTCCAATGCGACCTTCATGGCGCGACCGGCGAGCAGGAGCTCGGGAACGAAGTATTCTTCGGACTCGAAGAGGCGGCCGACCTCATCCATGGCCGGAACCATGGACTCTTGAATAAGAGCCATGGGCAGGACGCCTGCGGCGATGGCCGCTTCCGTGGCAGCGCGCGCCTTTTTGGCGTCGCCGTTCAAAATCGCATCGTAGAGTTCCTGATTGAGCGCCATTGAAACACCTCTCTGCTCCGCACATCGTGCAGGGAGACGTACGCCGCGGCGGTACAGCCCGATTGGAGGCGAAGCGCTTGCCCAAGAAATGGCATCGCGCCCGCTTGCGCAGGCTGGTTGCGACACTCTCCCTTAAAACGGATTGATGATTCAAGATAGAACGATTTCAGCAGGGTTGGCAAATGCGCGAGAGACCGGTTTCCGACCAGCGGAACGAGGGGATGGAGCAAATGCGGCATTTAACGAGGCGCGGAGGGTGGGGTTTTGAAGCGGAGAGATGCGTGCGATCCAGCCCTGTTTCGTACTGGGTTGAAACGGTGGGTTTTGGGGTCGTGCTTTCCCGCATCTCAAAATCGAGATCTCCACCCCACGGGCGTGAACCTAACCTAACCCCAGCGAGCTAAAATCGCTCGCCGGGGACCCCGGTGTCCGTGGGGACCCCGGTCTTGGGGCACCCGAATTCATGCTGAGGTGAAATTGTGAAAAGCGAATGCGGGTCATTCGACTCTTCGTCCGTTTCTCTTTGCTCATCGTCGGACTCGCCCAGGATGACACAGCATTTTCTTTATCGGGGACTTTGGGAGGATACTGGCAGACGAGGTGCGTGCCATGGCGGTGAAGGTCGCGATCATCGGCGGCGGGATTGTGGGACTGGCGACGGCGCACCAGCTTCTCACGCGGCATCCCGCGACGAACGTGCTCTTGTTGGAGAAAGAGAAGGGCGCGGGGCAGCACCAGACCGGGCACAACAGCGGAGTGCTGCATTGCGGGCTCTACTACAAACCGGGTTCAAAGAGGGCGCGCATGGCGGTAGAGGGTATCCGGCGAATGGTGGCCTTCTGCCAGCAGCATGGCGTGCCCTACGAGTTATGCGGGAAGACCGTGGTGGCAACGGAGCCGGAAGAGATTCCCCGGCTGCACGCGCTGTTCGAGCGTGGCAAGGCGAACGGACTTGAGGGACTGGAACTGCTGGATGCGGAGCGGATTCGCGCGTACGAGCCGCATGCGGCGGGGCTGGCCGGGATTCGCGTGCCGCAGGAAGGGATTGTGGACTATGCGGCGGTGTGCGCGGCGATGGTCAAAGAGATTGGCGCGCGCGGCGGCGAGATCCGGTTTTCCTCTGAGGTGATGCGGCTGCGCAGGAAAGATCGTTGGACGATCGACACGCGGAGCGGGGACTACGAAGCAGATTTTGTGATCAACTGCGCCGGATTGCATTGCGACCGCGTGGGACGTAAGGCGGGTAGCCACGAGCCGGCAAAGATTGTTCCCTTCCGCGGCGAATATTACATGCTCAGGCCGGAGCGGCAGCACCTGGTGCGGAACCTGCTCTACCCGGTGCCGGACCCGCAATTTCCTTTTCTGGGCGTGCACTACACGCGGCTGATCCATGGCGGCGTGGAATGCGGGCCGAACGCGGTGCTGGCGTTTGCGCGCGAAGGTTATCGCAAGAGAGATTTTTCTTTGCGCGATACGCTCGAGACGTTCACCTACGGAGGGTTCTGGCGATTCCTTCTGCGCTATCCGCGCATGTGCTGGGAGGAGTTCAAGCGATCGTACAGCAAGCATTTGTTTTGTCTGTCGCTGCAACGGCTGGTGCCTGAGTTGACGATGGGCGACCTGATGCCGGGAGGGTCGGGCGTGCGAGCGCAAGCGCTTTCACCGGAGGGCGAATTAATGCAGGATTTTCATTTCGTGCGGGCTACGGGAGCGCTGCACGTGTTGAACGCGCCCAGCCCGGCGGCCACAGCTTCACTAGCCATTGCCGACGAAATTGTGACCATGGCCGAAGAGGCGCTGGCGCCGTGAAACGGGCGCTGGTCCGAACCCGGAATTGTTGCTCAGAACAGCATAAAGCGCGTGAATTCAGGGGATAGGGATCAAGAACATAACGCTTGAAAACCCCGTTGCGTATATGGACTATCCATCATTGCTAGGGTATGATCGGTTCCTGACTTAACGTTTTCAGAGACCCTAAATTTAGTGCAAGAACTCGCACGAGACGAGGTTGCACATGCGGCGTTCGCTTGGAGTCGCGATTGCATTTGGCGTCGGCGCGTTTGCCATTGCCGCGCCCCTATGGATTTCAATTAAGTTGGCATGGGATGAGAGCCTGACTGCGGAAAAGGCCCTGGTGGGAAGTTACGCCCGCGACGTGCTGCGGCGCACCAATGAAGCAGGGATGCAATTCACCACCGCAACGAACCGGCTGGTCGCCGCCAACCAGGCTCCATGTTCTCCAAAAGAAATCGATTTGATGCGGGAGATCGACGTCACGTCGAGCTATCTGCAGGCCGTTGCCCGCATCGCAAACGATACTCTAATCTGCACGTCTTTGGGCACCACGCAGCCGATCCCGGTGGGACCGCCCAGCGTGGTCTCGGAATACGGCCTGGAGCAACGGGGCAATGTGTGGATCTTCCCTGGACAGACCTATCCGCTCATCGTGGTATCGAAGCACGGCTTTGCGTATGTCGTCGACCCCACTCTTCTCATAGATACCCCAACGGAGGGGCCGGATATCTCGATTGCGGTCTTCATTCCCTCCGCTACGAACCACAACCGGATCGTGGTCCACGGCGCCAGCCTTCGCCCCGAATGGTTTACGCCGATTCCCAGAGGAACCGAGACCAGCTTTATCGATCATGGCTACGTAGTCTCGGTGATTCGCGCCACTCACGCCGATATTGAGGTGATAGCGGCTTCTCCGGAGATGTACATTGGCCGGCACGTGAAACAGTTCGCCCTGATCTTTATTCCGATCGGGCTGATCTGCGGGGCGGGGCTGGTGTGGGCTGTCACCTATATTTCGCGGATTTATCTTTCCCTGCCGAAGGTGCTGCGCGCTGCCGCGCGACGCAAGGAATTCTTCGTCGAGTATCAGCCGATCGTGGAACTGAAGTCGAAGCGATGGGTGGGCGCCGAAGCCCTGGTGCGCTGGAATCGCAGCGGCGAGGTGATCCAGCCGAATGAGTTCATTCCCACGGCCGAAGCCAGCGGCGTGATTACGCTGATTACGGAACAGGTGGCGGAAATCGTGGCAGCGGACCTGCCGCGGATGCTGAAACTGGACCCGAATTTCGAGATTGCGCTGAATCTGTCTGTGGTGGATCTGCGGTCAGAGCGGACGATCGAGGTTCTGGAGAAGCTGGTGCGCGAGAGCGGCGCGCGGCCCGCGAATTTTGAGATCGAAGCGACGGAGCGGAACTTGCTGCAGGGCGCCAAAGCCAATGAACTGCTGGTCAGGATTCGCGCCATGGGGATCAGCGTGGCGATCGACGACTTTGGAACGGGTTATTCCAGTCTCGCCTACCTGGAAACCCTCGGTATCGACACGCTGAAGATCGATAAGGCATTCGTGGAGACCATCGGCACAAGTGGACCGACCAGCCAGGTGGTTCTTCATATCATCGAGATGGCTCACTCGCTTCATCTCAACCTGGTGGCGGAGGGCGTGGAAACCGAAGCGCAGGCGGAGTTCCTGGAAGCGCAGGGCGTACTTTACGCGCAAGGCTGGCTGTTCGCGAAGTCGATGCCCGTGACGGCGCTGTGCGAGTCCATGGCGAATCAGGCAGATCGGAACCAGACTGCCTTGGTGTGAGGGCGGCGATGGCGCGGGATTGACCGGGGCAAAGTACATTCAGAGTGGAGATGAATGGCCGGGACGGGCGGGTTTCCGCCCCAGCGACGAAGACCCGTCGGCGGGGCCCCGAACTGCCGAATGGCTCGGCTTCGCCGAGCTTCCCTCGCAGTCTTAATTGGTGTCATCCGCTAAGGCGGATGACAAAGGTTGGGGTGCTTCGCGGGTCGGCAGTTCTTTCCTGCTTTCGCGAAGACTAATTTCGCATATTGAAGGTGTTAATGGTCGGGACGGGCAGATTTGAACTGCCGACCCCTCGCACCCCAAGCGAGTGCTCTACCAGGCTGAGCCACGTCCCGACATAATGCAGCCGGCTCTTGGGGAGCCGGCTTTTGGGGTCTTGATTAGTTTACACCGATGCGGCGGCGCCTGGACGGCGCTGCGCTTTAGTGCTCGGGCGGCACAAAGTCCGCCGGCAGGGCCGAGCCGGAGCCGAAAAAGAACTCCTCCATCTGCTCGACTAGGAACTGCTGGGCCTGGGGCAGCCAGGGCTGCAGGCGGTACTCGTTCAGCAGCATCTTCTGGCGATTGAGCCACTCGTCCCACGCTGCCTTGGAGACGTTTTTGTAGATTTTCTGGCCAAATTCAGAGTCGAAGGGCGGCTCGTCGAGCCCTTCCATCTCCTTTTTGTAACGAACGCAAAAGACTGTGTGCGGCATGCGAAGAAATACTCCCAGATGCCATTGTAACTGGACGGCGGGAGGGTCTGGGCTGGCAGCGGCTGGCTTGCGAAGCCCGCAACCCGCGGTCAAGCATCCCGTAGCGCGGCGCGGCTAGAGCAAATCTGATCAGACCGATGCTCTCGATGCGGACAACAATCGAACTGGCGCTTGATCTGCCTCCCTTGAGCGGTCGAATTGCGAGCGGACTTCAAGGCGAGCGGCCCTGTCGAAAAGGAGCAACCATGTCCGATGTGAATGCAACTGGTGTTAATGTGGCTGGCCTCTCTGACAATGCCGCCGGCGGTCTCTCTTACATCACGATCATCCCGGCAATTGTTTTCCTGATCGCTGAGCCCTACAAGAAAAGCTCGTTTGTTCGCTTCCATGCCTGGCAGTCGATCTTTTTTTATGTTGCCTGGGCCGTGGTGCATATTCTGGTCGAGGTGGTACAAAACCTGGTGCCAACGGTCGTCTTCCTCACCTTGACGCTGTGGCAATTCGTGGATCTGGCCTTCTTTGTCGTGCTGGTGATGGTGTTCGTCAGCGCTTTCAACGGCAAGCGCTTTATGCTTCCCATCATTGGCGGACTGGCAGAGAAGCAGGCTAACCGGTAGCCCTCCCCCCGCAGTACCAAGTGCAGAAACGGCCTCCGCATGGAGGCCGTTTTTGTATACGCAGCCGCCCTTCCCGCCCTGAAACTTCGCGCCCGGCGATCCGGCTCCATGTGGTCGCGCGGAATTCTCCTTGACAAGGCGTCCGGCGGGGGTTGTTCTACTTGCAGCCGCAGCTTCACGCTCCCCGCTGTGGCCCCGCCTAGTCGCCTGCCCGATTGGAGATGCCATGGCAAAACCGGATGCTGTCGAAGACGCATTCGTGCTCTCGGACCACGCGGCCGGGGCCGTTGCCTACCTGACGTTCATCCCGGCGATTCTCTTCCTGGTCCTGGAACCATATAAGCAGAACCCTTACGTCCGCTATCACTCCTGGCAATCGATCCTTCTGTCGCTGGGAGCGTTTGCAGTGAACGTTGTGCTGGCTTTTCTCCTCGTGTTTGCGCTGCTGTTCGCACCCCGGCTGCACCTTGTGGCGTGGCGGGCGATCGAACTGTTCTGGGTCGCGGTGTGGATCGCATGCGTGGTGAATGCGGCGATGGGCAAACGATTCAAGCTGCCCGTGATCGGAGGACTTGCCGAACAGCAGGCGAAGAGGTAAACGCAAGATTTCGCTTGACAAGCGGGTACGAATTGCGGTGTTCTGGTGCTCTCAGCTCAGCGCCTGACCCAGGGGCTGCGACAACGGCAGGTCTCTATTCGCAGACGGGGCGGGACGTTCTTCCCATCAGGAAAATCTCACCGATAAGGAGCTTCCATGGCTGACCCTAATGCAACACCAGCTAACGCAGGCCTCTCCGACGATGCCGCGAGCGGCCTTGCCTACCTAACCTTCGTGCCGGCGATCATCTTCCTGGTGGTTGCGCCTTTCAACACAAATCCCAAGATAAAATTCCATGCCTGGCAGTCGATTTTTCTGGCGGGAACCTGGTTTGCGGCCTGGATCATTCTCATGATCCTGGCTTTTGTACCTTTCGTTGGCTGGGTTCTTTTGCCGATTCACCTGCTGGTGTTCCTGACGCTCGTCATCGTCTGGCTCATCGCCATCATCAAGGCGTTTCAGGGCGGGAAGTTTGTGATTCCCATCATTGGTGCGCTCGCTCAGAAACAGGCCGGCGCTTAGGCAACTCCGGCGCGCGGATCGGCCGACGTCCTGATGCCTTAGCGGCTGCGGCCCTTCTTGAATCGCCGCTTGCCCCCGCCCGGGGGCAGCGGCGATGCGTTTTTGTGATTTTTCTTCTTCGATTTTGACTGGGCCGTCGTAGCTTTCTTACCGGTGAGCGACAACTCTTCTTCCACAAGCGCGAACTGCAGCTTGCGCTCCTGCACGAGGATGCGGTCGAGGATCACCTGGACGCGGTCGCCGACGCGGAAACGACGCCCGGTGCGATCGCCCACGATCTCGTGGGTGTTCTCGCGCCAGGTGTAGCGGTCGCCACGGAGGGTGTCAATGGGGACGAGGCCCTCCACGAAAAGATCGGTGAGCTCAACGAAGAGGCCGTATTTGGCCGGGTTGAGCACGAGGGCGGCAAACTCGTCGCCGACTCGGTCCTGCATGAAGCGCACTTTCTTCCACTCAACCAACTCGCGCTCGGCATCGGCGGCGCGGCGCTCGGTTTGGCTGGTTTCGTCGGCGATCTGGGCTAGCTCGGCTTCGGGGATGGGGGGTGAAGCGGAGAACGAACTTCCCTTCCCCGGTCCCCAAGTGCGAGGGATCTCCACCCCACGGACCAAGACCTGTCCGTGGGGACCCCGGACCGGGGGCACCCCGGATTTGTTTTGAGGGTGAGATGCCCCGGATCGTGCCTGGCCTTCGTTGGGATGTGTCCAGGGTGAAGCGAGGCGCGCCTGGGTGACCGTGCGGCGGCCCGAGATGCCGGCGCGGAGCAGCGCTTTCGTGATGCGGTGCACGATGAGGTCCGGATAGCGGCGGATGGGCGAAGTGAAGTGGGTGTAGGTGGGCGCGGCCAGCGCGAAATGGCCTTCGTTCACTTCGGAGTAGCGCGCCTGACTGAGCGAACGCAGCATGAGATAGTTCAAAATGCGCTCTTCCGGTTTGCCCTCGATGCGCGCGGTTAGCTTTTGATACATCCGCGGCGTGACGGCGATGTCCTCCGGGACTTCGTGCTGGCGCGGATTGCGGCCGCGGCCATGCGCATCGCGGCGCTCGCCGCGGGTTTGTACCCGCTTCACCGGCAAAGGTCCAAGACCAAGAGAATAGCCGAAGCTCGCGGCGAGTTCTTCAAACTGGACGACGCGGCGCGGTTCGGGTTTCTCGTGAATGCGGTAGAGCGAAGGAACGCCTAGATCTTCAATCCAGACGGCCACACACTCGTTGGCTGCGAGCATGAACTCCTCGATGAGGCGGTTGGCCCAGGTGCGCTCGCTGCGGGTAACGCCGCGCATTTCACCGCGCTCATCGAACTCGATGACAGGCTCGGGAAGATCAAAATCGATGGATCCGCGCTCTTCGCGGCGCTGGTTCATGAGGACCGCCAGGCGCTTCATGCGCTCGACATTCTCAACGAGCGATGCGTTGCGGGCGCGGGCATCGGCGTCGCCTTCGAGAATCGCGTGGACTTCGGTATACGTCATGCGCGCGGCGGAGCGGATGACGCCCTCGACGATTTCGAAGCTTTCGATGCGGCCGGCGGAATCGAGCTGCATGATGCAACTGAGCACCAAACGGTCTTCGTGCGGGCGAAGGCTGCAGATATCGGTGGAGAGCTCTTGCGGCAGCATGGGGATGGCGCGATCAGGAAAGTAGACGCTGTTTCCGCGCAGTCGGGCTTCGAGATCGAGCGCGGAGTTGGGTTGGACGTATTCGGCCACGTCGGCGATGTGGACCTGGAGTTCGTAGCCTCCATCGGTGCGATCGGTGACGAGGACGGCGTCATCGAAGTCGCGGGCGGTTTCGCCGTCGATGGTGACGATAGTCAGGCTCCGAAAATCGGCAACTCTGCCGGCAATCGCCTCTTGGTCGAGATGGGCGACTGATCGGGCTTCAGCTAGGACATTGTCGGGAAAGATGCGCGGCAACTGGTGCTTGCGGATCATCATTTCGACGTCGACACCAAAATCATCGGGAGCCCCGAGGATTTCAATGACGCGGCCGATGGGGGGACGCGTAGGCGTGGGCCAACTGGTGATCTCGACGTCAACGACCAGGCCGTCCTCCGGACCTTCGAGTTTTGGACGAGAGCGTGCCTCACGGCCGAGGACGCGATGCGGCGTGGTGGATGCGGCGGCGGGCGGGATTTCTGCGCCGGGTGGGATGACAATGGGCTGCGTCATGCGTTCGTCGAACGGAATGACAACGTTTTGCCGGTAACCGCGACCGGGATCGGCATAGTGAAACGTGCCGACGACGGTGGGGTTGCGGCGCTCCAGAATCCGGAGGATGCGGCCCGACATGCGGCCGTCGGCTTTGGGCGGATCGACATCGACCAAGACTTGGTCACCCTGCATGGCGTCGCGGATCTCATTAGGCGGGATGAAAACATCTTCCATTTCCGCTGCCCGCGGCGCACCGGGAGCGCCGGATCGGCGATTGGGCCTAACGAAGCCGTAGCCGTCGCGGTGCAGGTCGAGGCGACCGGCAAGCAGATTGCCGGATGAACCTGAACCGGGGCGCGATCCAGAGCGGGAAGGGGCATTGGGAAGCGTCCAATGCTCGCGATCGAGCTGGACGAGTTGGCCGCGGAGGGTCAGGCGGGCCAGTTGCTCGAGGAGGAGCCGACGCTCGCGGCCACCGCCGAGGCCCAGTTCGCGGACCAGCTGCTTGTAACCGGCCTTGCGCCCCGCCAGGGAGGCGATGCGCGCCACGAGTTCGCGATCGGTCATACGCCAAGATTAGAGCCTGTTCTTCAATTGCGCACGCGCCAAAATGAATCGCCGGGTCCAGGCAACTCCGAAGGTAACAGAATGTCGTCCCGGAGTGGGCGCAGGAAATTGCGCTTTGCCGTAGAATGTGGGAGACGGTCAATTTTGGCGAAAAGAAACAGTAGCTTTTCGTGCTTTCGGCCGTAGAGCATTTGCGGCGCGCGACAAGTCGTGCGCCTGGCATTGTTATTCATTTTTTGGGGTCGAGCCACTGGCCTTGCCTTGGCAATTCCCAGTCCTGATCGGACAGAAAAGGAACCTACCTTGAGCGCAATGTGGAAACCAAGTCAGTCTGAACCATCAATTCCCGTCTCCAGCCCGGAAACGCAGCGTCCGGTGGCACCTGTGGCGAGCGTTGAATCCGCAAGGAGTAATGCAGCGCCTGCGGGCGACCAGGCCGTGATCAGCAAGGGCCTGTTTGTGAAGGGAGAAATCTCCGGCACAGAATCTCTCTACATCGATGGCAAAGTAGAAGGGTCGATCAGCTTGCCCGGCAACCGCGTAACCATCGGCCGCAACGGCACGGTGGGCGCCAATGTGACCGCGCGCGAAGTTGTGGTGATGGGCAAGGTGCGCGGCAACGTGTCGGCTACCGACCGCGTGGACATCCGTGCTGAGGGCGCGTTGAGCGGCGATGTTGCGGCGGCACGCATCAGCATCGAGGATGGTGCGTTCTTCAAAGGCGGAATCGATATCCGCAAGCCCGATGCCAAGCCGGCGCAGGGCCATGCCGGATCGACTCCGAACCAGGCATCGATAACGACCGCGCCTGAGTTGCCGAAGCCCGTCCAGTAAGCGTTGTAGCGCAGGAGATTGCTCACGAGAGCGCCTTTGCAGGTCAAAGGCGCTTTTGTGTTTTTACGGACAGATGAAGTAAATGAAGAAGTGAAGCGAGTGAGAATCCACTCCCGAGTGGAGCATTTTTAGCGGGATGCGCGGTTGACGATTGCAGCGTCCGCTGTAGTGGCACGCGGAGCGGTTTCCAGGCGAGACTGCGGCAGAGCAGGAGGCCATCCGCCCCCACGAGTATGCTGTTTCCATGAGATTTTTTCCTGGCTTTGGACTGATCCTGTGCGTGGGCACTATGGCCGTGTGCCAGACGATTCACGGGCGCGGCGGAATTACGCTGCCGGCTCCGCCCGACGCGCAAGTGACGCCGGTAACGGACGTTTACTTCGGCGCCAAGGTAGTGGATGACTACCGCTGGCTCGAGAACGCGCAGAGCCAGGAGACCAAGGATTTTATCGACGCCGAAAATGCTTACACGGCGACTTACATGCAGCAGGCGCGCATCCACTCGCAGATTGCCGACGATCTGGACCAACTGGAACATGTGACGACGTGGACCGTGCCGATTGCGCGCGGCGACGATCTGTTTTTTGAGAAGCTGCTGGCGGGCGAGGACCAGTCCTCGATCTACATGCGGAACGGATGGGCGGGGAAAGACAAGCGGCTCGTCGACCCTGCGCAGTTCAGCCGCGATCCCAACACGTCCATCGAGTTGGAGGATGTGTCGCGCGACGGAACACTGGTGGCGTATGGGGTTCGCGAGGGCGGCTCGGACGAAACCACGGTGCACGTATTCAATGTGAAGACCGGAAAGGCGATGCAGGATGAGCTGCCGAGCGCCAATTACCTTACTGTGTGCTTTACTCCGGACGGGCACGGGCTCTTTTACTCGCGCATGGACGCGAAGCGCTCACTTTTGTTCGAACACCAGTGGGGCGAGCGCATCTCCCACGATGCTCTTCTTTTTGGCAATGAGTTTCGCGGCGAAGAGCTGGGCCCGAGCGACCTGATTCTGGCTTATGTGACCGACGATGCGCACTACCTGGTGGCGGAGATCGACCGGGGCGTGCCGGCAAAACGCGTGGATATTGTTTTTCGCGATCTGACCAAGCCGAATTCGTTCTTCGATGTGCTGGTGTGGGGTATGGAGTCGCGGTTTTCCGCAACTTATGCAAAGGGCGCGTGGTATGTAAAGACCGACTACAAAGCGCCCAACGGGCGGATTCTGAAGGCCGATCCCGGCATTCTGCCCGATGTGTGGACCACGATTGTGCCGGAAGCGAAGGATGCGATCGACGACTTCAACATT
This sequence comes from Occallatibacter sp., assembly GCA_050013775.1. Taxonomy (GTDB): domain Bacteria; phylum Acidobacteriota; class Terriglobia; order Terriglobales; family Acidobacteriaceae; genus Telmatobacter. The sequence continues at coordinate 20,901 of JBEKEP010000015.1, read as the reverse complement.
GTGGGCAACAAGATCTATGTGAAGCGGCTGCACGATGTGAGGACGGAGACGTCGGTATATACGCTGGAGGGCAAAGCAGCGGGCAGCGTGGAATACGGCGGCATTGGTTCGGCGACGGCCGTGGAAGGCCGCACCATCGACAAATACGGCTTTTACAGCTTCGAGTCATTCATTGCGCCTCCTACGATTTACCGGCTGGACACGCTGACCGGCAAGACCGAGGTCTTCGCCCAGCCCAAGGTTCCGTTCGACACCAGCCAATACGAACTGAAGCAGGTCTTCTACACGTCGAAGGACGGCACGCGCGTACCCATGTTTATTGCGGGCAAAAAGGGTTTGAAACAGGACGGAACGGAACGGTTGCTGATGACCGGCTACGGCGGATTCGAAATCAGCGAACTGCCGGAATGGAGTCCTAAGTATGCCTGGTGGATGGAACAGGGCGGCTGGTTTGCGCTGCCCAACCTGCGCGGCGGGAACGAGTACGGCGAGAAATGGCACGAGCAAGCCATGTTCGAGAAGAAACAAAATGTCTTTGACGACTGGTTCGGCGCGGCCGAGTACCTGATCGCGAACAAGTACACGTCCACTGCGCATTTTGCGATTATGGGCCGGTCGAACGGCGGACTGCTGATGGGCGCGTCGATTACCCAGCGGCCGGATCTGTTCGCGGCGGTGGAGTGCGGCTATCCGTTGCTCGACATGCTGCGCTATCAGAAGTTCGAGGAAGGCCGGCTGTGGACCACGGAATACGGATCGGCGGACAACGAGAAGCAGTTTGCGTTTCTGCTCAAGTATTCGCCGTACCAGAACGTGAAGAAGGGCACGGCTTATCCGGCGATCTTCTTCTTTACTGGAGCGAGCGACACACGGGTTGATCCGCTGCACGCGCGCAAGATGACGGCGCTGCTGCAGACGGATTCGTCGAGTGGGCGTCCGATTTTGCTGCACTACAGTGTCGCCGGCGGACACTCATCGGGAGTGAGCGTCGAGCAGGAAATCCAGGATGGAACGGATCAGCTCACATTTCTTTGGACCGAAACAGGACAACCCAACAAACAGAAGTGATTGACGTTACGCCCCATATGCATTGACCGATATCCAAGGGCGGATGTCCGTGCGTAACCTCATCAATTGACCGCCTCTTCCGATAAGAAAGATACGGAACCTACGGCTATGCCCGAAGACTGGCCGGCGGCGGATTTTCCTGCGTAGTTGCCACAGGAAAACGTGCTGGCTACGGGAGACATACTATGCGCGCTGGACCCGATAAAAGTTGGGTGGCGTTATTGAATTCGATTGGGCTGCAGGTTGGGGTTCCGAGGACGTGGAGAAAGTAATGCCACAAGTGGAACTCGGAATTGATAGGTTGGATGGCCAAGAAGAGGACGCGAGGCTCGAAGCGCTGGCCTCGACGGGGATTCTGGACACGGCGCCGGAAGCAAACTTTGACACCATCACGCGCCTGGCTGCCGAGTATTTCAAGGCCGACACAGTCCTGTTGGGGTTCGCGGATGAGAGCCGGGTGTGGGTCAAATCGTACTGGGGCGAGCCGGTGCGGGAGCTGCCGCGAGAGCAATCGATCTTTGAGCGAGTGCTGGCCGAGGACGGTCCAGTGGTGGTTTTGAATATCAACGATGATCCGGACTTGCGGGTGAAACGGCTGCCGCTCCGCAGGCTCGATCCGCTTTCATTTGCCAGCGCTCCGGTGCGCACTACGGATGGCAAGATCCTGGGCGTGCTGACGATTTTTTCGTGCCAGCCGCGGCGGCCCATGGCGGTGACTGAGTTGCGCATGCTGGAGAGCCTGGCCGATATCGCAGCGAGCCAACTGGAGCTGCGCAGATTGCGCAAGGCGATCAACGGACACCGCGAGCGACAGCCGCGCCCGGTGGAGACGGTGACCGGAATTTGGCCGCGCAAGGCGGACCTGCGGCAGGCCCTGGAGAGAAAACAGTTTGTGCTGTATTACCAGCCGGAGGTTGAGCTGGCCACGCGGCGCATCGTTGGCCTTGAGGCGCTGATTCGCTGGGATCATCCGGATCGCGGACTCATACCGCCGATGGATTTTATTCCCATTGCTGAGGAAACTGGGCTGATTTTGCCGATTGGAGACTGGGGAATGTCAGAAGCGTGCCACCAGATCGGACAGTGGCGCGTCGAAAATCCTGAGAAAGCCGCGCCGCGCGTTTGCGTGAATCTTTCGGCGCGGCAGTTTTCGCGCCAGGGGCTGGCCGATCATGTGGAGGCACTGTTGCGCCGGTCGGGCATCTCAAGCCAGCTGCTTGGACTGGAGATGACCGAGTCAAGCCTGATCCCCGATCCCGGCACAGCGATGGAGGTGCTGGGCAGCCTGCGACGGCTGGGCGTCTCGCTGCTGATGGACGATTTCGGCACGGGATATAGTTCATTGAACCATCTGCATTCGCTGCCCTTCGATGTGCTGAAGATCGACCGCTCGTTTGTGATGCGCATGACCGAGGGTGAGCAGCCACTGCAGATTGTGCGCACCATTGTGGAACTGGCGCGGGTGATGGGAATGGATGTGGTGGCGGAGGGGATTGAGACGCACGAACAATACACGCTGCTGCGGCAATTGGGCTGCCGCTTCGGGCAGGGGTTTCTATTTTCGCGTCCCGTGCCGGCGGAAACGATAAGCGCAATGCTGCGTCTGCCGGGAAGGATTCTGCCGGATCCCGCGGCTCAAGCCACAGTGAACTGACGACCGGAGAAGCAGCGGCGGCGCGAACTTGCCGATTTGGGAATGGTGCGCGGCTTCGCCCGATTTGGGATGACGCCGCGCTTTGCATTGGAACATTCTCACGCGTGTGGTCATGAGCTGCAGTATGCTCCGACCCATGCAGCAATCCGCTACCTCGCAGCCCTCCCCTTCTGTTTCCAGTTTCGCGGGACTGCTGGCCACGCTGGCTTCGCCGCCGCCCTCGCTCCCATCTGGCTCCGCAGCCGAAGCGTCGCTGTGGAACTCGAGCGACCTGGGCGAAGATGTGGCCACTCTCAGCTACGAGCACGCCCTGCGTGCGCATGCGCGCTACCGGCCGGCAGATCGCAATTCGGATCGGGTGGGTCGGGCGGATCGGGCGCCGATGCCCATGGGGGACTCGGGAAGCGATGCAAGCGCGGAGGCGGCGATTGAGATTGATGCTGCAGGCACTACCGCTGAAGCAAACGCCGCGCCAGGACGGAAATTCGGCACCGCGCCGAACCCCAATTTACGCTCGGCGAGTGTGACGATTCGCCTGAACAGGGCGGAGTGCGCACGGTTGCATCGACGCGCCGCCGAAGCCGGATTGACGGTGTCGGCGTATTTGCGCTCCTGCGCCCTCGAGGCAGAAGCGCTACGCGCACAGGTGAAGCAGGCGCTGACGGAGTTGAAAGCAGGGATCGAGAGACCGAGCCACGCCAGCGGCGAAACCGCCGTGGTCCCGGGCAGGGACCGAGGGAGCAAGAAATCGGGGTGGCGAAATTTCTTCGGATGGATTCGGTGCTTCACAAGGCGCGGGCGATAACCGCTGCCCGCAATGGAACTCGACTGCTCAACGCTCACCGGCATCGAAAGCTTCAACCAACTCTTGCGAGCCATGGTTTGCTCGACGGCCGGCGCCAATTCTCATGCCGCGCAGAATGATTGCGAACTGCACAGCAATGGGAATGAGCATGATCTTGGTCATTTCTCCCACGTAGACGATTCCGAGTTGATTCGTTCCACCGCCGATTGGATCGCTCTGCCCGGCACTCATCATGAATTGCGTCAGCATGACGGAAGTGGAGACCAGCCACAGCGGAATCGTCGTCCACCAGCGGCGCGACAGTGCGATGAGATACGCGGGAAAGATTAACAGGAGCAATGTGTACCGGAGCCAGATCATCGCTGCATTCGCCTCCGCGCGATATATCCAGCGTGTACCAATCCTCCTAAGGGAAACATATAGAAACCCTGTAACAATCATAAGGGTGCGCCCGGGGAACACCGCGTCGCGCTAAATTGCACATTTGGCAAGCAGTTCCGCAGTTTCCGCCTGCGCCCCGGCTCGCTGCTTTATTCCACCTCAAGCACCAGACATTTGAGGTATTCCGTTTCTGGCAGGTTGAGGATGACCGGATGGTCGGGAGCGGCGCCACGGCGCTCGAGAAGGCGCACGCGCCGCGAAGCATCGGCGGCGGCCGCAGCCACGGCGGACTCGAGATCGGCCCAGCTCACGTGATGCGAGCAGGAGCAGGTAACGAGCAGACCGCCGGGACGCAGCATTTTGAGCGCGCGCAGATTCAGCTCCTTGTAACCGCGCAACGCACCCTCGACGGCGCGTTTGGTTTTGGCGAAGGCCGGCGGATCGAGAACAATGGCGTCGAATGTTTCGCGGGCCTGTGACCAGTCGCGGAGAATCTCGAAGGCGTCGGCCTCGATCCAGTCGACATCGGCAGAGATTTGCGGGCGGTTGGCCTGGAGATTGCGCTCCGCCACTTCCAGCGAGGCGTGCGAAGAGTCGATGCCCGTGACTTGCCGGCAGACTTGGGCTAGATGCAGGGCGAAACCACCCTGGTAACAGCAGACGTCGAGGGTACGACCGGTTGCACCGAGGCGCTGCGCCCATTGTTGCGCGGCAGCGTAGTTGGTGCGCTGATCGAGAAAGGCTCCGGTCTTCTGGCCGGCGTTGGCGTCGTAATGAAAGACGAGGCCGTTCAGATGAAACTCCGTGGAAACGACGGGACGCGCGGGATCGGCCATCCATAACGGATCGGCACTGGGCGCGGGCAAGCTTTCAAGCTCGCGAATGCGCGGATCGGGACGCTCGAAAATGGCCGCGGGCGCGAGCTGCTCGCGCAGGACGCGCACACACGCTTCGCTGACGCCTGCGGCGAGCAGGCCTTTGGTCAAGAACTGCAGGACAACGAGGTCGCCGTACTTGTCCGCGATGAGGCCGGGCAACTCATCGGCCTCGCTAAAGCAAAGACGGCAGGAATCGTTGGCCGCGTCAAGCATCGGCTTGCGGCGCGCGATGGCCGCACGCAAACGCGATGCGAGCAGTTCGAGCCAAGCAGCGTGGTCGAGCGCTTCTCGTGAAACCAGCCGCAACGCGATTTGCGATGCGGGGCTATAAAGCGCAGTGCCAAGAAAGATTCCGCGCTGGTCGGCGACGGGCAATAGCGATTCTTCCGAGTTGGGAAGAGTGACGGCGACCACGTCGGATGCGTACACCCAGAGATGGCCGCTGCGCAAACGGTCGGCGGCGCGGCGGTCAACAATGGCGCCGAATGGGGCGGCAGGCGACTGGGTCGCGGATGGGCGTAAGGCGCCGCGGGTGGAAGGTGCGGATTCGCGGCGCGCGGGCACACTGCGAGGGAATGCCGCAGCAGGGCCGCTGTGCGCGGCAACGGGCGCCGATGTTTTCGCGCGACGCTTGCGCGGCGGTGCGGCCGTGTCCGGCTTGTGAGGTTTTCTCATTGGCTTCTCTCCCAAGGTAAACCGCCGGGGTGAGAAGCCAAAGGACCGGACGGCTATTTCTCCTGCAGCGTCTGCAGATAACGGCTCAGGTTACTGATTCTGAGCGCTCTCACGTTGGGTTCGCTCGGAGTGGAATTCACGGACCCTAGCACGGGTCCCCACATCGGCATTTCCGCCGAGCCGTGCGATGGATTCGCAATGCCGAACTGGAGCACCGAAGCGATATGAGTCGAGGGAAACTTCCCCCCGTTGTTCCTGCTTAATACGGCCAGGTCGCTTGGCTGCTTCTTCAAAGCAGTGGCCGCGGGACCGTTCCCCTTACCGTCCACACCGTGGCAAGGGGCGCAATAGTTCACATACATCTGCCTGCCATTGTTCGCAGGCGCCTTGCTTACCGGGATGATGACCGTCTTTGCTGTCGACTGATTGGCGTATCCGACGCCTGCAACAACTGCCGCGGCCAATCCGGCCAAAAAGAAGTTTTTCAGCATGATTTCCTCCGTTACAACCTCCGGGGAGAGATATTAAGCGCCTTTTTCCACATGAAGATATGTGACGAGCAACACGCGGGCCGGAGATTTGAGTACCTGCGGGAATGCGTGGGCGGTCTCGGGATTCATGGCGAGAACCTGGAGGGAAAAGGACGCTTTGATGTCTGCAGAACGCAAGCGGCCTATAATGAAGCATGGCGACTGCCCGCCACACCACACCAATCGAGATTCCGAGCGCCCCTATGAGCGAAACAGGAGCTGCGCCGGCCATGAGCCCGGGCACTGTGGCTCGCAGCAAGGATCCGCGGCCGATTGGGGAGCGTTTTGAGGCCCTTCTGCGGCAGGTGCAGGCCAATCGACCTCATGAAGATATCTCACTGATTCGAAAGGCGTGGGAGTTCTGCGTTAGCCACCACGAGGGGCAAACCCGCGCCAGCGGCGAGCCCTATATTTCGCATCCGCTCGAGGTGGCAGAAGTGCTGGCGGAGATGAAGCTGGACGCGACGGCCATCGCTGCCGCCCTGCTGCACGATGCCGTGGAGGATACGCCGGCGACCAGCGAGGAGATTGGCGAGCGATTTGGCGACCAGGTGGCGCACATTGTCGAGGGCGTGACCAAGATCGACAAGATCCAGTTTGCCAACCGCGAGGACCGGCAGGCAGAGAACGTGCGCAAGATGCTGCTGGCCATGGTGAGCGACGTGCGCGTGGTGCTGATCAAGCTGGCAGACCGGCTGCACAACATGCGCACCCTGGAGCACCTGCAGCCGGATCGGCAAGAGGCGATTGCGCGCGAGACGCTCGATATTTATGCGCCGCTGGCGCACCGGCTGGGCATGGGCAAGGTGCGCGGCGAGCTGGAAGACCTGGCCTTCCGCTACACCGATCCCGTGGCTTACGAGCAGGTGTCGGCGGCCGTGGAGGCTCGGCGCATTGAGGGCGAGCAGTTTCTGCGCGGCGTCGAGGATACGCTCGTTGAGCAGCTGCGCGAGAACGGCATCCAGGCGCGCGTAGAGTGGCGCATCAAGCGTCTCTACTCCATCTACCAAAAGATCGAGCGCACCAAAGTTTCCTTCGACCAGGTGTACGATCTGCTGGCCGTACGCGTAATCACCGAGGACGTGACGTCGTGCTACGCGGTCTTCGGTTTGATTCACACGTTGTGGCGGCCCGTGCCAGGACGCATCAAGGATTTCATCGCCATTCCGCGAGCCAACCGCTATCAATCGCTGCACACCACGGTGATGGGCGCGAGCGGACACCAGTTTGAAGTGCAGATCCGCACCGAAGAGATGCACCGCATCGCGGAGGAAGGCATTGCGGCGCACTGGAAGTACAAGTCGGGCGGCGGCTCCGCCGTAACGGCCCGCGACGAAGAGCGAATGAACTGGATCCGCCAGCTGGTGGAGTGGCAGAAGGAGATGACGGATCCCAACGAATTCCTCTCCAGCCTGAAGATGGACTTGTATCCCGACGAGGTGTACACGTTCACGCCGAAGGGGAAAGTGGTGGTGGTTCCGGCGGGGGCGACGCCGGTGGACTTCGCGTACACGATTCACACCGAAGTGGGCCACACCTGCGTGAGCGCCAAGGTCAACGGGCGCATGGTGCCGCTGCGCACCAAGCTACGCACCGGCGACATCGTCGAGATCGTAACGCAGAAGGATCATAAGCCGAGCCGCGACTGGCTCACGTTTGTAAAGAGCCCGCGCGCGCGCAACAAGATCAAGCACTGGCTGAACGAGGAACAGCGGGAGCGGGCAGTAGAGATCGGCAGAAAGCTGCTGGACCGCGAAGCGCGCAAGTTCAAGGTGCCGATGACCCAGATCGACGATCAGGAGTTGGGGCGCGTGGCGCAGGAGTTCGGCGTGGCCACGGCATCGGATCTGCTGGCAACGCTGGGTCAGGGCAAGAACACCGCGCATCAAGTGCTGCGCAAAGTGGCGCCGGGGTTCGCCAAGCTGCTGGAGACCGAGACGAATACGGAAACGAAGCCAGGCGAAGCGGGCACAAGCGACGCGGTGCGCAGGCTGCAACTCACCAGCTCGGATTCTCTGCAAGTGGAGGGACAGAACGATCTGCTCGTCTATCGCGCACGATGTTGCAACCCCATTCGCGGCGAGGAGATTGTGGGTTACGTAACGCGCGGCAAGGGCGTGGCCGTACATGCGCGTGGCTGCCCCAACGTGCAGAACCTGCTGTACGAGAGCGACCGGAGGATCAACGTGGAGTGGTCGCGCGTGAGCGACACCGTCGGAAAGCCGCAGCGCTACCCGGTGAAGATTACCGTCTTCTGCGACGATCGCACCGGCATGCTGAAGGAACTGACCGCAGTGATCTCCGATGAGGATGCTGATATTCGCGGCGTGGATCTGAAGCGCGACGATGAAGGCGAAGCGATTATCGAGTTTATCGTCGAGGCCGAGGATGTGCGCCACCTGAATCGTATGGTGCTGGGGCTGAAGCGCGTGAGCGGCGTGCGCCAGGTGCAGCGAACGCAGAAAGTCTAAAAGCAGCTACTAGCTGCCAGCTCCCAGCTTTTGGCTTGTTTGTGGGTTATCGAACCCCCTGCCAAGAACGGTCAACTCAAAACCGATGAGTGCGACAATTGCCGGGGCCGGGCCACCGGTTGCGGCAGGCTTGCATCTGAAACGCATAGGCTGGTCTGAACTGCTCAGACCTGGCCCACTTGCGGTGCGACGCTGGAATAGTGTGCGAGATTGCGCGTGACTGCGCCGCACTAAGCCAAGGAGCTCAAATGTCATTCGGACTATATGCCGCGGGCTATGCAATCGTCATCATCGGGCTGGTGTACGCCGCGCACCTGATGCGTATTTCGCCACACTGGATTTTTGTTGGCGCGATCGTGATGGTCGGCTTGGGTCTACTATCGGCCGTGAAGGCAACCCGCCCGAAAGACCCCGCCTGATCATAAGGATCGCGGTCCAGGCAGTGCAGGTCAAATTCCTTTTCCCCGGCATTACCATCTATTCATGACAGTGAAGGATGACAGCCGAAACGCTGATCCGCACGGCGTGCGTGTCATCGACGGCGGCCTGGCGACCGAGCTCGAGTATCAGGGAGCGCACATCGATGGGCCGTTGTGGTCGGCGCATGTGCTCGAGGACGAGCCGGAGAAGCTGATCGCCGTGCATCGCGCTTTCATCGCGGCTGGCGCGGAGTGCATTGCCACGTGCAGTTACCAGGTGTCGCGGATGGGCTATGCGGAGGTTGGTTTGCCGCCGGAGCGTGCCGATGCGGCGCTGCTGCGATCGGTGGAGCTGGCACGGACGGCGATTGCGGAGTTTCCGGCGCGGCGCGTGCTGGTGGCGGGATCACTGGGGCCCTACGGCGCGGCATTGCACAACGGCGGCGAGTATCACGGCAACTACGATTGCTCGTACGCGGACCTGGTGCGCTTTCACCGCGAGCGTATTGCGGTGTTTGCGGGCGCGTCTGCGCCGCAGCGGCCTGACCTACTGGCCTTTGAAACCTTCCCTTCACTCGAAGAAGCGCGCGCAGTAGGTGAGGCGTTGGAGCCGTGGCCCGAGTTGCGCGCATGGTTCAGCTTTTCGTGCCGAGACGACCAACACGTGTCGCACGGCGAGAGCGTGGCCGAATGCGCGGCGCTGGTGGCGGCTTTTCCTCAAACCGTCGCGATTGGGGTAAATTGCGTTCCGCCCGGATGGATCCCTTCGCTGATTGGTGAATTGCGGAGAGGTTCTGAGCTGCCTATTGTTGTGTACCCCAACTCCGGCGAGGGATGGGATGCCGAGCGGCGTTGCTGGACGGGAAACACGGATCCAGCTGGCTTCGGAACTCAAGCGGCAGAATGGTTCCGCGCTGGAGCGCAGATGGTGGGCGGATGCTGCCGCACCCGGCCGGCGCATATCGCCGAAGTGGCGCTGGCTAGTCGAGCTTTTTCCCGGTAAACACCGTCATTAGCCAAGCCGTGACTGCCCACAGCCCGGGAAGTGCGGTGAGTGCGAGCGAGAAGATCAAACCCACCTTGAACAGTGTGGCCCGCGGTCGTCCGCGATAGAAAACCAAATCGACGACGGCTCCGAATGAATAACAGATATTTGCTAAGACCCCGTAGACAAACGGTCCAAGGATCATGGCAAAGGGCTCTTCGAAGTCAACTCCCGACTTGACCGCTGCTGATCCCGCGATTAGCACGAGAGACCAAGTCACAATTCCGATAAGGCCAACGTACAGATTGAAGAAGATCCGCCGCCGCTCCCACCAGCGAAGAATTTCCGTGCGCGCAGCCCCTTCGTTCCCTTGAAAGAGCCAGTCGGGGGCGATTTTCATCTTGGGCGAAAACTCGGTAGCCCGCCCTACGCGAGCCGGAGAGCGGCCTTGCCTTTGCGCGGAGCGACGAAGTGGCGGGCGCGGGAAACGATGGCTAGTTTTTCGCGGCTGAGGAGCTTGCGCATCTGGCCGCGGGCGTGATCGGCCCAGGGTCCATGGTTGTCGAGCTTGACGTAGGCGCGCCAGTGGCGCAGCGCGGGGCGTTGCTGGCCGCTGCGCTCATAGGCGAGCGCCAGGTTGTAGTGGGCGTCGGCGTATGCCGGGGAAAGGGTGACAGCTTTCAGATACGCCGCGATGGATTCGCTGAGACGTTCGAGCTCATCGAGCACGTTGCCGAGATCGAAATAGGCCAGCACGTAGCCGGGGTCGGCCACGGTGGCGCGCCGGTAGAGCTCTTCAGCGCGGTCGTACTGGCGGAGGTGAAAGTAGATGGTTCCGAGATTGATGCAGGCCGCGGCGTAGTCGGGATCGAGGTTGAGAATCTCCTCATAGAGAGAGATTGCGCGTGGCTTTTCGCCGGCTTCCTCGGCACGGACAGCAGCCAGAAAGCGTTCCTGAAGGTCACGCGGAGCTGCGGGCACTGAACGGCGCAGGGGCTCGGGTTCCGCGGCAGCCGTGGCCAGGGACTGCTGGCCGCCGCGCTCGAAGTCGAAGAGTAATTGGCGGCGGATGGGGTCGACCATGGCGCCGTGATGGCAGAAGGCCAGGCGGGTACCAGTGCGCACCACACGCGTCTCGAGGAGCGGGTTGGCCATGCCGGAGACAGCCTTCATGGCCCGGATGGAGTCGCGGATCGAGGCGGCCGGCACGTCTTCAGCACGCAGCGCACACAGGATGCGCAATTGCCCGAGGTCCTGAAAACTATAAATTTCCTGTTGGGGGATCAATCCGGCTCGTTCCCATGCTTGCAACTGACGGGAACTCATCTCGAAGATGCGCAAAACGTCCTGACGCCGATACGTGGTCACTCGTGTGCTCCCACAGGTTGTGCGAGGCAGTGCCGGGATTGCGCCTTGCATCCCGACCTGCAAAACAGAATGCAATGGTGCGCTCCCGATCCCGCCGCGACGTTCTAGAACAGTCACGCAGGAAGCGCTCTTGCAGCGATTATGCCAAGTCCGGGCCGGATTGGCGCGTGGATAAACGGGGTGGAACCCTAAGACGCAACAAAAACACGTGGATAACGGGTGCACGATTTGGTTCAAATCGGCACCAGGCGCGGCGCTTTTGCTGATATGCAACTGGCGTTGGCGACCTTGGTGCCGATGCTCAGGGTATTGCCGGTATCCACCCTTTCGCCAAATGAAAGGGCGTAAGGATGAGGCCCGGGTTGGCGCAAGTTCAAACAGTCAAAGACCTGGGATCGTGGCTGCAGCCGGCCGGCGGCTGAGAATAGGCGCCGCGAGCACGTTCTGCTGCTACGGTCTGCCACTATCGGGGCGCACTCTGCCGGAAAGTTGTATGCGGCTTTGTGACGTGGGCGATGGATCGCACGTGGCAAAGGCCTACGATTTTCATAGCCTGTTGGAGTTTGGCTATGGTAATCTCGGTCGCGCAAGTGCAAGCTGACGCAGAAGTTCAGGGACAGATGTCAGATGCGACTTTCTGCTTCGCTTTAAATTCCCCGCTGCGGCTCGTTTCAGTTGGCGAAGATGTCGAAGCCCTGCTCGGCTGCGCCCCCGAGGAATATCTCACTGCACGCATGCAGCTGAAGGATCGCATCCACCCGGAGGATGCGGATCTTTTCGAATCGATGTTTTCCCGAAAAAACGCGAATACGTCAGGGTCGGTGAATCTGCGGATCCGTCACGCCGACGGAAGGATTCGCTGCGTGAAGGCGCGGTACGCGAAGACGCACGCGCGGGGCCACGGGCCCAAGCTCGAACTGTGGATCGAAGATGCGCGGAAGGTGAGCGAGCCCGGCGACGCGATCCTGATCGCCAGCTTCAAAACTCTGATCGAGCACACCAACGACTACATCTACATCAAGAATCGCAACCACGTGATTCTGGCCGCGAGCCGGACCTTGCCCAAGTTGATGGAGTCGAACGGCGGCCGAACCGAACTGGTAGGCACCACAGATTACGACAATCATCCGGAACAGACCGCCGACATTTATTACCGGCTCGAGGAGAAGGCATTCGTCGAGGGCAAGCGCGTGAACGAAATCCAGCAGGTGCCGACGAAAGACGGGACGAAACGCTGGATCGACAATCGCAAGTATCCGATCAACGGCCCCGGCGGCGAGATCATTGGCGTCTTCGGCGTGGCTCCAGACATTACCGAGCATATTGAAGCGGAAATAAGGCTGCGCGAAAGCGAGGAATCGCTGCAAGAAGCACAGAAAATTGGGGGATTAGGTAGCTACCGCACGGACTTTCTTGCGGGGGTATGGACGAGTTCGGAAGTGATGGATGAAATCTTCGGGATCGACCGCGCCTACCAGCGCACAGTTGGCGGATGGCTGGAACTGGTTCATCCCGACGACCGCATGGTGATGAGCGCTTACCTCGAAAATGAGGTTCTGGGCCAGGGCAAAATATTCGACAAGGAATACCGTATCGTCCGCCACAGCGACGGGGAGGTGCGCTGGGTGCATGGCACGGGCAAATTGAGCTTTGACGCCCAGGGACGACCGGTGACAATGCAAGGCACCATTCAAGACATTACGGAAAGCAAGCTGGTGGAATCGGCGCTGCGCGAGAGCGAGGAAACTCTGCGCGAGGCGCAACGGATCGCCGGCCTGGGCATCCACACCCAGGATCTCTCCACGGGTGCCTGGAGCGCCTCGGAAATCCTGAGAGAGATTCTTGGGGTCGGCCCGGATTACAACCTTTCCTTCTCGGGCTGGATGGGCCTGGTCCATCCGGAGGACCGCGCGGCGGTGGGAGCTCGTTTCGCAAGAGAGGCCCTAAGTGAGCGACCCCAATTTGAATTCGAACATCGAATCATACGCAATTCGGATAAGGCCGTGCGATGGGTACGCGCCGTGGGCAAGGTTGATCACGACGCCCTTGGGAGTTCCGCAAAGCTTCGAGGCACCATCCAGGACATTACGGACGTCAAGCAGGTGGAAGCGGCGCTGCGCGAGAGTAAGGAATTGCTGCAGATGTTCATCGAGCATGCGCCGGCGGCACTGGCCATGCTGGATCGCGAGATGAGGTACCGGGCCGTGAGCAGGCGATGGCTGGAGATGCACTCTCTTGGCGATGTCGAGATTGTCGGTCGTTCGCATTACGAAATCTTCACCAAAACACCGAAGAGCTGGCGGGAAGAGCATCGGCGCTGTCTTGCGGGCGAGACGTTGAAGATGAGCGAGCGAGAGCTGACGAGGGCGGATGGCAGTGTGCAATGGCTCCGGCGCGAGATTCATCCCTGGCGTGCGGGCGACGGCTCAGTGGGCGGGATTGTGATCTTCTCCGAGGACATCACAGAGCGGAGGCTGGCCGAGGAGCGGATGCGGCTGGCCGCTACGGTCTTTACGGGCGCCCGCGAAGGCATCACAATTACCGACCCCAAGGGCAGGATTCTGGAGGTGAACGACGCCTTTACGCGCATTACAGGCTACACGCGGGAAGAGGTTTTGGGGCGCAATCCGCGCATTCTGCAATCGGGCCTACAGGGTAAGGACTTTTACAGGAACATGTGGGACTCTCTGGCCCGGGATGGCGGCTGGTCGGGCGAGATCTGGAACCGCACCAAGAGCGGGGATCTGTACGCGGAGATGCTTACGATCAATGCGATCCGCGATACCGGCGGACAGGTGAAGCAGTATGTGGGTCTATTCACCGACATCACGGAGGTAAAGGAGCACGAGCAGCAACTGGAGCTGGCCGCGCATTACGATGCGCTGACGAGGCTCCCGAACCGGGCGCTGCTTGTCGACCGATTGCGCCAGGCGATGGCACAGGCGCGCCGCCACAATCAACTGCTCGGCGTGGCATGTTTCGATCTCGACGGCTTCAAGGCCATCAACGACGGATACAGCCATTCCAGCGGCGATGCGCTGCTGACGGCCCTGGCCTTCAGGATGAATCACGCACTGCGCGAAGGAGACACACTGGCGCGGTTGGGAGGCGATGAATTTGGCGCTATCATCCTCGATATTCCCGACCGCGATGCCTGCCTGCCCACATTGACGCACATGCTCGAAGTCGTTGCGGAGGAAGTGCAAATTGGAGACGTAGCGCTGCACGTGACAGCCAGCGCAGGCGTGACATTTTATCCGCAGGCGGAGGAAGTGGACGCGGACTTGCTGTTGCGACAGGCCTACCAGGCGCTGCACGAGGCCAAGCTGGCGGGAAAGAACGGCTACCGCATCTTCGATCCCAGCCACGATCTGATCGCGCGCAGCCGGCATGAAAACATCGAGCAAATTCGCCGCGCGCTGGCGGCCCATGAGTTCGTGGTGTACTACCAACCGAAGGTGAACATGCGCACGGGGAAGGTGATCGGCGCTGAAGCTCTGATTCGCTGGCAACACCCCGAACGCGGCCTGCTGCCACCGGGCTTGTTTCTGCCGGTCATTGAAAACCATCCACTGATCGCCGAGGTGGGTGAGTGGGTAATTGAGAGCGCGCTCGCGCAGATGGAGGCCTGGCAGGAGAGCGGATTGGAAATACCAGTAAGCGTGAATGTGAGCGCATTCGAATTGCAGCAGTTAGATTTCGTCAGCCGCCTGTGCGCGCAACTGGCAGCGCATCCGCGCGTCAAGCCATCGCATCTGGAGCTGGAGATTCTGGAAACCAGCGCCCTGCAGGATGTGGCGTTGAGCTCGCGGGTGCTCGCGGCCTGCCGTGAGGCCGGCGCACTGATCAGCGTGGACGACTTTGGCACGGGCTACTCCTCTCTCGTCTATTTGAAGCGCTTGCCCGCCGATGTTTTGAAGATCGACCAGAGTTTTGTGCGGGATATGCCCGATGAGCCGGAGAACCTGACCATTCTGAAAGGCATCCTGGGGTTGGCCGAAGCATTCCGCCGCAAGGTGATTGCAGAAGGCGTGGAGACGGTGGACCACGGCCTGATGCTGCTGCAGCTGGGATGCGATTTCGCGCAGGGATACGGAATTGCGAGGCCCATGCCCGCACAGGAGCTGCCCGCCTGGGCGGCCACATGGCGTGCCGATCCGCAGTGGATGGAAGTGCCTGCGGTGGACGCAAACAATCGAGCGGTGCTGTTCGCCATCGTCGAACACCGCGCCTGGTACGCGCATTTCCTGGCGTACCTGCAGGGCACGCGGCCGACGCCGCCGGTCCTCGATCCGGATCAATGCAGCCTGAGCGCGTGGATCGAGTCGCAACGACAATCCGCGGGAGGTATGTCACCCTCCATTCAGGCCATCGAAACCCTTCATCAGCAACTGCACGCCCTGGCGGCGGAGATCTACAACGCACATGCCGGCGGCCGGAATCAGGATGGACTGGGACTTCTGCGCCAACTTCGTTATCTGCATGAGCGCTGCCTGAAACGGCTGCAGCCGTTTACGCGCATCTCTTCCCGCAAATCCTCCGGCAACATCGCTCTCCGGCAGGGACCCACGCTCTTTGACAGCGGGCCGGCCTAAGCGCTGCACAGTTTCATTTCGCGAATTCAAGCCGGCAGTTGCGATGCCCTAACGATGGGCACTGGCCGTGACGGCGTGCGTCTCTTCCGGCATCGCCTGCGGCTCGCGCAGCGTGAGTACAGGACAGCGCGCATGGGCCAGCACGCGGTGGACGGTGTGGTCGCGGGTAAGAATCTCAAAGGCGGGTCGGCGCGCGGCGCCCAGCACGATGAGGCTGGCGCGGCGTTCGGCCGCAAGTGCCAGAATCTCGATGGAAGGATTGCCGTGGGCGACGACGGGCTCAACGGCAGAACAGCACTCAGCTCCCGTTTGCGCGGCGAGAATGCGCAACTCGAGCATGGCGGACGAGTGCAATCCGGGAGGCAGGCCTTTGCGCTCCATCTCTGAGATAGGCGGCAGAACATGCAGTAGAACCAGCTTTGCGTTTTGGGCCGCGGCCACCTGGCAGGCAAGCGCCGCGCTCGGGCGAGAGGTCTCTCGAAGTGTGGTGGCATGCAGGACGACACGTCCTTCGCGCATGCCCACCGGGAGATGAGCTTCGGGTCCCACGGTGATGACCGGGAGGTAGACCGAGCGCAGCACTTGTTCTGCCACAGAGCCAATGAGCAACCTGCCAAGCTTGCCCCGGCTCCGCGTTCCGAGCAGCACGCGGTCAGCATGGAACTGGCGAACCGCGGCTAGAATCTGTTGCGTAGGAAGGCCTTCGCGGGCCAGGGAATCGCAGCGAATGCCGAGACGGGCGGCAACTTTGCACCACGGATGCATCATCTGCTCGGCAATCTCCAGGGCTCCTCCGGCGTCGTAGTAGGGCATGCCGGTGGGGTCGGCGGTAAAGGCCGAGGTGGTGGAGAGCACGTGCAGAAGAATGATGCGGGCGCCGGTATGCCACCCCACGGGCGAAGATCTGTCCGCGGGGGCCCCGGTATCCCACCCCACGGACGAAGACCTGTCCGCGGGGGCCCCGGTGGCGCGGGCCTGTTCGAGGGCAAACGGCATGAGATGGTCCAGATCACTCAGGTCAGTGGCGACGAGAATGGTTTCCGGATGCGTCCAGCGGCGGGTGTCAGAATCCCGCATGGTATACACCTCATATGCGCAAGCGTGTCACCGGCGCAACGGCGGGGATGTGCCAGAGCGCACCGCGAAACGTGAGTTAGATCACATTTATGGCCGGCGTTCTTTTGCCTGAGCCTGATAGCCGCCGTGAGTTGCGCGGGCACGGGCTTGGCTGCGATGATCGGTGCGCAGATTTGTGCTGGAGGTCCCGAACATGACCAAGAAATTGCTTGTTGCCGCGGCTGCATTGAGTGCCGCTGGCGCCTGGGCACAAGCCCCGGCCACCACCTCAACCCCCTCTCCGGGATGGACGCCGCCAGCCGGGCTCGTGACGATGCCGATCTGGCCGGGAACGGCGCCGGGGGGGAATGCCGACGCGCCGCCCGAGACTGGTGCGCCTTCCAGAATGATGGCGGGCCGGCCCTACATTCGCCTGACCAATGTGTCGACGCCAACCATCACGGTGTTTCCGGCAAAGGGCAAGAACACTGGCGCGGCAATCGTCGTGTTTCCCGGCGGCGCCTACCAGATTCTGTCGATGGATCTGGAAGGCACAGAGGTCTGCGACTGGCTGAATCAGATCGGCGTCAACTGCGTTCTGCTCAAATATCGCGTGCCGGATAGCGGGCCTTACCCCAAGTCGGCTGCGGCATTGCAGGACGCGCAGCGTGCAGTTGGCCTGGTGCGGCTGCACGCGGCGGAGTGGGGTATCGATCCGCACCGCGTCGGTGTCATTGGATTTTCCGCCGGCGCTCATCTATCGGTGGCAATCAGCAACCATTACGACAAGCGGCTCTACGACCCGGTTGACGCGGCGGATGCGCTGAGCTGCAGGCCGGACTTCGCGATCGTTCTTTATCCCGGCTACACGGCACTGGCGAACCAGAATTTCGCGCCCAATCCCGATATTCAGCCCACTGCGAATACGCCGCCTACGTTCCTTCTGCAGGCCGAGGACGACTACACGGCGCACGTGGAGAGTTCGGTGACGTATTTCATGCAGCTGAAAAACGCCAAGGTGCCTTCCGAAATGCACATCTACGCAGAGGGCGGCCACGGGTTCGGATTGCGGCCGAGGGATTTCCCCATTATGAGCTGGCCCAAGTTGGCGGAGACGTGGCTGCACACGATCAAGGTGCTGCCGGCGCAATGAAGAAATAGAATCAGGTCATGCTGCTTGCGGTGCTCACCATCTCGGACCGTTGCTCGGCCGGACAGCTCGTCGACACGGCCGGTCCGGCGGTGGTGGCGTTGCTGCGCGGCGCGTGGCCCGAAAGCGAAATTGAAACTGCGCTGCTCCCGGACGAAGAGGATGCGATTGCCGCGGCGCTTGAGGAGTTTGAACGCAAAGGCGTGGCGCTGGTGCTGACCGTGGGCGGCACGGGGCTGGGGCCTCGCGATCGTACGCCAGAGGCGACGCGGCGCGTGATGGACCGCGAAGCGCCGGGATTGGCGGAGGCGATGCGCGCAAGGGGTTCGGAGCGCAATGTGTTCGCGTGGCTTTCGCGCGGCGTGGCGGGACTGCGCGGCAAGATGCTCATCGTGAATCTGCCGGGAAGCAAGCGCGGCGCCGAAGAGAGCCTGGATGCGATTCTGCCGCTGCTGCGCCATGGGCTTGAGGTTGTGGCGGGCGGGAATCGCCATCCCTAACGGCAAAGAAGCGTCTGGGAAGCGTTTACCTAGACATGAGCTTGTTCGCTGCCCCGCGCAACGTCACACAGGCGTGGGGCATGGCTAAACGCCGCGATTCAAAAGGGTTTTCCACGTGATTTCGCTCTGGTCTGGTTGAGAAACGCCGGGAAAAGCGTACAATTCTGTTCTCATGGACCGGTCAAAGAAGTCCTCCCAGCGACGCCGTGCCAATATCAACATCCACGACGTGGCCAAGCGCGCGCGTGTCTCCATCGCCACCGTTTCACGCGTGGTCAATCGCATTCCCACGGTCGATCCCGCGCTGGCCAAGCGCGTGTGGAAGGCAGTGGACGAGGTGGGCTACGTGCCCAATACTCAGGCGCGGGCTCTGGTGTCGGGACGCAGCCGGATCCTGGGCCTGATCGTTTCTGAAATCACCAACCCATTTTTCCCCGAGCTGGTGCAGGAGTTCGAGAACCTGGCCGTAGCGCAGGGCTACGAGGTAATGATCGGTTCGACGAACTACGATGCGGCGCGTACGGAATCGCTCATCCGGCGCATGCTGCAGCGCAATGTAGATGGCGTGGCCGTGATGACCTTCGGCATCGAAGAAGAGCTGGTACAGAAGCTTGTGGAGCAGGGGTTTCCACTTGTGTTCGTGGACGCGGGGCCTGAGCTACCCAACGTTCGCGTGCTGAAGGTGAACTATGGCGAGGGGATTCGCGAGGCGGTGCAGCACCTGGCCGCGCTCGGACACCGGCACATTGCATTCATCTCAGGCCCCTTGCACTTGCGAACGGCGGCGATCCGGCGCGACGCCTTCCGCAGATCGATGGCCGAGTTGGGACTCACCGTTCCGGCTGCGTCGATGGTTGAAGGCAAGCACACCATGGAGAGCGGCAAGGCAGCGATGGAACAGTTGCTGCAGTCGGCGGAGCTGCCCACGGCGGTCGTCTGCTCCAACGACATGACCGCCATCGGCGTGCTGCATGCGCTCGACGAAACCACGCACCAGGTTCCCCGGGATATTTCGGTGGTGGGATTCGACGACATTCATCTGGCACAGTTCATGCTGCCGCCGCTGACGACGGTGCAGATGTTATGCCGGGATCTGGCTGCGGCGTCTGTGGAGGCGTTGCGCGCCGGGATCGAGGCGGGCCATCCCGGAGCCGCGCAGCGGGAGTGGCCGATTCAGACCCGGTTGGTGGTGCGGCGTTCGACGGACTTCCCAAAGGGCACGCTGCCGGCGCTTGGTAAAGCCACCGTGCATGCCGAGGCGCGAAACGCGCCGAGCGCGAAATAAGTCCTGCAAAAACCCGCATCAAGCGTGCCAGGTTGCGGCTCCTATCTCCCTATTGTTCAATTCGGTAGCACGAATCTCGAGAACGTGTGACTTGGCTCACAGGCAGGCATGCAATGCCGCGTTTACGGTTCAGGCATGCCTCGCAAGAAATCGAAAATCGTAGCATTTGGCCTGTTTGTGCTCATTGCGGGGCTGCTGGCGCACGCGGCCGATGGGGTTGCGGTTTCGGGAACCGTGAGCGACGGGCAGGGCGAGGCGATTGCGGGCGCAACGGTGGAATTGAGTGTGGAGGGCGGCGCTGCGCAACGCGAGGTAAGCGACACCGAGGGGCGGTTTGCGCTGCAGGCGATCAAGCCGGGAACGTATGAGCTGAGCGTGCACGCGGCGCATTATCAGAAATTGGAGAAAAGTGTGGTGGTCGCGGACGGAGGCAGCGATCTCAATATTCAGCTGCAACCCGAAGTGCGCGAGACCGTCGTGGTTACAGCCGACGTGACAAACGGCGATATCATGTCGCCCGATCCAGCGGTGAAGGTGTTTGCCACCGCGGATTTGCTGGACGCGAATCCCGGAAGGCCGGGCGCGCCAATCTCGATTCCCGGCTATCCCGTTGAGACGGCGTCGAGCGGCATCAAGGCGCCGCAATATTTTGCGCCGGGCGTGGCGGGCGACCACGGCGAGCCCATCGCGCAATACGTGCAATTGGGAACGTACCTGGTGCCGAACAACTTGTCGGCGAACGCGCACGGTAACGGCTATGCGGACCCGAACATTTTCATCGCCGGCGCAATCGAAAGCATCGCGGTGGATGGCGGCGCCTTCAACGTGCGCGAGGGCGATCATGCGCTGAATATGGCCGCGATCTATGGACTGCACAGCCACCTTGCGCCATTCTTCACGATGACCGGCGATTCACGCGATCTTACGGCAACGACAGGCATTAGCCCTTCAGAAAACTCATGGGTGGCGATGGAGGGGTCCTACGGCAACGGGTTTCTGGACCGATTGGAGCACCGCAAGCAATTCAAGTTCAACGGCGGGCAGACGATTCACGCGGGCGGGCACACGCTCAATTTGTTTG
>JBEKEP010000014.1:0-38713 GCA_050013775.1 Occallatibacter sp. | reverse complement strand
CGTGATTGGTCTTTTCATTTACTTCCTCTACAGCCGTCACCGCTCCGAGTTTGCCCGGCCCCAGTAGACGCGCCGACAGAGTCCTTATGAAGAACTGGCAAAAAGCCC
Organism: Occallatibacter sp.; assembly: GCA_050013775.1. Classification (GTDB taxonomy): domain Bacteria; phylum Acidobacteriota; class Terriglobia; order Terriglobales; family Acidobacteriaceae; genus Telmatobacter. The sequence continues at coordinate 38,605 of JBEKEP010000014.1, read as the reverse complement.
TCATCATTACGCTGATCACGCTTACCATCGGCGGCATTTATCTGCTCGTGGTCTTCGAAAAGCGCCGCAATCCCGGCGTCGCCCCCCAGGCCAATCCCGAGCAAACGCTCACGCCCGATGACGTCGCCGTGGTGCGCATGATGTTCCCCACTTCTTTCGACGACGTGCTGAAACTCCAGAACACCAGTGTCTGGATGAAGAACGGCTACACCATGCCGTACTTCCCATTCAACGCCGGTCGCATCGTCTTTGCGAAGTCCGCCGGCGTGATTCCCCCCGCGCAGCGGCTCGATATCAAGAAGGTCATCAAGGCCGCGACGCCCGACACCGTCGACGACGGCATCTCGCACGGCAGCCGCCAGGTCTTCGCGGTGTTCGCGCTGCCAGGCGGCGCTGACCTCTACGCCACCGCCATCGGCGCCATTGATGGCAGCCAGGAAGAGTACTTCAGCGACATCCTCTTCTTCTACGACGATCCTCACACCATCTATGACAACTGGCCCAAGAATGTGTGGGCCGCCATCGACGCGCACCAGGTTCTTCCCGGCATGAGCGAGTTACAGACGCGCATGTCGATCGGTCAGAAAACACAATCGGATGGCTCGTCGGAGGGGAACCGCACCGTCACCTACGATCAGGCCGGCAAGAGCTGGACCATCACCTTCGTTGACAACAGGGCCACGAACATCAAGAGTCCATAGCCCTGCAGATAAGGCCACCTTGGGAATCGACCAGGGTGAGTATGAGACTCGCCTTATTGTCCGGACTGAGGTCCGCCTTCCAATATCAGGCTGTACTTGCCCGTGTTGATGACGTCCAGGATCGTGGTCCCACCCTGTTTGTCTGTTTCCACTCCGGCGTTGTTCTTGCCTTCAACCACCTTTGCCGAGAACGTGACCACAGTCTTCTTATTCTGCAACAGCGACGCCTGAACGTTCGATCCGGAACCTGTCCATGTCAGTTCGTACTGGCCGGCAGGAAGCTGCGTCGATCCAATCTGCACATTCTGCGGAATATTTACGGTTGGGGTTTTGTTTCCGGCAAATGCCGGCACAGCAAAGAGAACGAGCATCAAAGCAAAACCGAATGAACGCTTCATTTGAATCTCCTCAATTGCCTCGCGTATTCTTTTCGCCGCATGAGGCATTGAGACGATTAAAATACGGTGCGTTGATTTTGAAGCTTAAGAATCCTTAAGAGGCGGAACGGCTTTGAATCGCAGCAGTTCCGAGAGCTTGCAAGGCGCCCGAAACTGAAAAGACCGCGTTGCATCATTTGGGAGCGGGAGCTGCGCAAAGTGGAATCGCAATTTTTACGCGCAAACCCGGCGAAGCGTTCTCTGCGGTGATTGTGCCCTGATGCACTTGCACGGCTTGTTTCGCGATGGACAAGCCCAGGCCCGATCCACCACTCATCGCGTCGCGCGCTTCATCAACTCGGAAAAATGGATCGAAGATTCGCGTGAGCGTGTCCTCGGGAACGCCCGGGCCAAAATCGCGGACCGTAATCGCGACGGCGCGAGAGTCTTCAGCCAGGGAGACTTCGATGTTGGAATGCTCCGGCGCATGGCGAATCGCATTGCGCAGTACATTTTCCACGGCGCGCCGCAGTAGTTCACGATTGCCCACAACCTGGCCGGAGAGACGGCCAGTCACTGCGATGCGGCAGCCGCGCATCTCGGCTTCTACGTGGCAATCGCGGATCACTTCATCCATAATGTCGCCGGCGGGCGCGATCCTGGCAGCCTCAACGGCAGGACCGCATGCGATAAAGTTGATTTCCACGATGTCGGCCACCAGGGAGGCGATCCGGTCCACGTCCCTCTCAATGCGATCCAGCGCCGACTTGCTGTCTGCGGAGGTTCTGGCCAGTCTGACGGCAAACTTCAGCCGGGCAAGAGGTGATCGAAGCTCGTGCGATATATCTCCCAGAAGCCTTCGTTCACTCACAATCAGCCGTTCGAGGCGCTCTGCCATCTGATCGAATGAGCGTCCGAGTTGCCCGATTTCATCCTGGCGTTTGCTGTTCACGCGAACCGAAAGGTTACCCTGCCCGAAGAGCGCAATGGAAGCCGCGATTCTGCGGATGGGCGACACGACACCTACCGAAGCCAGCCAGCACAGAACCAAGGTGGCGCCGATGACCAGGAAATAGTAAGGAAGAAACGTCCAGATATGCGGCCGCCCTTCAGACAGGCCCTTGTTGACGATCCAATACTGCCCGTCCGGCGACCGCTGAGCCTTGATGTAATAGCCGTTCGCATGGGTGCGCCATTCCGTGCGCGGAGCGGGGGGCAACAGCTCGACGCGATTTTCGCCGGTCAGCACATCGACGCCCTTTGCGTCGAGTAAATAATGTGTCGATCCTGTAAAGACGCGATCCAGGCGGATCAAATAGGCTTCCAGCGCCTGCGGCCCGCCGCTCGCCAATGCTCCGCGCGCACTCTCCAGTTCCAGCTCGTCGATACGCTCGAAGGCGGGGTCGATGGAGTTCCTCTGCACGCGATTCGCGATGGCGTGAAACACGAGGAATGAAAGTGACAGCGTGATCACCATCGCCAGCAGAACGCCGGAATAGAGGGACCTCAAGGGGTATGACTTAAGCCGTTCCGGTAAATACATACCCAACTCCCCTCACTGCGCGGATAAGATTTCGCCGGCCTTCGAGCTTTTTGCGCAAATGACTGATGTGCACATCGAGAAAGCGATCATAAGGCGTTGCTTCGCGCTCAAAAAGGGCCGCGGTGATTTCCTCTCGCGAGACAACCCGGCCCGCCGAACGCATCAGCATTTCCAGCAGGTCGAACTCGATGGGAGTCAGTTCCACCGGCGAGCCCGCAACCCGCGCCTCGCGCGTGCTGGGATTGAGCTGAATATTGCCGACGGTCAAAACCGCGCGGCCCTTCCCGCTCGCGGTATCGGTCCGGCGCAACACAGCCCTGATCCGCGCCAGCAGTTCATCGGGATCGAAAGGCTTGGGAAGATAATCGTCGGCTCCAGTGTTCAGGCCCAGGATCCGGTCATGCTGCTGAACTCGCGCGGTCAACATGATCACAGGTAGGTCTCTTCGCCGCCGCAACTGCTGCAACACCGTCAGGCCATCGAAGACGGGCAGCATTACGTCGAGAATCACCAGATCGTAAGCGCCATTCGATGCACTGGCCAGGCCATCCCGACCATCGTATGCACAATCCAGATGATGGCCGGCCTCGGCAAAGAACTCCTTCATCATCCCGCAGAGCTCAACATCGTCGTCAACCAACAGCAACGACAGTTGTTTTTGATCTTCCGCAGTCTCCATCCACACTGCCTCGGAGCCGGACGCCACTAAGCAATCCACATCGCTTTTAAGTCTCGCATAGATCAACGCAGCGGCGGCATGCTTAACAATTCTTAAGGCTCGGACCAATTCGGCAGCTGATGGCCATCCGGCACGCCGCATCATACTAGCCTGCATACAGATCTACTTGATAGACCCCCCTTTGCCGTCATTTCAAGAAACAACTCGAAGCCCGCCTCGTAAACTAAAGATGTGACCTCGATTCAGGCATTCATCCGCCGCCTTCCCAAGGCCGAGCTGCATCTGCATCTCGAGGGGACGATTCTGCCTGCAACGCTGGTGGAGCTTAGCGCGCACCATGATGCGAAGCCGCTGACCCTCCGCGAAGCGAAATCTCTCTATCGTTTCACGGACTTTACCGAGTTCATTGAATGCTTCAAGGCTGTTACGCGACGCCTGAAGGATCCCGAAGATTACGAACTGGCGGCATGGCGCATGATGCAGCGCCTGCATGCCCAGGGCGTCGTCCACGCCGAGGTGTACATTTCCGTCGGCGTCATTTATATGTGGCGCAACTTCGATCCGCGCGCCTTTGAGCCCATCTTCGAAGCCCTTGAACGCGCCCGCGAGCGCGCCGCACGCGAGCTGAACCTCTCGCTCTACTGGATTTTCGACGCCGTCCGTCATTTCACGGTGGAAGAAGCGGAGCGCGTCTTCCGCAAGGCAGCCGAGCTACGTCCGCATTACCCCTCCATTGTCGGCATCGGCCTGGGCGGCGACGAGCGGCGCACCGGTTCCGCGCCATTTCACGCGCTTTACGCTGAAGCTGCACGGGCCGGTCTGCGCCTGACCAATCACGCCGGCGAAACCACCGGTCCCGAGGCCATCTGGGAAGCGCTTGCCATCGGCTCCGAGCGCATCGGCCACGCCGTTTCCGCTATTCAAGACGACAATCTCCTCCAAGAGTTAAAAGCGCGGAGCGCCGTACTTGAATTGAATCCCACCTCCAACGTCCGCACCGGCGTCTGTCCCTCCTTCGCCGATCACCCCCTGCGTACATACTTCGATCGCGGCCTCATGGTCACGCTCAACTCCGATGATCCCGCCTTCTTCGGCTCCGATCTAGCCAATGAGTTCCTCCTGGCCCACACCCAGCAAGGATTTACGCGCGAAGAACTGCGCCGGCTGGCCGCTAATTCCATTCAGGCCAGCTTTCTTCCCAAAGCCGAAAAGGACGTATGGCTGGCCCGAATTAACACTTTTGAGTGAGTAACCCCCACTTTTTCCGCATTGCCCCCGCCTGCCAACGAAGCATAATCTGCGGTATTATGGTGTGTCAGGAGGCTATTCTCGATGTCCATGGAAGTCGACACTCTCACACCCGCTGAAGAGACTCCCGTCGAGGAAAAGCCGGGATCGACCGCTCTGCGGGTGATTACTTGGTTCTCTGTGGGAATGGCAGTTGCCGCGCTCGGCATTTTCGTCGGCGCTGAGTTGCGCAGCCGCTACCGCTTCAAGAAGCGCACGCCTTACGATTTCTACTCGAACGCCGGCGAGCAGCAGCCGGGAGAATTCGGCGTCGGCATCTAGGACGCTGCTGTCAGGTTTGTCTCACGCGATGCCGCCCTCGGGCGGCATCGTTGCGTTTAAACGAAGCTTTCCGTCGCCTGGCGTTGTGCGCCGCGTGTTCAGTGGGACGCATGCTTCACGAGACGCATCTTCCAGTTGTCGGGATTGGGATTCAATGGAAACACCATCACCGTGCCCGGCGGCGCGGCATCAAAGCTGCGGACGTAATCGGCAAAATGAAGGTCGGTCATCGCCGGGTGCACCCAGGTGAAGACAGCGCCGATCGACGCCACACACAAAAGCAGGATCGAAATCGCCTTCGTGATTTGGGCTCCGTTGCGGACGGTCCAGAGCATCGCCCACAGAAACGCGAGCGATGGAATCACCCAGTAGCGAATATCGCTCACCTCCATCATCATCTGCCATACCGTCATTCCCTTGGGAGGGAATACTGTCGGGCGGGTCAGCGAGATGGTCAGCAGCAGGACGGTGAACAACAGAAAGTACTTCATCGGCGCTTCAGATTTCACAGCGCAGGCAATGATGATGGCGAAGCACGTAACGGCAAGGCAGAGAAGAAACACAATTCCGCCAGTGCTTGTCATCGCCCCCAATCCGTTGCGTCCCACCAGCGCGCCGAGGAAGATATCTCCGCCGAGGATGCGCATGAGCAACATGGGGCTGGCGCCGAGCTTAGTGATCTGACGGCCGCCGGGATCGAGGAAGAACAACGCACACATGTGAACTACGCCGCACGCAGCCAGTATGGCGCACTGCACATACCGCCAGCGCTCGCGGCGTTTCCAGGCCAGAATCGCGGCCACCGGGAGGATCGCGATGCAGATCGGGCCCGTGAGTCCGGCAAGAAGCAGGTAGATGAATTCGAGAACTCGCGCCACGGTACCCCGGGGCACCGCGGCCACCACCAGAAGAATCGCGCCCAGGGCCATTGGCCATTGGGCACAGTTGCTGCCGTAGGCGATCTCCGTGCAATCCGGCATGGCCAGATAAGCCACACCCAGGAAGGCGCGAAAACCGAGGCTGCCCCAGGCCGAAGAGATGCGACTGAGCAGAAAATTCACCGGCAGAGCGAGCAACATGAACTGAAAAACAGTGAGCACCAGCGGCGCAACTCTCAAGGGCACAAGCTGCGCGAAAGAGGCGCCGATGCGCGGCACCGTTTGGAAGATACCGGAAAAGGGCAGAAACAGCGCGTGCCACCAGCCGAGGTTATACGCATCCGGATACCAGACCTTGCCGTCTTCGGCGACGAACTGCGCGTGAACAATTGCGTCCGGCTGGCGGGTGGTGAGGATGATCAAGACCAGCAGAAACACCAACACCTGCAGCCAGAAAGGAAGGCCGCTCTCAAGGGCCACTAGAACGGTCTGCATCGGCTTCGCCGTTCTGGAACTTGCTCCACTCGCGACGCTCATGCGATTCGTCCGTAATACTTTTCAGTGATTTTTCTTCCTGTAGCCTCGAAGCGCGGCACGCGGCGAATTCCCGTCTTGTGCCCGACAAAACTCGCCGTCGTCGCCAGCACTCCCAATCCGTACTGCACGCTGCGCTTGAAATTGATCGAGGATGCTTCTTCAAAATATTTAGTGGGACACGAAATCTCGCCGATCTTGAAGCCGAACATCACCGCCTGCGCAATCATCTGGTTGTCGAAGACGAAGTCGTCGGAGTTTTCGAGCAGCGGCAGCGCTTGCAGCAACTCGCGTGAAAAAGCCCGAAACCCGGTGTGGTACTCCGATAGTTTCACGCCCAGAAAGAGATTCTGAAACGCCGTCAATAGACGATTCGCCACATATTTATAGAGCGGCATGCCGCCTTTGCGAGCGCCGCCGCCCAGGATTCTCGACGCCAGAACCATGTCATAGACACCGCTGGCCACCATGCCCGCCATCGCAGGAACAAGCAGTGGCGTGTATTGGTAATCGGGGTGCACCATCACCACAACGTCAGCACCCGCCGCCAGCGCCTCGCGATAGCAGGTCTGCTGATTGCGTCCGTAGCCGTAATTGGCGTCATGGATGAACGTTTGCACGCCCAACTTGCGTGAAAGCTCCGCGGTTTTGTCTTTGCTGGAGTCGTCCACTAGGATCTTGATGTCCACCACGTCGGACAATTCCCCCACGGTTTGTTCCAGCGTTTTTTCAGCGTTGTACGCCGGCATGACCACTGCGACCCGCTTCCCGTTGATCATTGCTTTGGCTCCTCGAACGGATACTGCGATACTCGTGCCGGGTTCGCGTCTGGCTCAATCAACCACACGCTTCTGTCCCGATAGTACTGGATCAGTTCCAGATTTCCGGCAGTTCCTATATCTCTTGCCCAAATCACTTTTGCGTCATCGATGTTGGCCCGGTTGTACACCCACTCATCGATGGGGTGGTGACCTGCGCCGTAGCGCACAATCGCCAATTGCCCGCCGGGCAGTTTGCTCAATTGGGCTTCCACCTGCGCCCGCTCTACTCCAAAGCGCTCCGGCCCGATCCACGACAAGTTCCAATTGCTCGGCGGCCACTCCGGCGGAGCCACATGCAGCGGCATCGCGAAAATCCGCACGCCGCCGAGCGCTACACACAGGAACACCAGAAACCGCACTGCCGCGATGCCCATCGGCTTTCCTTCAGGTTTCCATACCCTCATGTGCCGCATGGCCTGCAATCCAAGAGCATAGAAAGCCGCTGTGAATGGAGCTACGTAGTAAGGCATCAGGTAGATTTCGACGATCATCCCGGCCGCAAGCACCAGCGTGCACAGAACCAGAAAGCGCATTCTCCGGTCCAGAAAAAGACGCCGCATCATCATGAGCGGAGGCAGTAGCGCCGGCCCGGCGTAAAACAGGAGCGCCATTGCCACTTTGGCCAGGGTGAACGGCAAAAATCCCTTCACCGAGTGGATTTTGTAGTAGAAATCCATCTCCTCTTTTTCATAAAAGGTGCGCATCTCCTCTGACCGGTACGCCGGGGCCGGGCGCGGGTGCTGCCAGAAGTAGTAAGGAGCCACGGCGTAGGTTGCGCGATCGACCGCGTAAGGCAGCATAGTGGCTTTGCCAAATGCCTTCTGGTCGTAGTAGCCCATCCATGCGCCCGCGCACACCAGCAATGCAACGGGCAGTGCGGCGCGTCTCGCCAGCACCATGGCGCGCGGCCGATTTTTTCCCTTCAGCATCCAATGGCCCAGCATCACCGCAACTGGCAGGCACAGCAGCGTACCTTCGTAGGGGCGCGTGTATGCAACCAGCACAATTCCGATGCTCAGCAGCATTCCGTACTTGAAGCGGGCCGTCTTCATCAACCGCGGCAACGCGCCCAGCACCAGCGCTCCACCCAGCGCGGCAAGCGTTCCCGCCGTATGGTAGGTGTTGATCCAGTCGCTGAAGAGCCCGAGACGGATCACCGCGATGATCCCTCCCAACAGCGCCCAGTTCGGCGGCAGCCATGCCTGCAACATCCACGTGAGCACGCCGCAAAAAATACCCGCAGCCAACAGCAGTCCAAACCACGGATGCATCAAGAGTGCCTGTCCCGCTGCCAGCAGCAGCCCCTGTCCGGGAAAGTACATCGATTGATAGGTTGGCTGCATGGTGATGTGGATGCTCTCAAAGTGCCCCCACATGGCTGGCGTGGGATTGCTGAGCCGTCCATGAACAAAGGTGTCGCATGCGAGAAGAAAACTAAAGTCGTCGGGCACAAACGGCAGTGGAATCGGGAACAGCGGCAGCAGTGCCAGCCGCAGCACGATCGCGCTCACGCCAACTGCCGCCGCAGCCCATCCCTTGCGGCGCGCCAGCCGCGCGAAAAACTTCTCCACGCGCGCGAAACCTCCGGCGCCCAGGCCTGGCCAGGCGAACGCGCATGCCATCGCGATCGCCATCAGGCCGAATTCGATTCCCACGAATGCCATCGTTGCTTCACTGGCGTGGTGCGGCTGCTCTTCCGCGGCGCTTCACGTTTGCCCGGCTGCCCGTCTCGGCTGCGGCCCCACCGCATTCACTTTCCTGCGCTGCCCCCCGCGTTCATCGGGTACGGCTGAATCCTTGCCGGATTCGCATCCGGCTCCGCCAGCCACACCTTGCGCTCTCCGTAGTAGTGGATCAGTTCCCCATTGCCGGCAGGATCTCCGTCTCGCGCCCAGATGACCTGGGAGTGATCGATATCCGCCGCGTTGTACACCCACTCATCGAATGGATCGTGATTCCCCCAATAGCGAACGATTACCAGTTGCTGACCCGGCTGATGGTCCAGCCAGGCTTCCATCTGCGCCCGCTCCGTTCCATAATGTCCCGGACCGAACCAGTTGAAATTCCAGTTGCTGGGCGGATACTCGCTCTGCGCGATATGCAGCGGATCGGCGAAGATGCGCAGCCCCGCCATCGCCACCACGATCAGCACCGTGAACCGTGCCAGCATAAGTCCCACGGGCTTACCCTCCGGTTTCCATTGCCGCAGGTGGCGCATCATCTGCAATCCGATGGCGTAGAACGCTCCGGTGAATGGCGCAACGTAGTGCGGCAGGAGATAGATCTCAATCGCCATGCCGGCCGCCAGCGCGAGCACGCATATCAACAAAAATCGGATGCGGTGGTCGCGAAAAACGTGCCGCACCATCAAAAGCGGAGGCAGCAGCGCGAACCCCGAGAAAAACAGAAACATGAATCCGATTTTGCCCAGCGACTGCGGCACAAAGCCCGATAGGGAATGGATTCCCTTGTAATAATCCAGCTCGCCTTTGTGATAGAAAACCTGCATTACCTTGTAGCGGTAGTGCGGCTCGGGCCGGGCTTTTTGCCACACATAATATGGAGCAATCGCGTAGGTGTTGCGGTTCACCGTATACGGCGGCGTGAGCGGGTTGCCGAAGGCGCGGTAATCGTAGTAACCCATCCACGCTACAGCGGCGATGCCAAAGAGAAGCGGCACTGTGGCCAGCCGCGCCATCGCGACGGCGCTCGGCCGGTTCTTGCCCTTCACCATCCATCGCACCAGCACAAAGCCGACGGGCAGACACATCAAAATGCCTTCGTAAGGACGCGTCAGGACCAGAATCGCAATGCCGATGCCGATCAGGACTGCGTAGCGCATGCGTGCGGTACGCGTCAGCCGCGGCAGCGCACCCAGAATCAACGCACCGCCCAGCGCGCCGAGCGATCCGCCCGCATGATATGTATTCGTCCAGTAACTGAACACGCCCAGGCGCAGGACGGCAATGGCGCCGCCAAGCAGCGCCCAGCTCGGCGGCAGCCAAGCCTGCAACATCCAGCAGAGCGCCGCGCACATCAACGCGCTCACAATCAGCAACGCGATCCAGGGGTTTCCCAGGAGCACCCTACCGGCTGCGAGCAGTAGCCCCTGCCCGGGAAAATACATCGACTGATAGGTCGGAAGCATGGTGATGTGGATGCTTTCGAAGTGCGTCCACATCCCAGGAGTCGGGTTCGCCAACCGCCCGTGCGCAAACGTGTCGCAAGCCAGCAGGAAACTGAAGTCGTCCGGAACGAATGGCAGTGGCACCGGGAAAAGCGGCAGAATCGCCAGGCGCAGCACGATCACGCTTAGCCCCACAATCGCAACGACAAGCCCCTGCCTCTGCGCCAGCCGCGCAAACAACCGCTCCATGCGAGCAAACCATGTGCTGCCCATGCGCGGAAACGCGAAGGACAACGCCGCTGCCATCGCGGTCATGCCGCATTCAAGAATCAGCAGCGTCGGGTTCGTTTCATGGGCGGTGGGTAGCAGCATTTCGGTCCGGTTCCGTCCCTGCGGATTTGCTCAAAACTAGCGGGGGATCACGGAGATTCTACGGCATTGACGCGCGCTCGCCGGACCCGGATTCCGCCGCCCGAACCCCTCTCGTCACCTTGCAATCATTGGGCAGATGAGAATCGTGCTCCAGATGCAGGAAAGGCTGGATGCTTGCGGGGAATCCGCCTTCATCCAGCCTCTCTTGCAAGCACGATCTATTGAGAATTTATAGCCCGGTCCAGGGTCGAATTTAATCGCTACGTCCGGCAGCGCGTTCCATAAGACAAGTCCTGCTTCGAACTATGCAAGCGATGAGCTCACATGCGTGAAGACGGTCGTCACCGCAGTGGCAACTTTATTCACACCCGAGATGGCTCCTAGTGCAATCAGACAGACCAGCAGAGCGTACTCCACCAGATCCTGGCCGCTTTCGCTGCTTTGCAGGTTTTGTAGCACGACCCACATTCTGAGTAATATGTTGCTCATCCCAATCCTCTCCACCTGGAATTTCACTTCTCTTTCCTTCACCAGAGCATGGCCCCGATCGTACAGACCGTTATCTTGCCGCAGCAAGGTATTTCGATCCGCGGAAAAGGGCAAAGCTCACACCTGGGGAAACCCCCGATGTTCGCGTCTCCCTGGTTTGCGATGTTCTTCAGACTTCAGGAAACCTGACCCATGGAGGGAGAAAATGAGGCCCGAATTGCTCCGCTTTGACGTTCAGTCCCGCCCACCGCTCCCGGAATTCCGTGAGCATTGCGCGGTCCATCCGATTACGCAAGCGAACCACTGATATTCGTAAATGTGGTGTTTACCGCTTTTGCAATGCCGTTTATGCCGGAAATGAGAGCCAGCGAAATCAGTGCCATCATCAGCGCGTACTCGATCAGATCCTGACCCTGCTCGTCACTCTGCAGGTCATGGAGCCGTAGATAGAATTTCAAAAACAGGTTGTTCATCTCTGCACCTCTTTGATCGGTGAATGACCGGCCTCGGCCGGGTAAGGCGTGCTCGTGCCTTGCTTTCACGATCTCTCGTTCCGTTCACTGACAAGGCAAGAGAAGCTCCAAAACTGTCGCCCGGAGTTCTCTTTCTTCCTGGTGGCCAATGGATGTTTGCTCACCGGGATGGTTCGCTCTTTACGGGGAGAATGTAAAAACCCTGCCCGCAGGCAGGTCCGTACTCTCCCCACGAAGAGGCTGAGGCGCTGGGTTGCGTCGTACTTTCCGGAAATTATTTTCCGGGTGCGCTTATGCGAGTGACGAGCTGATGTTCGTGAACACGCTGTTCACGGCCGTAGCGACATTGTTGACACCGGATACGCAAACGAGTGCGATCAAGGCGACAAGCAATGCATACTCCACCAGATCCTGACCCTCTTCACCGTTCTTCAGGCTCTGGAATTTTACGTACAGATTCAGAAATCTGTTGCGCATTTCGTTTTCTCCCTTTCGGTGATATTCCGGCCAGAGCCGGCGTGCTTGCTTCCACGAAGTCTCTTGACTTTCGATAGCACAAGAACTGGTGAGTAGGTTTCGACGAGTCCGCAGGCTCTTGTTGTCCGCTTGCATCATCGTTGCTCAGGCTTCGAGCGCTTGACTTAACAAGAAGGGCACAGTTCGGCAGTTTGCCGGTCTGTACCCTTCCGCTAAGAGCTGAGGTCCTGGGTGCGTTGTACTGCCAGGAGTTACGCCAGTGAAGAGCTGATGTTCGTGAATACGGTGGTAACCGCGGTGGCAACCTTGTTGACGCCGGTGATGGCGGCCAAAGCGATCAGGCACACGAGAAGGGCGTACTCGACCAGGTCCTGACCTTCTTCGCGGTTCATCAGGTTCTGCAACTTCACATACATTGCCAGAAATAGGTTGTTCATTTTTGATCCTCTCAGATTTGTTGTCCCCAGCCTCAGCCGGGCACCCACCTTATTGCATCTGGCGTGCCAATCTCGGACACGACAGCTTTTGCTTTAAAATCAATGAACTAGAAAAATCTTACCCCCAATTCAAGTCGATTCGTGTATACGCCTGTTTACAACCTTGGCTCCACAGACAGGCACCGTATACATGTCTCCCGGCAATTGCCTTGTGATTTTGCTCCGCCGCGCCTGATGTCTTCGCTCTTCCTTCGTAGTTCGCGGCACGTCTCCCGCTCTTTTCTCGCTTGATTCGGCGCTCGCAACCCTGCGTCTCGGCCGCTAAATTCGTGCCGTAGAATAACCTCCATGACTGGCAAGCTCGATCCTCCGCCGGCGCCGGAACGCAGTGATCTGGCGGACTTCTCGATTGTGCTGGTGGTGGGGCTCGCGCTTACCCTCGCGATCTTCTTCTTCGCAATTCAAGTCTTCGGAAACACGGCTGGCTCCCGCAATCAAGGCGGCTCGCGCGACTTCGTCTCCTACTGGGCCACAGGGCACCAACTCGTCCAGCACGCCAATCCCTACGACCGCGGCGCTATTTCGGCGCTGGAACACTCTGAAGGCCTTGACGTTCGCGTTGTACTCATCATGCGCAACCCGCCCTGGGCGTTGCCGCTCGCTTACCCGCTCGGGTTCCTCGACCTGCGCGTGGCGGCGATCCTCTGGTCCCTGCTGCTCCTCGGCTGCTTGCTTCTCTCCGTCCGCATCGTTCGCCAGTTGTATGGATCTCCTGCGAATCATCTCCATTGGCTCGCGCTGGCATTTACGCCGGCCCTGATCTGCCTCACCATGGGCCAGACCGCGCTCTTTGCTTTGCTGGGGCTGGTGCTGTTCCTGCGTTGGTATGGCTCCCAGCCATTTCTCGCTGGAGCCTCTCTGTGGCTCTGCGCCCTCAAGCCGCATCTCTTTCTGCCCTTTGTCGTGGCACTGGCTGCCTGGATCGTCTTCTCGCGCGCCTGGAAGGTGCTGGCCGGCGCTGCCGCGGCTCTCGCGCTCTCAAGCGCCGTCGCGTCTCTGATCGACCCGCACGCGTGGCTCGACTACACCGCCCTGATGCGTTCGCCGGCGGTCGAAAATGAGTTCATCCCCTGCCTTGCGAGCGCCATCCGTCAGTGGGTCGATCCCGGGGCAACCTGGCTCCAGTACCTGCCCGCCACCCTCTGCTGCGTCTGGGCCCTCTTCTACTTCTGGCGCCGTCGCGCCACCTGGGATTGGAAGACCCACGGCAGCCTTCTGATGCTGGTCTCTCTTGTCGCCGCACCTTACTGCTGGCTCTACGATCAGTGCCTCGCCATTCCTGCGCTGCTCGAAGGCGCTTACGCCACCCGCTCCCGCAACCTGCTGGCTGTTCTGGCGCTGGCCATCCTCATCATGGATATTGAAATCTGCGCCGTTCGCGTGCTCTCGCCTCTCTATCTCTGGACCGCCCCGGCATGGCTCGCCTGGTATCTCTTCGCAACCCGGCGTGCAAGCACACCCTAACTGGCCAGCCAGCTCTCTTGGTCCCTTGTTCTCTTGGTCCCTTGGCCCCTGTCTTTATAATTGCCGTGGAAAGGCGCTCCCACCTTGAAGATTCAGCGCGACGTCACTGCACTTTTGATCGCGATCGCGTGCGCCATGGCGGTCCTCTACACCGTCCTGTATCTCAGTCTCCTGCCCGTGAATCGCCACAACGTAGCCAACCGCGACTTCATCGTCTACTGGGCTACCGGCCAGCAACTGGTGCATCACAGAAATCCTTACGATGCGTCCGCGGTGAGCCATATCGAGAGCGACGCCGGATTCCAGGGCGGTGCCTCCTATTACATGCGCAACGCCCCGTGGGCTCTGCCGCTGGCATTTCCCCTGGGCTACGTCAGCCCCATGGCCGCTGCCCTTCCCTGGTCGGTGCTCATGTTGGGCCTCCTCATCGCCTCAGTGCGAATTCTCTGGAAACTGCTCGGTTCGCCAGGAGAGCACCTCGACTGGCTCGGTTACTGCTTTCCTCCGGCCCTCTACTGCGTGATCCTCGGCCAAACCTCCATCTTCCTGCTCTTCGGATTCACGCTCTTTCTGCGATTCTGGAAGACCCGCCCCTTCGCAGCCGGCGCGGCGCTCTGGTTCTGCACCGTCAAGCCGCATTTATTCCTTCCGTTTGCCGTAGTCCTGCTGGTCTGGATCTTCGTCGCGCGCGCCTGGCGCATTCTGGCCGGTGCCGCTGTGGCCTTTGCCGCCGGCGCTCTCGTCACGACCTGGATCGACCCGCAGGCATGGGGCCAGTACGCCTATTACATGCGTACTTCCGTCGTCACGCACGAGTTCACCCCCTGTCTCGGGGATCTCCTGCGCGATGCGCTTCATCCTGCCTGGGAGTGGCTCGCTTTTGTGCCGGCGATCCTCGGCTGCCTCTGGGCTCTGGCATATTTCTGGCCACGCCGCCATGCCTGGGATTGGCTCGAACAGGGCAGCTTGCTTGTGCTCATGTCGCTGCTGGTCGCGCCCTTCGGCTGGATCTTCGATCAGTCGCTGGCTCTGCCGGCCGTACTCTGGGGCGTATCCCGAACCTCGTCCCAGCTTCTGCTCTCGGCTCTGGCGCTGATCTACATATTGGTTGAAATCCAGTCGAATCGCTTCGAACTGCACTCTGTCACGTATCTTCTTACCGCACTGGCATGGCTTATCTGGTATCTCTTGGCGCGAGCAAATTCGCGCAAAGCTGCTGCGCGGGTTCCTGCTGTCTCTGTTTGATTGCGGGAGCTACTCGCTGCCGACCGCAGCGGGCTCGATCTCCATGGTGTCGCCGCGTACCGTGCGCGTCGCCGCAGCCGTACCGGCCGGCAACTCCAGCACGCTATGCGCCGCGAAGCACGCCGACACGCGCCATGCGCCCACGCTGTGGCGCACCTTTCTCACCTTGAGCTTGCGGTCCAGGTAAACAAGGTCGATAGGGAAGCGCATAAAGAAGGTATGCACTGATTCGCAGGGAGCGATCCACAACCCTTCGCCTGGCAAAAGGCTTTCCCGGCCCAGCAGGCCTTTCTTGCGTGTGGCTCCTGTGTGCGCTTTGGTGAGTTGTGTGGCCAGCACCGTACCGCGCGTAACGTTGAGAACTTTCTGGGGTCCTTCCGGCGCGGCGGGGCGCGGAGCAAACCACTCGCGCACCGCCTTGGCCGTACTATGCAACGGACTCATCCGGTTGTCTCAGCTGTTTGCGCCGTCCGGCCGCGTCAGGCCCTGCTACGGCGTAACGCCTGAACTCGTCGAGGTGCTCGTGGAACTTGCGCCGCCGCTATTATTGATTGGCGCTCCCGAAGTGCCGAATCCGCCTGTCCCCGATTCAATGATCAGCGGCTTCTCCGGCTTCATGCTCTGGATCAGCGTCTCCACCGGAACCGCTGGAGGAGGAGGCGGCAACGTGTTATCCGCCGTCTTCTCATCCGGCTGGTGCATAGGCATGTTCGAATTGGGCGGAATGAAGTTCGGGTCCGGGAACTTCAGATTCGGTATCGTCGTTCCCGCCGGCAACGGAGAGACAATCTCCGGCGTCACCAGCACAATCAACTCGGTATCGTTCTTGGTCTTGGACTCCGATTGGAACAGCTTGCCGATAATCGGAATATCGCCCAGGAACGGAATCTTCGAGAAGGTGTCCGTGATGTTCTTGTCCAGCAGGCCGCCAATAATAAAGGTCTGGCCGTCTTTCAGCTCGACTTCGGTATTGACCTTTTGCGAGGTGATGCCCGGCACTTCGAAGCCCGAGATATCCACTTCGTTGGCATAGTCCAGCGCGCTTACCTCCGGCGCAACCTGCAGCCGGATCGTGCCACGCGGTGTAATCGTGGGGATAAAGTTCAGTCGAATGCCATAATCCTTGAACTCGATGCTGACCGCTGCCGTCCCACCTGAGGTGCCCGACACCACCGGATACGGGAACGATCCGCCCGCGAGGAAGCTGGCTTCCTTGCCGTCGGTTGCCATCAGGTTCGGTTCCGCCAGCACCTCCACCACGCCCTTCTCTTCCAAAGCATGAATGTCGGCCCCCACGTTCAACCCGGGGAAGAAGGCAAAGATGTTTCCTTCCTGGCTGACCGATGCTGAACCCGCTGTTCCCTGGACCCCTCCCCCCGAGTTCGATGTGGTGCTGCCGTTCGAAACCGTCAACCCTCCGGTCGACACTCCGCCCAGCGCATTTCCCAATCCGAGATCGAAGAGGTTGACGCCCAGAGTCAGGGCCTTGTTGCGATTCACGCTGACAAAGCGCACCTTGAGCAGAATTTGCGGATCCGACTTGGGCACATTCACGTCCAGCAGGTTCACCACTTTGCCGCCTGTCGACGCAATCTGTACCGCGCGCGCGGAGCTGGTCAGATCGTTCACCGTGCCGCGCAGAAAGACGCTGTTATTGCTGTAGCTCACTTTGATGGCTTCGCCCGGCAGTTCGCTTCTCAGCTCGCGCCGGATGGCGTCAAGGTTGTCGCCGATCAGTCCTACGTTGGGCCGCACCGTCACATTGAAGAACTGCCGTCCGCCGTGAATATCCCAGATAATCAGGCTGGTCATGCCCAGCCCTTTGCCGGTGATCATGATTTCGGTGGGGCTGATTGCCGTGGCTTCCGCAACGTCGCCCGTGCCCACGGCCACTTGCTTGATCGGCTGCGCACAGTCCACCAGCACGGCTTTGCCTACCTCCACGTTCAGTTCATTCGTGGAGTCTCCGGACCTGTCTGCCGCGGCCGGTGAAGCAGACTGCGCGGGCTGTGCCTGAGCCCGCACCAGCTGCCCGGTGCAGAGTGCCGCGATCAACGCGCCGCAAAATGCGATGGTGATGCCAGTCGTCGATCTCAATGCTGCCCCTCGGGTGTTGCGAATTTCTCTTCAGAAGTCTTTGAGCCGTTGCTGACGGTGATTGAATATGTCTTCGGCGCCGGCTTGTGCTCGCCGCCCGATGCATGCCGCGGCGCCACTGCCGGAGCCGGTGCCGTGCCCGTAAAGATGTTGGTCATCGCCGTCGGCGGCACCTTGGCAATCTGCGTGTCCAGCGGATTGCGCAGTACCAGTTGGATCTTCAGCGAGTTGCTGGCCAGGCTCAGCGTCTCAGCCTGCTCCGGAGTCACCAGCAGATTCACCACCTGCACCTGCTGTGGTTTGCCTTCTGCATCTTTCGTAATATCGGTGCCGGCCGAAAGCACTTCGATGTTCTGCAGAAGCGTCTGCGTCTCCATGGTTCCCGTGTTCGTGCCTCCCGTCGCGTTCGGAGGAATGCCTGAAACCAGAACGTCCACGCGCATGCCCGGAATCACGAATCCGGACACACCCACCACTTCATCCACCTTTACCGCGCACGCCCTCATGCCGTCGGGGATGGCTGGCGCCAGACCGCCGCCGGAACCGACGCCGGAAAGGCGGCTCTCGAGAATTGGTTCTCCCTGATAGATCTCTGAAATCACGCCGCGGCCAATCGCATCTTCGGGCTTCAGAATCGAGCCTTTGGGCGCTGAACCTGACATCGTGATGGTCGTCAGGTCGGCGGCCGTCAACACGGCTCCCAGGGGAATATCCTTTGCCGCTGCCTCCACTCGCGTAGTCGCCGTCGGCTTTGCAGCCGCCATCTTCACGCCAACCAGGCGATAAACCAGCCACGCGCAGATTCCCGCGATGACGAATGCGACGAGCAGGATCGTTAGCAGTCTTCGATTCATCCTTACCCCGTTGGAGATGGCGGATTGCCAACCCCGCCTTTCTCTTTATGCCCACGTTTTGGGCCCGCCGGTTTGCCGGCAATTCTGAAGGCCAGACCTTCGCCGCTTCTCTCGCGGCGGGCAGTGCGGTTTCAGTGTAGTACTTCGCAACCTATCTCTTCCGGCGGGAATTGTCGATATTACTAAGGAGTACCAATATTAGTAAGGGGTATCAAAAGTACTATGGGTCATTGCCCTGTAATGAGCGATGCTTAAGTTGTATTGAAATTCCCCGGGGGTCCTGTGGCGCGTTGCGGAGTCGTGTGCAGCCATGGCTGCTCGGGCTGCATCTCGTCCATCGCTGATTCCCGAGTCGGAGGCGCTTTTGGCTGATCCCGCGACAAACAGGGCAGACTCAGACACACTGGCATGGAAAACCCTTCAGGGTCGAATTGACCACGAAGCGAAGCCGAGTGATTCCCCCACGGAGAATGCTGTTCGTGTAGCTCCGGTGCTGGTGATGCCGTCCCGCGACTTCACGCTGTTTGCAACTCTGCCCCCGCAAGGTCAGGGGCCGGGCACTTTCCTTGGCTCCATCTTCGTCCATGTCCTGGCCGCAGCTGTGGTCTGGTTCAGTCTTATCTACAAGCCCCCTGTCACGCGAGTGATTGAAGATCACCTTTCGGTGCGACAGCTCGATCTGCGTTCGCCAGACGAGCAAAAGGCGGAAGCAGCGCCGCGTATTCCCTACCCAAAACGGCATCCCGACAATTCAGCGCGCGCGGGCCAGAAACAAGAGGCGCCGCCGCCCCCGCCCCCCGCGATGAAGGCCCAGCCGGGCCCGCAAACCCTTATCCAGGCTGACCTGCTCAACCCCGTCACGCTGCCGCAGATCGTTCCTGTGCCGCAAGCGGTCATCTGGTCGCCGAGCAAGACCGTTGCGAAAAAAATCACTCCGCCCTTGCCGGAAAAACCCACAGCCGCCAATGTCATTCCCTCGCTCGAGCGGCCCAATGAGGAACTCAACCTCGCCGACGTCAACCTCGCATCCAGCAATCTGCCCTCGCATAAAATGCCGGTCGCGCCCAGCACGACGTCGCCGATCGCCAGCCACGTTCCCTCACCCGTACAAATGCCTCCGGCATCGGCCTCGCAGCAAACGGCGCCGCCCACGCCGGCGGCCGTCCTCTCTCTCTCCGATCTTCGCCTGAAAGATGGAACCGCTGCGCTGCCTCCAGTCAACGAATCCCTGGCATCGAAGGTACAAGGCACGATGGGGACCACCCCCGCCCAGACTCCCTCTGCTGAGGCCGGCAAGGGCGCACCCGGCGCCAAGCCCGGCGAAAACGGCACCAGCCAGAATGCGGGGGCGCCCGGAAACCACCCCGGCACATCCTCGGCGGGCAAGCCTGAAACCGTTTCGCCCGCGTCTGGATCCGAAACCGCCCCTGATGCAATGGGAAGGCTTACGTCCACGCCCATCGCTCTGCCCAAAGACGGCCATTTCGGCTCCGTCCTTGTCAATGACGCGATTGAGCAGCAATTCCCTGAGATGGAAGGCATCTGGAGCGGCCGCATGGCCTACACCGCGTATCTGCACGTCGGTCTCTCCAAGAGCTGGATTATGCAGTACTCGCTGCCGGCCAACGTAGAGGCCGCCGCCGGCGGCTCTGTCTCCCGGCTTGATGCGCCATGGCCTTATAACATCGTGCGGCCCAACTTCGCGCCCGGCTCCATTGACGCCGACGCCTTGATGATCCGCGGCTATGTCGATCCGTCCGGCCGCTTTCAGGATCTCAGTATCGTCTTCCCGCAACCCTTCTCGAGCGCGCAGTTCGTCCTCAACACGCTGAAGCAATGGCAATTCCGGCCCGCCACGCAGAATGGTCAAGCGGTCAGGGTTGAAGTGCTGCTCATCATTCCCGAAGAAATGCAATAGGCGGGCCGTCGCTTCTCGCTATCCGCGCCCCCCGCTCCACCACGCAAAAAGGGCACGGACTTAGCGTCCCTGCCCTTCACATACTGCTCCGAATTCCTTGCCCTTGATCCATGCCGTTGGAAATCAGCCGCGGCCCCCGCTGTTGTTGGCGATGAAAATCCCCGCCAGCTGCGTGATGGCCCGCCGTTCTAAAACGCGCTGGCCGGGATCAATCGGGAATTCGTAAGGTTGTTTGCGATCGCCTGAAAGATTCCGCCGATGGTTTCGAATTGCGCCTGGGTGTTCACCAATGCCGCGCATCCACCTGTGTTGTCGGAATAGAATGTGTTTGAAGTGGAGGCCATCGCAGCGATGGCGTTGCAGGGCTGGCCCGAATAGGTCCCGCTTGGATATCCTTCTGCGCCATACGTCGAGCCCGACGTGATCGTGACATGCTGGTCCGTCAGGCAACCTCCTGAAGTCTCCGAACCCATGGCGATCGTGTAAACGGTGGTTCCATTCTGTGTTGCGTACTGCGCCGCCTGCACCGCTTGCCCGCACTCGCCCAGCGCGGATGGATATGTGGCCAGGTTGTAGCCGTTTGGGTTGGTTGTCGACGTCCCGGTTCCGTTGAGGGGCGGGCCACTACAAGTGCCAAGATGCGACGCGCCGGTGTACCCCGGACAATAGAGGTTTGTGGCACTGCCGTCTATAGAGACACCGCTGTATGTAGAGGTAGTGTTCGCGACGCAGGTGCCCGATGAGTTCACCGCCGGGCAATTCGCCGCGACGATCTCGTTGCCATGGCTGCAGCTGTTATTTCCGCCGTCCGTTGCGTAGGCTTGGGTGTTGCACGCAGTTGCGTCGCCGTCGCTCAGGATGATCATGATGTTCTGCGAGCCTGGGAAATGTGACTGCTGGTTTGCCAGCGCCGTCTGCGCGGCGTAGATTGCCTGCGCGTAGTAAGTTCCCTCGCCGCCCGGCGCCTGAAGACCGTTGCAAGTACCGGATGTTTCGTACCCCACCGCCGAGGAGAGACCGTCGCCGCTGTAAAGCGTGGTGGCGCCATCGGAATTTCTGTAACCGTCATCGAATGCCTCCACCTCGTACGTGCCCGCGAGGTTGTTGACCGATGTCGGCGTGGAGTTCAAGACCAGATTGCCGCCACTTGTCGCCACATTGGGAAACGAGTAAGGCGTGATCAGAGGGTTCGAGGTGGGGCAAGTGGTGTCGTTCGAACTGTAATTCGTGGATGTGGTGATCTCGACCGCCGGAAATACAAACAACGCCACGCCGTCAACATAAGATGAGTTTCCGGGGCAGATTTGGTTGAGGGGACAGGGATCCATCAGTTGCAGCATCGTCTTAAGCCCTGTAACCGCGCATTTGATCTGCGTTGCCCCAGTTCCACAACCGTCGCCCGTCGGTGCTGATGCGGTCATCGAATTCGTGGTGTCCATGACGACGGCAATGTTGTATGGGATGTTTGATCCACCCCTCATAGCCGCGTACGAGATTGCCGTGAGGTGGAAGGTAGGGACTCCGATCAGTCCGCCAAACCACAAATTCACCGTCGCCGTCTGCGTTACCTTAAGCACGTTGCAAGTTGTAAGAGCGCCGCCGCAGGAGCCGGAGGTGGGGCTCTGGCACGACACGTTCAGGGAGCTCGATACGGAGCTGGAGCAAGCAAACGTCGCTGAGATCGTGGCGCCTGTAAGCAGGGTGTTCGCGTTTAATCCGGTTGGGGTGCTCGAAGTGTCGGAGCTGTATCTGTAAAGGTTGTAATACGCCGTGCCCGCAGCCGGGCTGCTCGAGGTGCCGATATTCGGCATGGCTTGTCCCGCCGCTACCGCCGCCGCATTGGTCGACGCCACCAGCCTCTGGTAGCTGTAATAGACATGGCCCGCCTCGATCGCTGCTCCGCCTAGAGTCGTCGTTACCAATATGCTGACCGCCATGACAACCGATGATTGTCCGCGCTGATTCCGTAGGAACTTGTATAGGAACGAAAGTCCGTGGTGTTTCATTGGGAATCCCTCCATTGCATGAGCCAGCTCCCTAATAAGCAAGCGCCGCTTCTGTCGCTTTCAGTGCGCTACTCGGCGTGAATTTAAGAACGGGCAGCCAGGAGTAGCTATAACTGACCGTAAGAACGACCGGCGTGTTCGGACCTATCGCAGTCGCAGTGTCGGTGGAGCCATCGCCCGCCGTCGCGCAAGTAAACGCGGTTGACGACGCTTCCGCGGTTGGACCCGATGAATGTGAGCCACCGGAAGCGTCAGTCCAAGCCAGGGTGAAGGTGAGTTTCGTCGACGTCCAGTTCGGCAATGCGCTCTCAACAGCTGCCGCGGCAGTCTCGCACGGGTCGGAGACCAACCCCTGGTTTGCGGCCGTAAGTTGCACCGCGGTACTAGTCGCGTTGCCAAGTTGCTGCAGGTTATAAAAAGCCAGCGAAAACGACGCCGCCCCGGTCAGCAGCGTCAACATAACGGGCAGCGAAATGGCGAGCTCAACCAGCGAGGTTCCCTCTTCGCTTTTCACGCCCTTCGTCCGCATGATCCGTTGCGCGAGCCGGAGAGCTTGCCTGGTGATACCTCTGCGAATGTTCATCGTTCCACCTCTTGCGCGGCGATTCCTAGCTTCGGATCTCCGCCGCGCGGCCAATCAAAATCTTTCCCGATGCCGGCTACATCTCTCATCGGCGCTCTTCCAATAGCCCTTGAAAACGCACGCGTTCCTGCACCCGGGTCTCTGTTCAGCTGTTCTGCAGAAGGATCCCCATTCGGGGCTCCCGGCCGGTGAGATCCGGCACACGTCGGCCTATGCGCTGGGAGCGGGGAAAATCGGGAGCTTTCGTCTTTGTGCGATTCCAACTTGCGACCTCACCGCCAAAACTGCGGCCTCTTCGGGACCCTGGATATTATCTATATGATCCTCCGTCTCTGGAGCGGGGTATATGCCCCATTGGTGGAATGCGGGCGCGACATTCGTAACAGAACAACTCATTACTATTCAACTGGTTACGTAGCCGGGAGCTGTGCCGGTCTCCAGACACGTGCACCGCCGGCCTCTTGACCGGCTATTGTGCGGGGGCCTGCCCTGAGATTGCCGAAGGGTCCACACTCACACCGATCGGAGGCGATCATGAATTCATGCGGACTGAGCACTCGCGAAAACAAAAAAGGCGCGGGCATCGTGCCCGCACCCTCTTGCGTTCTCCCTTTTGAAGCGCTCTATACCTCTATACGTTGTGCCGCTGGGAATGATCCGCGGCGTGTTCATGCTGTCGGCAATGGCGATGAAAATCCGCGTCAGCTGCGTCTTGGCCCGGATGCGATTTGCATCAGTTCTGCATTTGAAATGAGGCGCGATGACCTCAGGAACCCCCTAAGGTTTAGTCGGTGACTTTGCAGTTTTCCTGGTTTTCACCCGTTCTCGAAACGGCCTCAACTCCAGCAGTTCCTCGACTACATATGCGCCCGTGGTTCCGTCTGAGAACGTCACAATCAGCCCGTCGTCGCCATCGACCTCGGTGGTTAATATTTGTATCGGTCCTGCCATAGTAGGGATGTACTCTTTTTGGAGCTCTGAATTTGTCCAATTTTGCTCAGTAACCCAAAATAGATACAGAAGCGCGGCAGATTCAGCGCTTCGCGCTCAGGAATGTCGCAGGAACTCTGTCTTTCCCGGAGCCTCTAGACTCACCAGGCGTTCCTCGAGCGAGGCAACGAAATGTTCCCTGGCGGCTACCAGTTCTTACTGCAGAATTACGTTTTCCGACGTGGCGCTCATCGTCATGGCAGTGATTTTGAGAAAAGGCAAGAAATTAAATGTATAGCTAACCGTGACTTTTACGAAGCAGCCTTGACTATTGGTCGTCGTGCAAGCGGAGCAACCCGACGAGCAGTCCGGCGTGGTTCCCGGCCAAAGATACGTACTGGTCTCGTTAATCGTCACATTGCTTTGCTTGATCGCCCCGGTCGACAAGCTTTGTACATAGTTTTGGATATCACCGGCGGAGGCGGTGCAGCCGTATGCCATTGTGAAGCTCGGAGGCGCCGATGACGAACAGTTTTCGGTCTCGTATTCACTCCAGGTATGGCCGTGGACTTCGGCGTAACGCGAGCCCTGCTCTGCCGCGTAAGTCACAAAGTGGTAGGCGTACAACGCATATCCCCATTGGTAGACACCGAACAAAAGGAGAAAGAGGAGCCACGCAGTCATGGCGAATTCCGCCAGTTCTGAACCATGCTCTTCGCGCGCAAAGCGGGATAATTTCTGCATGCCGACTCTCTTTCCCATCGATCGCTCTATCCTTTGCCCTTTCGCGCCACTGCCGGATGCCTGTTGGGCCCGCTTTCCTCTGCTCCGGCCGACGGCCAGGATGAATCTGATATGTCTAGCCCCCAACCGTTAAAGATCTAGTTGGTGCGCATCGAAGCCGAGCTGGAAAACGACATCGTAGAAGCAACCGCGGGCCAAGGGAACAGCGGCTTATAGGTCGCAGTCACCGTTACGTTCACGCGGTATACCCCGGTCATGCCCGTACACGCTGGCATGGCTCCGGAACCCGCGCTGTAGCTGGTGCCGTCTGAGCATTCGCGACCAAAGGTAGGAGTATTGACTGTCAGGCCCGGCACATTCGGCGCGTTATCCTGGGCCACAGTCTGCATGCCAGCCGTATCGGCCGGATTCTGAACCCCGTACGCCACCGCGGCATTCGCTGCGCCCTGAACCTCCAGCACCAGGTAATAAGCCCGTCCCAAATCGACAGCGACTGCCATCAGCAGCATGAAGAGCGGCAAAACTATCGCCAGTTCCACAAGACTGGCCCCGCCGTCGCCTCGCCATAGATCGAATCGATTTCGTATCTTCATAAGCTACTCCGCAAGCGCAAACGCCCCCAACGTCTGACTGGAACCGCCGCCGAGGTATCCTCCGGAACCGTTGATCTTGAAGTTTTCGCTATCGTCAACGATCATGCTGTTCACATCGAGAGCCGTGTTGGTGGCTCCGTTGTTGATGGTGACGCCCGAGCCACTGTTGAGCGTGAGCTGCTGAGTGGGGAGATAAATGACTCCATTAAAGTAGGACGCCGTGCCGGTGTCGATCGTCAAACCTGAGCCGTTGCCGTTCGCGTACCAAAGCACCATATTCGCTACGTTGCCATTCGACGTGTAGCCCGTAGAAGGAGCCGTCAGCGTGACAGTGCTATTGCTGTTCATCTGTAGAGTGCCGCCGTTGAAATAGAGCGTGACGCCCGCTCCCCCCACCGCGCATGTCGTGCACTCAAGCGTCGCCCCGCTGTCGACGTTGACGGAGCCGTTAAAGTAATAAAGGCCGGGAGAAAGATTTACCGTACCGCCGTTGATGTTAAAGCCGGAAGCATAATAACCCGGGCTCAGGGCATTAGTACCTGAATTGAACGTGGTGGAACCAGAGTATGTGGTGCCTGGCTGGCTGGGCGCCGTCAGCGATGCCAACGGATCGCTTTCCGCAGTCGTCGTGTGCGTCGGCTGGGTCTCTGAACTCCCCAGGGTCCACGTGCAGCTGCTGTTGCAGTTGTTGGGACTCCATGATCCGTAATAAAGGAAATCCGACGCGGTCACACTGTCGCCGTTGTCGGTCTGAAGGTTTCCACCGTCGTAAATGCCGCAATTGACCAAATCAAAATTACCGTCGGAGCTATTGAATGCGAGTGATTTCGTGTAAATGCAATTACCGCCCCCACTTGAGGTATCAATATAGGAATCGCCCGCTTCCGCGCGCGCCGTCAGTTGCACGGTCGGAATCCCGATCACGGCGCCAAAGAATGTATGTAGCTTCTCGGTGAGCACCACCTCAGCCATATGCACGTTGCCGTAGTTGATATCGTTGGCTGTCGATCCCAATATGCACGGACCCACATTAATAATGATGGATAAATTCGTCGAGGAGGTGACGGTGCAACTCGATGTGGGCGTAAGGGTCGAGGTGGTAATTCCGTCTTCCTTCAAAGCCACCGCCGCCGCCGTATTCATGTTGGTGCAAACCGTGTAACCGCAGTTGCCAAGCTCCAGGCCTGCCGCGATCGCCGCTGAATCCGCCGCGGTCTGCAATCGGCACTGTTCATATTGGAATAGGCCTACGTCGGCCGCCAGCGCCATCATGCCCATCAGCAGCGTAAGGCACACCACGGTCAGCACCAGCGCCTGGCCGCTTTCTTCACGCAGAAATCTCATCGTTTTCCTCCCGGTGCGGCCGTCGTTTCCACGTACATTCTGCCGCACGTACGTTCCAGACGCCTCAGCCGCCGCGCGGAGCTTGTCACTTTGCCCGCTTCAGCTGCTCCAGGAAACGCTCGAATTCCTTCCGGTCCACCGAATCCAGAATCGGCGCTTCGCCGCGGCGCCGGTCACGCTCATCGGGCAGAACAAACTGCAGACCCACGCCATCGGGTCCCCAACGCACGGCCCGCGATTGCACGGCGATGGAACGCTCGGCGACTTCCTCGCCCAGGTCGTTCCGCTGTAGCGTCATCAGAACCAGAGTTCCCGGATACCAGCGCTCTTCGGTCACCACGTATAGTCCCGTGGAACTGATGTCGCGAATGCCGTGCGCCGCCGGCGACGAGCCGTTCCAGTAGTACGCGGCCAGCCCCGGCGTAGGTACGCGCGGAGCTTTGCGCGGGTCCGGCGACCACCAGCGCTGCAACCAGCTGCGTTGTTTGAACGCCTTGGCGCCCGGCTGCGACAAATCCATCTCGTACGTCTCCGGCGCCGCTTTGTCTCCGTGTCCGTTCCGGTTTTCCAGCTCCAGCAACCCCGGGCCGCCGCTCCAGAGAGGCTTCTCACGCAGCAGCACCGCGCCGGCAATCACCGCGCTGGCGATCGACGGCACAGCTCCCGTTTCGCTGGATGGATTGTCCAGCCGTTGCAGTTGCCGCCCCATTTCCTCGGCGACGCACAGCACCAGTTGATCGCCGGCCTGGGTCTGCGACGAGTAAATGGAGTGCGCCGGCAGGGCCAGCACGCTGTCTGGCTTCGGCTTCGACGAACTCACCTGAAAAGTGGGAAACGACTCCACCGTGTCGATCACCCGGCAATCTTCGTCCAGATAGATCAGATCCAGTGGCGCGGGCATTGCGGCCGCAGGAATTCCCCGGAACGGGGTCATCCACACGCCCTCACCCGACTTCAGCGGCCGCTCCGACATCAACTCGCCCACGCGCGTCGATGGCAGATCCGCAGCTTTGACCTCGAGCCCAAGGAAGCATTCCCGGGTTTGGTTATAGGCGCAATGTGTCCGCGATTCCATGTTCCTTTTTTCCCGTGACGACTCTGCAGCAGCTCCTCTTTCTCTCTGCGCCGCAGCCGCTTCGTCGAATCCTTCCAGAAGCTCCATACAACTAGGCCCTCGCCTGTCGCGCATGTCCGGGCGCGAAAAGAAAACACTTCTCCTGATCCGCATTCCGGCTGCCCTGACTGGATGTTTGCCGCATCCTGCCAGGCCCCCCGGATCTGCGAATTGTTCTACTCCTGCCGTGGCGCTTGTTTGCTGCCGGCACCCACGGACTCTAGCGCCCCGCCTACTTGACCCTGGTGCGACGCCGTTGAACCAGAACCACCAGAATGATGACTGCCAGAACCCCGGCAATAATCCTGATAAGCGTGGTGTTGTCCATGTCGTACTCCCCTTCCTGCCCTCTATTTGCCGTTTAACTTGCTAAAGGACTCAACCATAACAATCGCGGCTGGTCCCAGTGTAACCAGAAATAGCGCAGGAAAGATGAAGAGTACCAGCGGAAACACCAGTTTCACCGAAGTCTTGCTTGCCATTTCCTCCACTGCCTGGATGCGCTGCACGCGCAGCGAATCAGAGTGAACGCGGAGCATTTTCGCAATGCTCGTTCCAAATTGCTCTGTCTGCACCAGCATCGAAACCAGGTTACGGACGCTCTCTACGCCGGTGCGTTCTGACAGGTTTTTCCATGAATCCGAACGGGCTCGTCCGGCGCGCTGTTCCAGCACCACAATGTTCAGCTCGTCGCACAATTCCGGTTGCGACTGGGTTAACTCCTGTGCCGTCCGCGCCGTCGCCTGGTCCAGGCTCAGCCCAGCTTCCATGCAAATGACCAACAGATCCAGTACATCGGGCAATCCGCGGTTGATTTTCTTTTGCCGCTTCGCGATCATTTTCCCAAGGTAGAAGTCCGGTCCCAGAAAACCTACGCCCAGTGCCAACAGGTAAACAAAAAACGGGCCAAAATTTGCCAATCCCGTCACCAGTGCGATGGCCGCCAGCACAATCGGCGTCGCCACCTTGGTGCCGTAGAAAATCTTGACCGCCGACTCGTTGCGGTACCCCGCGCGCGTCAGCCGTTGCACGATGATCGAAACTTCCTGCTTGCTCTTCGGCAACAGGTTCTCGACGGACCCCATCAGGCTCCCGATCGAGGACTTGGCCTGCTGCACCACCGAGGTGATGTTCTTTTCCTTGGGGCGCGGATTAATCGCTTCGCTGATGCGCTGCAGCATGACTTCGCGGTAGAACAGTAGAAGTCCGCCGCTGCCGATCAGCAGAAACACAGCCAGAAATGCAAGAATTACAAACGTCATCTCTCTCCCCTACACGTCGATGTTGACGATCTGATAGATCACGAAGCCGCCCAGGCAGATCAGCCCGGCAGAGCCCCACATCATCTCGATGCCGATCTTGCGATGCCACAGAATGCTGATCATTCCCGGATCCACGAAATAAATGCCAATGCCCAGTACGATGGGCAGGCAGGTAAGGACCAACCCCGTAAGCCGCCCCTGCGCCGTGTGCACCATAATCTGCCGCTTCAGGCGGAACCGCTCTCGAATCACATGCGAGGTCTTGTCCAGCACCTCGGCCAAATTGCCGCCGCTCTCCTTCTGAATCAGGATCGCGGTCGATGTGATCTTCATGTCCTGCAGCGGAATCCGGACCAGCAGGTTTTCCAGCGCTGCCTTCATCTCCAAACCGTAGTTCTGCTCTTCAAAGCAGATTTTGAACTCGCCCCTGATGGGCTCCGGGCACTCCCGGGAGACCAGGGCCATCGCTGCCAGGAGGCTGTGCCCCGCGCGCAGGCCGCTCACCATCAGGTCCAGCGCCTCCGGCAGATTCTTCTCGAATGCGCCAAAGCGCCGGGCGCGCTTGAACATCACCCATCCGAAAGGAAGCCCGGACAGCACCAAGCCCCCAACCAGCGCCAGAGGAACCGATTGAAACGAGAGGTACAGGATGTACAACGGCAACGCAAAACATGCCGCGGTCATGATCAGCAGACGTCCCGGACTCCAGTCCAGTTGGGCCTGGGCCAACATCTTGTGCAGATAAGGCGCAAGCTCGAAGTTGAGCAGCTTTTTGTTCAGCCACGGAATACTGCTCAGCGCCTCGTCCTTGCGCAGGTCCATGCTCTGCTGCCGCTCCACTTGCTTGGGACCGGTCTTCAGCACAGCGTCCAGCTGCGCCACTGCCTGCTTGGAGCTATTGGAGGGTGCTGCGGCCACCAAAGGCAGCGCGATCATCGCAAAAACGCCGATAAAAACTACAACGGTAATCATTCCCATCTCAGTACCTCTCCTTTCTCCTTAGCCAACTTGCGTTTCTTTATCAAACAGGCTAGGCGGCAACACAATGCCTGCCACTCGCAGCCGCTCCAGGAAGCGCGGACGGATGCGGCTGGGCATGAATACGCCGATCACCCGGCCATCCGGTCCGATCCCTTTTCTCTGGAACGTAAAAATCTCCTGCATGCTGATCACGTTCTCTTCCATACCCGTAATCTCAGAAATATTCGTGATTTTGCGCGTTCCATCGCTCATACGCGTGGCCTGCACCACGATGGTGAGGGCCGAGGTGATCTGCTGCCGCACTGACTTCTCGGGCAGGTTCATATTTGTCATCGCCACCATCGACTCCAAACGAGAAATTGCGTCGCGCGGAGTGTTGGCGTGAATCGTCGTCATGGAGCCCTCGTGGCCGGTGTTCATGGCCTGCAACATATCGAAGGCTTCCTCGCCACGGACCTCACCGATGATGATGCGGTCGGGGCGCATACGGAGGGCGTTGATCAGCAGTTGCCTCTGCTTGATGGCGCCCTGTCCTTCGATGTTCGGCGGCCGCGTCTCCAGGCGCACGATGTTCTCCTGCGCCAGCCTCAATTCGGCCGCGTCCTCAATCGTTACCAGCCGCTCGTTGTTGGGAATGTACTGCGACAGAATGTTCAGGAATGTAGTTTTGCCTGCGCCGGTTCCACCTGAAACCAGGATGCTGATGCGCGCCCGCACGGCCGACGACAGCACTTCCATCATCTCCGCCGAAATGCTCTTCAACTGCACCAGCTGATTCGCGGCCAGCGGACCGGTACCGAAACGGCGGATGGACATGGACGGCCCGTCCAGCGCCAATGGAGGAATAATCGCGTTGACGCGCGATCCGTCGGGAAGGCGGGCGTCCACCATGGGCGACGACTCGTCCACTCTGCGGCCTACCCGCGAAACAATGCGGTCGATGATCTGCATCAGGTGCCGGTCGTCCCGGAACGAGGTGTTCACCTTCTGCAGCAGGCCGCCCTTTTCCACGAACACGTGGTCTTTGTCGTTGACCAGGATGTCGGAGATCTTGGGATCGCGCAGCAGAGGCTCCAGCGGACCCAGCCCGAAGACTTCGTCCAGCAGGTCGGCATGAATCTTCTCCTGCTCGTCGAAGTTCAGCGGTACCCGCTGGTCCGACATGATCTCCTTGACCAGTCCCGAGACCGCCTGCCGCGCCTGGCTTGAATTCACGCGCGACAGCTTCTCCAGATCCAGTTTCGAGATCAGCGTGCGGTGAATTTCCGCTTTGTACGTTTCCAAATTCAGCAGTTCCACGTGTACCCTTCCATGCAGCCTTAAGTTGCCTTAGTCCGTCATCAGAACAAACGGAAGCCCTTTTTCTTCGTCTTCGCCGGGGCGGCGTCTTGCTCCCCCGTAACGGCCTTCGCCATCTTCTTGATCTGCCGCGTAATCGGAGAATCTTCCATCACCAGCGGCGTGGCATGAATCTGCATCTTCCGCACCGACGCGAAGTCGTTGGGAATCTTCCACTGCGCGGGCCTGGTCAGCGCCTTGTTGATGTGCTCCTCGGACACGCCCATGGTCCGCATCTCAAACCGGTTGATCACGACTTCCAGTTTCGGAACCGACCCTGAGAAAAACTGTGAGATCAGACGGTTCGAGTTGCGCAGCTCTGGAATGCTGGCTTGCGTCACCAGGTAGACCGTGCTCGCTTCCTGGTACGCTGCGGTTCCCATCAGGTCCAGCTTCGATCCCAGGTCCAGCACGACGTTGTCAAACTCTTGCCTCGCCACCTGGATCAGCCGCTCGATTGACCGGTCGCTGGCTTGGTACGGAACAAACTTCCCCGGCGCCGCCAGCAGCGAAAGCCCGGTGCTGTGCTTCACCAGAAGCTGGGAAAGAAAACGTGCATCCAGCCGGTCCGCCGCATCCAGTGCGTCGATCGTCGAAAACTCGGCCACGATACCCAGATTCAGCGCCGCATCGCCCAGCGGTAGATCCAGATCGATCAGTAGAGTCTTTTGGTTTTTTTCCAGGGCCAGCGCCACGGCCAGATTGCAGGCCAGCATGGTCGCGCCCGCGCCGCCCTTGGCGCCCATCACCGTCAGCAGTCTTCCTGCCGCCTTGGCCTCATTCACTACCACCGGCCGTCGCGCGGTGGCCCGCACCAACGCCTCCGCCATCACTTCATTCGAAATCGGATAGGTCAGAAACTCCCGCGCCCCTGCCTGCATGCAGCGCACCAGCATCTCTGAGTTTGTGTTGTCCGAATACACCATCACCGTCGCCCGGCCGTTCGCCCCGATACTCTCCACCAGGTCCAGCGCATACTCCGGATTGCTGCCCAGTTCCACGATCACCGCGTCGTAATTCCCCTCCAGCATCTTTGTTACGTCGTCCATTTGCGGCGGATAGCTGGAAAACTGGCAAACTTCATTTCCACCACAGAGATTCAGAACCGCCACCGCTGCCGAGCGCTGTGTCTCGTTGGGACTGATCAGCGCGATGGAAAGCGGCGAGCCGTTGATCGTCTCGCTGTTGGCATTCACCAGGTGAGGGGAAAGATTGGAGGCCACGTTACCTGTGCTCCGCGCCGTGGTGTTCCCTTCCGGCGCAGCGGTCGTGCTCGTCTCAATCTCGTATCTGGTTTGGTGTAAGCTGGACATCGAATTCCCACTTCCCTCAGTGCGCAAAGAATGAAATAAACGTTCCGATTGCAATGGCTGGCGCGTACGGCATCTTGCGCCGCAGCGGATTTGCTAACACAGCCTCGCCGCGCTCTTGTTTCGAACCAAATGCCAGGTCGCCGGTGTGCTGAAAAAGCTCCTTCAGGAACCCTCCCCAGGCCGCCCAGGCCAATGCCATTACTCCGCCCGCCAAACCGGTGAATACCAGGGCGTAAATCAATTGCATCGGGCCGATCCAAGCCCCGATCGCCGCGCACAACTTCACATCGCCGGCGCCCATCCCGCCCATAAAGAAAAGAGTTCCGTACAGCAACAGACCTAATCCCGCTCCGCCCAGACTGTGTCCCAGGCCATGCCAGCCGTAGAGAAAGCAGGAAACTGCAACCCCCACGACGAAGAAAGGAAGAACCAGCCAGTTCGGGATCCGTCGGCTGCGAAGATCCGTAAAAGTCGCCACGCACACCACAGCCAGAACCATCAATGTGGGCCACTGTGTCAGCACATGGACCATCGCGCGACTTCCTTCCTCCGGATTACCGGTTTCATCGCTCTATACAGCAATTCTCCAACCAAACTTTTGCGCCCTAAATCCCCTTTGTATCCAGGCAGATACCTTGCACCGCCGCAAAAGGTGTGCACGGCTGTATACGCCAGGCAGCCCTCGTGGAGTACCCCGTATACACTCTGACGCTTGCCTGAACCCGCTTTTTGAGCCTCGCCGCACTCTATCTAAGTATATGAAAAAAAGTGGGATGATCGATCAAGATCCAGTTTTGAGCCTCCAATTTCGGGGAATGGCGGAGGCCTCCATTGGCGGATTTGCCCTCATTATGCTGCAAGCGGCCTGCCTCTACAGTCTTGTTTGGGTACAGTTTGTCGCTTCAGCGCATAGGAGGGCCAAACTTAGGTAACCCCCTTTTTCCGCCCCCAAACAACTCAAACCCACCTCCCGTAACGCTCAACCAGCGCCGAAATAGAGGGCAATTTCGACCTCAGAAAGCCTTTTCAGTCTCCGGTTTTCTTTCGTTTTCTTCCGGGTTTCCTCGGGATTTGTGGCATTCCGGCACTCGCGCCTCACCTCCCTACAACCCCCATCCCCCTCTCGTTACTATCCCAATCAATCCACAGGGGCTTATGTCCTCGAGTAAGGTCTTTACGCGCTAGCACGAAAGGGGAATATGAGTTCTCCCAGCGAATGCCGATCATAGGTACATCGCCAATCCCCCCAGAACGGCACCGTGAATTCTGCGAGTGGGAAGACCGCACACAAATGACTAGAATTGGGCTTTATTCTGAAGACCGCACACTGCAACCCCTTCTTTCTCCTGCCCTTGGTAAGGATTTCGAGGTTGTGCTCGAGTCCGACGGGGAGGGGATGGATGCACTGATTGCTGCCGGGACCCTGGATGTTCTGATCCTCGACTTGTACTCCCACGAGGACTCCCTGCAAACCCGCATCGACTGTGCGCGCCGGCTGATTGCTTCCAACGTTCCGGCCATCCTGATGGCCGACGATAATTTGCGTTCCACCGCGTTCGAGCTGGTCCGCTCCGGAGCCTTCGGCTATACACGCCGGCCGCCTTCCATTCGCGACCTGAAGACCATGCTCAGCCGCGCCTGCGAGACCTCCGCGCTCAAGCAGCAGCTGTACAGCGTGCAACACCGCGTTGAGGAGCCGGGCACGTGCGATCGCATCATCGGATCCAGCCCCAGCATGCAGCGCGTCTATCAGCTGGTGCGTAGCGTAACCAATCTCAATGCCGCGGTCCTTGTCACCGGCGAAAGCGGCACCGGCAAGGAACTCATTGCCCGCGCCATTCACAATCTCGGCTCCCGCGCCAACAAGCCTTTCGTCGCGGTCTCCTGCGGCGCCATTCCTGAAACTCTGATTGAAGCCGAGCTATTCGGCCACGAGAAAGGCGCCTTCACCGGAACCGTCGGCGCCCGCGAAGGCTACTTTGAGCAGGCCGGCGACGGCACGCTCTTCCTCGACGAAATTGGCGATCTCAGCCTTTTCACCCAGGTCAAGCTGCTGCGCGTTTTGCAGCAGATGGAATTTAATCGCCTGGGTTCGAACAAGCTCGTCCCCCTGCGCGCTCGTCTCATCTTCGCTACCCATCAGGACCTCTCGAAGCTCGTAGCCGAAGGCAAGTTCCGCCAGGATCTCTACTACCGCATTAATGTGATGAGAATTGACTCGCCGCCGCTCCAGGAGCGCGCTGAAGACATCCCGCTCATCGCGCGCCATTTCATGCGTCACTACGCGGGCATCTTCCAAAAGCCCATGGACGCGATCGAACCCGAAGCGCTCGAAATGCTCCAGGGCTATGCCTGGCCCGGCAACGTGCGTGAGTTAGAAAACGTCATGCAGCGCGCCATCATCCTCGCTCCCGGCCGCGCAGTCCGCGCCGAGGACCTGAACCTCAGCAACCATGAGCAGGACGAAGACGCAGGCGCATTCGACGAAGTGGTGAATATCGGCGACTACCAGTTGGCAGGCTCTTTCGAGCGCCAGCTCCGTGACTACAAGGTCCGCCTGGCCGTGACCGCGGTGCGCGAAGCCAACGGAAACAAAACCGTGGCTGCCCGCAGCCTTTCCATCTCACGCGCTTATCTGCATCGCCTGCTGCGCCTGGCCGAAACCGACACTGAGGCCATTTTCACCGAGCAGCCCCAGCGTCACTCCGTTACCGCCTGAAAAAGATAACTGGATTTCAGATGAAAACGTAGCGCCGGTCTCCTGACCCCCGCAGGCCAGACGCCTACTCAAAATGCGCAGTAGGGCACGAAGTGTCAGGGCACGACTTCAGTCGTGCCGTAAGTGCTGCAAAATGCGTGAGGGCTTTAGCCCCTGCGGGATGCTGTTTCATCATTCGACCGCCTGTCGAGCACTGTCGGCTGCAGCCTGTTCACTCTTTCACTCGTTCACTTTTTTACTCTTCCGTGCATCATCGATGCGCCTTTTTCGCTGGGCTGGACCGGCGGCAGAGGGGTAGAATGTCGAGGACTCTGAGTCCAACAAGGAAGTTCCCCGCCATGAGAGCCTTTGCACTTTCCCTGCTGGCTGTTGCTGCCGTTTCCGGCTTTGCCCAATCCCCGGCTTCCATGCCAATGAACATGGGACCCGCACCCGGAGAGCGCCTGGGCACGGTCAACTTTGCTGTTTCCTGCTCTCCGCAAACGCAGGCGCAGTTTAGCCGTGGCATCGCTTTGCTTCACGATTTTTGGTATGCCGAAGCGAAGCCGCAGTTTGAGCGCATCGCCAAAGACGATCCCTCATGCGCCATGGCCCATTGGGGAATCGCCATGAGCGCCTTCCACCAGATATGGGACCGGCCCGACGACCGTGCCATGAAACTGGGGTGGGCGGAGATCCAAAAAGCCCAATCCTTGTCCACGAACAACGCGCGCGAGCGCGATTACATTGCGGCGCTGGCCGTTTTTTTCAAGCCGGGCAATCAGGATTTTATGGCTCGCATCTCGGCATACTCGGCGTCCATGGGCACGCTTTATCGCAAGTATCCGGACGACGTAGATGCCGGCGCTTTTTATGCCCTCTCTCTACTCGCGTCGGAAGCGCCCGATGACACCAGCCTCCGCCATGAGCATGAGGCGATGGCTGTGCTGGCGCCGCTTTACGCCACTAACCCAGACAATCCGGGGCTGGTGCACTACATCATTCATTCCTGCGACAACCCTCCGATGGCGAAAGACGGCCTCGCAGCAGCCCAGCATTATGGCGAGATCGCGCCATCCGGCCCACATGCCACGCACATGCCCGGGCACATTTTCGCGCGCCTCGGCATGTGGCAGCAGGACATCGACGCCCAGCTCGCATCCATCCAGGCCTCCGAAGCGGCCGAGACCCAACACGAAAATGGCATCATGGATGAACCGCACTCTTACGATTTCCTGATGTACGCCTACTTGCAAAGCGGCCAGGATGGAAGCGCGAAAGAAGTGCTCCACAAAAGCGTTGCCGTGATCGACCGCATGAATTCAATGCCGGGAATGGCGATGGGCCACCGGGATGACATGTCCGGCTACTACCGCACCAAGTTCCCCGTTTTTTACTCCCTGGAAATGCGCGATTGGCAATCCGCGGCGGCGTTGCAACCCGTAGCTGGCTCGCTGCCCGAGGATGCGGCGATGACCTGGTGGGCGCGCGCCATCGCCGATGGTCATCTTCGCCACGCAGAACAGGCACAGGCCGATCTCGCGCAGTACGATGCCCTGATGGCCGAGGTGAAGAAAGGCCGTCACGCCTACTACGCCGATTCAACCGGGGCGCAGATCGAGCGCAACGAAATCGCAGGATGGGCGAGCTTCGCGGCCGGACACCAGGACGAAGCGCTGAAGCACATGAGCGACGCCGCCGATCTGCAGGACAAAGTAGGCCAGGGCGAAGTGGACATTCCCGCGCGCGAAATGCTGGCGGACATGCTGCTCGAACTGCATCTGCCGCAACTTGCCCTCCCTCAGTATCGTGCGGCGCTCGCGCTCAGTCCCAACCGCTTTAACGGACTCTACAATGCCGGCATCGCCGCTGAAGAGGCTGGCAACAAACCCGAGGCCGCGAATTACTTTGCAGCCTTGCTGAAAACCACCGGCGACGGCGCGCAATCCTCGCGCCCTGAGCTGGCGCACGCCAAACGCTTCCTCACTTCTGACCGGCTTGCAACAAATCAGGTGGGCGCGCAATAATGGGCAGCGAGGCTTCGTCAGGCGCGGTCATTTCTCTCTGGCGCTAGGCAAAGTAATCCACGTTTCGCGCGGAATCTTCTTGCAGCGTTCCGCCAGATTCCGTCTCTGCGTCCAGCATCAGATCGTCCCCGTCGTTCTCTTCCGCGCCCGAGGCTTTTCTGCCGCCGCGCTGCCCTTCGCCATCGCCCGGCCGCGCCGAGCCCTCGATATCGAATACCTCCGGTGGGCGGAAATTCCCCTGCGGCGTTTTCACGGCCGGCAGCGCGCGAATTCCGGGAATGGGGGCAATTTCCATTTTGGCTTCTCGATGCCTTATGCGATTTATCGGCAAGGAACTGCGAGCCTTTAATCTTCCGCGGATCTTTTTGTCCAGCTTCTGGACACACGCGCCCCGGCGCAAGCGCCTTGCTACACTGTGTCCATGCAAGACGAGCAGGACTTCCGGCGCGCGGCTGAGGCGACGCTCGGCAACCTAAAGCGGCATCTCTTCGCACGCGAGGAAAGCGAACAGGCAGGCTTTGAAGTCGAGGAACAAGGCGGCGTGCTGAACGTCCTCTTCGAAGATCCCGCTGCCCGATTCGTCATTACGCCCAACGCGCCGATGCGCCAGATCTGGATCTCCGCGCTCGGCACCAGCTTCAAACTCGATTGGGCTTCCAAGCTCGAAGAGTTCGTGCTGCCTCGCACCGGCGAGACTCTCCGCGCACTCGTCGATCGTCTCATTGGCGAGCATCACGCGCCAAACTCCGGCCGCATTTGAATCATCGCTCCCTGGTCCCTGCGTCCCTGCTTTCTGTTACGATTTGATGCATCCTCAAGAGGAGTCGCATTCATGAGTGACACCATCGCAACGCCGGAGCTCTCAGCCGAACAGATTTCCACCATCACGCGCCAGATGAATTACGGCACCTGGCGCTTCCAGAAAACATGGAAGCCCCTCACCATCGCCGACGCCGAGGGCTGCTGGTTCACCGACGGTGCGGGAAAGCGCTACCTCGATTTCAGTTCGCAGTTGATGTGCGTCAACCTGGGCCACAAGAATCCGCGCGTCATCGAGTCCATCGCCGAACAGGCACGCGAGCTCTGCTATGCCGCGCCCGGCTACGCTACCGACGCCCGCGCGCGCCTCAGCACCAAGCTGCTTGAAGTGCTTCCCGAGGGGCTAAACAAATTCTTCTTCACCACCAGCGGCACCGAGGCCAACGAGGCGGCCTTCAAAATCGCACGCATGGTGACAGGCAAAAACAAAATCATCTCGCGCTATCGTTCTTATCACGGATCGACCGCCGGCTCCATCGCCGCTACCGGCGATCCTCGCCGCTGGGCCATGGAACCGGCCGGCAAAATCGCCAACGTCGTCTTCGCGCCCGAGACTAACTGTTACGACTGTCCCATCAAGCACACCTATCCCACGTGCAACATCGCCTGCGCCGATTACATCGAGCACATGATCCGCAACGAGAGCGACGTCGCCGCCATCATCTTCGAACCTGTGGTCGGCACCAACGGCGTCCTCGTTCCGCCGCCCGAATACTTTCCGCGCCTGCGCGAAATCTG
>JBEKEP010000013.1:0-39291 GCA_050013775.1 Occallatibacter sp. | reverse complement strand
GGAATGTTAGGCCACAGGGGTACAGACAGTTTGTCGAAGTCGTTGGCAGGAAAAACGCGCCCATTCCAGAGGCTTTTAATGGTCACCACCTGGAACGCGAGGCAGCCAACACCGTAAGTGCAAACATGACACTCCAAAGGACCCATGAAGGGCGACTTTCCTTTGTAATAGGTAGAGAACATGTCCGCCCGATTGGTGCCGGTGGCGTAGGCACAAATCCAAATGTTGACGTCGAGGGGAATGCTGAGATTTGTCCTAAAAGTATTCCGAATGCGTCTTGAGAAAAATGGCGTCGCATTCTTGCGCAGCGTATCGACAATGACTGCTGTCTTGAACGCAAATAGCGCGATGGAACGAGCGTTTGACTGATTTATAGGAATGTCGATTTCACCTGCAATGAGCGGACCCATAATCGGTTGTGCGTGCTTGTACTCGATGTCACTCATCCAACCGGTATTACACGTTTCGCAAACTACTTTTCTGGTCCAATCAAGTTCTGCGTGATCGTGTTGCGCACTTGGTCCCTCAGAGCTGTTGAATGCGCGTATCCACGGCCCTGCAAGGATGTCGTTCATCCAATCGCTGAATATGTGCTCCCCGGTCATTTTGTCGGTTTTAGAACAGAACGCGCATTCTTTCATTGCCATCCTCAAAACGCGCTATGATACCCGCATGAAGCCGAAACCGCAGTCTCCTGAATACAAGGCATTCGAGAATTTACTAGGCCAAGTCCTGACCGTCTCAAAAGTGGAACTCAATCGCCGCATCGAGCAGGACAAGAGCGAGAAGCGAAGTCCTAAATCCGCTTCCCGCGTCTTTGTCTCCCGAGCCAAGCCTTCCTAGACCGCGCTTTCTCCCACCTTGCCGGTCAGTTCTGCGTAAGTCAGTCTCTTCCCTGAAATCTGCGATACTGCCAGCGCGAAGCGATCCGCGTCGGTCAAAGGATTATCTTTCGTTGCGCGATTATTGAATCTGAAAACCTGCTCACTCAAATACTGGTCAAGGTGGAAAGGCTCA
Organism: Occallatibacter sp.; assembly: GCA_050013775.1. Taxonomy (GTDB): domain Bacteria; phylum Acidobacteriota; class Terriglobia; order Terriglobales; family Acidobacteriaceae; genus Telmatobacter. The sequence goes on along the minus strand of JBEKEP010000013.1, from coordinate 38,274 downwards.
ACGGCGACGTATGTGCCGCGCAAAGTCCGCTTCAATAGCGACCAGAAATTTTCGATTCCCTGAGTGTGGACTTCACCGCGCACATACTCTTCAACGTGATTGACCGTTTCGTGGATGTACGCCTTCGCCGCAAGGCGATCATAGGCAACATACCCATCGGTGTAGACAGTTGAGCCGCCCGTAATGTGATTCAGAATCTCGTTTTGGAGTGTCGCGCGGGTGACGTTAGGCACTACCTTAGCGCGAACCTCGCGGCTCGCCCGGTCCAGCATCCCCATCACTACAGTTTGGTTCGTATCCTTCATCCCGCGCTTCAATTCCTGCCGTTTGCTTGCGTGCATCTTTTTGAGATTCGGACCAATGAACGCCTCATCGACTTCAACGGGGCCGCCGGATGATCCGAGCTTGAGCACAGATTTGTTCTTCATGGCCTCACGGATGCGATGCAGCATGAACCATGCTGATTTCTGTGTGACGCCGATGGACCGGGAAATCTCATAGCTCGAAATGCCGTTCTTGCAGTTGGCCAGCATCCACATCGCGGTCAGCCATTTGTCGAGCTTGATGGCCGAATCCTCGAAGATTGTATTCAGCTTCACGGAATACTGCCGTCCACACTCCCGGCACTGCCAACGCCTTTGGGTCTTGAGCCAGTGCTGGCGATCCTTGAGGGAGAGGCAAGCGGGGCACTCAGGGCCATTAGGCCACTTGAGACCAGCTACGGTGTCGATACAGGTCTGTTCGTCAGAGAAGTATCTGATTGCATCTGAAAGGGTTTTGACTTGGTTTGCCATAACAGAATCAAGCATATCGAATAATTCGTCATTAGTCAAGTATATTATTACCTGGAGGTACGTCATATAGGGGAGGGGGGTACGCTTACTGTTACGCCTGACGGCCCCGATTCATCGAGAGGGGCTGGAAAACGTCCAGGAGGAGATCGCATCATACGCAAGGTCAAAAGACATCACCGCCGTCGACTTGCCCGTCTTGCGCAGGGTCACGAGCGAGCCGGACAAAGATTGTTGGATCGGGATTCTGATGAAGGGCGGAGAAGCTCGAGCGAGCGATGAGCGAGCATCTGCTCCATGCAATGCTGGAAAAGCCTGCCTCCGCCAAGGCTCCGGCGCGACAGCCTTCGCCTCGCTCTAAGCAGTCTAGCTTGCAATGCGGAATGGGATGGTTCGCCGAGCCGTAGCCCACTGAAAAAGGGCGAAGGCTGGTGGACGCGGTAGGAATCGAACCTACAACCTGTCGGTTAAGAGCCGAATGCTCTGCCAGTTGAGCTACGCGTCCTTGAGGTTTGGAGCACCGCGTGAGAGACAATCTTGCGCGGCCCGCACAGGGAGGAAAATCTCTCCCGCACCTGAAAAATATACCACAGAAGCGATGTCGAACCCAAGGCGCAGGGCCATCGGGCAGCCCGCGCCCGTTCGCGCAAATCGCCGCTCGCGACGATTAAATTCGGCCGTTGAACTCGTGCACTGCGTCGAGCATGGCCACAATGTTTGCGACCGGCGTGCCGGCCTGCACGTTGTGAATGGTGTTGAAGACGAAGCCGCCGCCCCGCGCGAAGATCTCGCAGCGGCGCAACACCTGTTCGCGCACCTCTGCGGGGGTTCCGAAGGGCAAGACTTTCTGCGTGTCCACGCCTCCGCCCCAGAAGACGATGCGCTCGCCGAATTCGGCCTTCAGTTTTTCCGGCTCCATGCCTGTTGCCGAGCATTGCACGGGATTGAGAATGTCGAAACCCGCCTCAATGAATGAAGGAATGAACTTTGAGACCGCGCCGCAACTGTGCTTGAACGTGCTCCATGGCGTGTGCTCGTGGATCCAGTCGTTCACCTGTTTGTAGTAGGGAAAATAGAGTTCGCGCAGCGTGTTCACCGAGCAGAACGCGGAAGTTTGCGTGCCGAAATCCGTGCCGCAGATAAACACTGCCTGCACATGGTCGCCCACGGCCGCATAAATCCGATCCAGATTCCCAATCGCGATCTCGCACTGGCGCGCGAAGATTTTGTGGATGGTTTCCCGGCGGCTGCGTGTCGAGACGTACCACTCCGTCACGTCGCGAATGCCCTTGGGATGCTTGAGGAACGGCCCCGGCACCAATGCAATATCGCCGAAAGCCGTGCCGCCGAATCCGGCTAGCACTCCCGCTCCCGTAGCCGTTGCTTCCCGCACCGCACGCGCGAGGTGATCGAGATCCGCCTGCGCAATCGGCCGGAACTCCTCGAGATTATCCTCCGGGTTCAGCTTTTCTTCGTCGATCGGCTCCTGGCGAATGATGGAGTCGAAAAAATACCCGCCCTGCGGCATGCGCCCGCTCGGCGGTACAGACCGGTCGCCTTCGGGATAAATCAGCGTGTCGCCCTTTTCGTCAGTTGTGGTGTTGAAGTCGCCGGGCACCAGCACTTCGAGCCCGTTGAAGCTCCAACTCTTCCAGCGCTCGATGGGAAATCCGAACATGGTCGAGCGCGAGAAAACGCCGGTCACGTCCACGCCCATTGCCGCGCGCAGATCCTCTTCAATCAACGCCAGCATCTGGAAAGGCTCGTGGACGCGCACCGGCCGTTTCTCCAGGCCGTAATAGTCGCGCAGCGCCGCTACGCAACTGGCATGCACGCCGGTCACTGCCGAGCCGCCGAAATCAATGGGAATGCGATCCGGTTGTTCGTGGCGGAGAGTCCTCAGCAGCCGCTCACGGCTGGCGCCTGAGATCTGTGCCGCCGCCCGCGCCTCAATGCCGTCGCTCATCGCTCTGCGCTCTTTCCGCGATTCCAGCCGCGCGCCAAAGCGCGGCTACGTGCCGTCACTCCCGGTTCGCGTACCCCGAATGACCTTCGCTGGAGGTTTGCAATGAGTATAGATTGGATCGCGCTGCAGCGCGCGATTGCCGCGCATTCATCGCATTGGGTCCGCGCGGCAATCCTCGTGCCTGGGTCGTGCGCTTCGACCCCTACGCTTCTGCGGCTTTCTCTTCGCTGGTGCCCGCGTCCACCGGCGGCGGGACCTCGATGCCCTCGTTGAACCGGTAGCCGATGTGCGAATCCGTGATCAGGTACTGCGGGTTCGCCGGATCGTCTTCGATCTTCATGCGAATCTGGCGAATAAACGTGCGCAGATACTCGAGCTCGTTGCCGTACTCGGGACCCCACACCGAGCGCAGGAGCTTGGCGTGGGGAATCGGCCTTCCCGCGTGCATCATCAGGTAGTGGAGCAGTTCGAACTGCTTGGGTGTCAGATGCACCGCCCGGCCCTTCTTCTCCACCAGGTGGCGGCCGGGGTCGAGCAGCACGTCGCCGATTTGGATGGCGGCCTCTTCGTCGTCGAGCGTTTTGCTGCGGCGCACGGCAGCGCGCAGCCGCGCCGTCAACTCGCGCAACTGGAAGGGCTTGGTGATGTAGTCGTCGGCCCCGGCGTCCAGTGCTTCCACTTTGCGCTCCTCGCCGCCCTGCACGGTCAACATCAGAATCGGCAGGCGTGGCGAGGCTTTGCGCATCAATCGGCACACTTCGATTCCGCCCATGCCTGGCATGTTGATGTCGAGCAGTACGGCGTCAAAGGGCTCGGTGCGCACCAGCGCCAGCGCTTCCTCGCCGCGCGCCGCTTCCACAATCTCAAAACCAAAGTTTCCCAAAATCGTTCGCAGCGAGAGCCGAATGGAGCGCTCGTCATCAACAATAAGCAGGTTGCCCGAAGTGTCCTGATTCACTGGCCGTTCCCTCCATTTTGAGGAAGTGAAAAATAAAAAGTGGTGCCTTCCTCTGCATTGCTGATTACCCACACGTGGCCGCGATGGGCCTCGGCCGCCATCATCACCGTGGACAAACCGATGCCCGTTCCAGCCGCAAGATGCCGCGTTCCCTCGCTGCGGTAAAAGCGCTGAAAAATTCGTTCCCGGTCCGTGAGCGGAATGGCCGGACCGAAGTTATGCACCGCCAGCATCACCTCGGCGTGGCTCTCCCATGCCGACACTTTCACCGCGGTGCCGTCAAAGGAGTACTTTGCGGCATTATCGAGAAACTGCGTCAGCGCCATTGAGAGCAGATCGCGATCACCGCGCACCATCAGGGGTGAATCAGGGACAGCAACCTCTACCGGATGGCCCGACATGCGTCCCCGCTGGTCCTCGAGCACGGCTTCCACCAGGTCGCGCACCGCAAATTCGTCCCTGGCGACGCTCATCTCATCCGCTTCAAGCTCGGCGGTTTGCAGCAGTCGCGTACTCAGCAGGCTCAGCTTGCTGGCCTCGTCTTCAACCAGCGCCAACAGCTCTTCCTGCGCTGCGTTTAACTTGCCCACCTCGCTCAACCCGGCGGTCGCGGCCTGAATCGCGGTCAGCGGCGTCTTCACGGCGTGGGCCAGCGAATCCAGCACCGCGCCGCGCAGCCGTTCGCTCTGGTGCGCCGCTTCCACCGCGGTCTCCTTGGCGAAGACCACGCAGCGATCCAGCGTAACCGCCGTCAGTGAAGCCAGAGCATCCAGCACCAGCCGCCCCAAATCCCCGCGAATCGCGATCGCACCGATGGAATCATCGCCTACGCGCAGCAGTCTGCGGTACGTATGAGTCGCATAATTCTCGTCGTCGGACTGCGCCAGGTAGCACTCCTTGGCCAGATCCTGCTCGCCTTCGGCCCAGGTTCCCGCAACGTCGCACTGGCCGGAGTTAACGTCGAAGATGGCTACGCCCTCGGCGGCAAAGATGCGTTGAATTAACTGCGTCAGCTGCGGGCCTGGCGACTGATGCAGGTTGATGAGCAGCGTGCTGCGGCTCAATTCGTAAAGCTGTTCCATCGAAGTCCGCTGCAATTGGGCGTCCCGCGAGGTGAGCCGCTCGCGCGAGGAAAGCCGGCTCACCAGCAAAGCGCTGATCTCGAAGGAGCCGAGCGCCACCCAATCCTGCGGATCGTTCACTGTGAAATGAAACAGCGGCGGATAGAAAAAGTAATCCAGACTCAGGCACGCCAAAAGCGACACCACCGAGGCCTGCCAGAACCCGCACAGAATCGCTTCGCAAACCACGACCAGGAGAAACAGGAACCCCACCGGCGCGGGATTAAAGTGCAGCACATACCCCGTAAAGGTGAAGAGTGCAATCACCCAGCATCCGGCCAGCGTTTCTCCAATCAGTTGTCCTCGGGAAGTATGATTCCGCGCACCGAACAGATTGGCGATGTTCATGACACCCAAGGCTTTCCTTCCTCGCTTACCGGTAAAAAGAGGTTAGCCAGCAGGGCATCAGCAAAACATAAATATGTTGCAAAGAATCTATAGGAATGAAGGACTTGCCGGCGTGTGTTTTTATGGGGTTACGCACGCCGGCGCTCGCAAGTGGCGGGAAGGCTCACTTTGCGCTGGCGGCAAGGCCTTCGTAGTACGCCGCCTTCTGGCTCATCTGGTTTGTTTCGTACATGAAGTAGTCGTAACGGTTCCGCGAAGAGATAAAGGGCTGGGGATACTTCGCCGCAAGGCTGGAGGTGAACTGGCTGCGCCACGCCATCAGCGGAACCTCAGATTTCGCCTGCTCCCTGAAGTCCTGCTGGCGCGACCGGAAATACGACGCCAGCGCCTCGTATTGTTCAGGCGTGTGGGCGTTCTGCTCCATCTGCTTCAGCTCGGAGTTGCTGTACTTCACCGGAGTCGATGACTCGGCACGCGCCGCGACGGAACCCGCGGCCAACGCAATCGCCATGCATGCAACATAAATCTTGGAATTCATGTGATCCTCCCTCTTCATGAAGAAGCTTGGAACGTTTGGCGTGAAGGAGGCATGAACAAGGAATAAGGGAACAGTTGTTTCGTTCGATTGCTTATGAGATCTTTATGGCTTTACGCGCGAACACGCTCGCCGCGGCCCTTTCTTCATGCGGCCGCGCAATGTCCCGTTCGGCTCGGGAAGCCGGAATGACTTGAGAAAAGAGGCTCGTGCTAGCTCTTGAGCGCCACGCGAATGTGCAGCTCTTTCAACTGCTGCTCGCTAACCGGCGTCGGCGCTTCGGCCATCAGGTCGATGGCTTTTGCCGTCTTGGGGAAGGCAATCACTTCGCGCAGGTTCGACGCGCCAGCCAGCAGCATCACAATGCGGTCGAGGCCCAGCGCGATGCCGCCATGCGGCGGCGTGCCGTATTCGAGTGCGTCGAGGAAGAAGCCAAAGCGCGCCCGCGCTTCTTCTTCGCTGATCCCCAGCGCCCGGAAGATCGCCTGCTGCACGTCCTTGCGGTGGATACGAATGGAACCGGACCCGAGCTCAAGGCCGTTCATTGCCAGGTCGTAGCAGTTGGCGCGCACGCTGGCCGGATCGGTCGCGAGGTTTTTCATATCAGCCTCGATCGGCGCAGTGAACGGATGATGCGCGGGTACCCATTTGCCCGCCGCCAGGTCGTACTCGAACATCGGGAAATCGGTCAGCCACATGGGGTGGAAGGCGTCGCTTCCGTCGATTAGCTCCTGCGACGCACCGCGCGCAGCAGCCTTCTGCACCACCTCATCGGTGATCCGAAACGCACAGTGCTTGTCAGAGTACTTCTTCGCCAACTCGGCGCGAAAATTTCCGGCTGCCGCGTACACGTTGATTTCGCGCTCTGACAAACGCCCCGGAAACTTGGTGTCGCTGGCCTTGATGTGATGCGCCGGATCGCCGGCCACCACGATGACAAAGTCTTCGTCGGCTGCGCCCGTCAGTTCGCGCACCTTGGCGGCGGACTCGGGAAAACTCTTCGCCAGCCGCTTGAAATCGTCGATGAATTTCGCGCCCTTTTTCTGATCGAAGAGCGGGTGATTGTCTTCGCGCTCCTTGCGGCTCAGTTCGCCCACTTTGGGAATGCGCAGCGCGACAACAGGTAGAGAAGGATCGATCTGCAACGTAGCCAGTGCCGTATCAGTAAAAGCGGAGCGCACGTCGGTCAGGCCGGGCAGGCGCAGGTCGGGCTTGTCAGTGCCGAATTGCCGCATCGACTCGTCGTAGCTAATGCGCGGGAAGGGAATCGGAAGATCGACGCCGGCCGCGGCAAAAGCCGCCTTCATAAACTGCTCCACCACGCCGAACACGGTCTCCTGGCGCGGAAAACTCATCTCCAGATCGACCTGCGTAAACTCCAGTTGGCGATCGGCGCGGAGATCCTCGTCGCGGAAGCAGCGTGCAATTTGAAAATACCGATCGAAGCCCGAAATCATCAGAATCTGTTTGAAAATCTGCGGGCTCTGCGGCAGCGCATAAAACTCGCCGGCGTGAACGCGAGAGGGAACCAGAAAATCGCGCGCACCTTCGGGAGTTGACTTGGTCAGAATCGGCGTCTCGATCTCGAGAAAGCCCTGCTGGCTCATACTTTCGCGAACGGCCAGCGTAATCTTGTGGCGCAGCAGGAAGTTGTGTTGCATCTCCGGCCGGCGCAGATCCACGTAGCGGTACTTGAGCCGCACCTCTTCGTTCTGGATGGCCTCATCGGATGGCGAAAACGGCGCCAGCTTTGCATCGTTCAGTACGAGGAGTTCAGTAGCCTCAACCTCGACCTCGCCAGTGGGCATTTTAGGATTGATGGCGTCCGCATCGCGCAGCCGCACTTTTCCCACCGCAGCCACCACGTACTCTGGCCGCACGTGCTCTCCCTTGGCGTGGCCCTCCGGCGTAAGCTCTTTGTCCAGAACGATCTGGCAGATGCCGGAGCGGTCGCGCAGGTCGAGAAAAATCAAGTTGCCGTGGTCGCGACGGCGATTCACCCAGCCCATCAGAACCACTCGCTTGCCGGCATCCGCCGCGCGCAGGGTGCCGCAAAGTTGCGTCCGTTCCAGATTGCCTAAGAAGTCGAGCACTACACTATGTCCTTATTTCTGATTGGCTTGGCTAGGGGCCGTTGCCTGGTTTCCCGCTCATTGGGCGAGAAACGAGGCCAGCTCCGCGCGCGCAACCTTGCTTTGTGTTCCGGTGGCGAAGTCCTTCACTGTCAGGATACCGGATTGGAGTTCGTCTTCGCCCAGGATCACGATGCGCCGGGCCACCTTGTCGGCGGCCTCGAAGGATTTCTTCAACCGGAAACTGCCGTCGCCCAACTCAATGCTGCGTCCGGCGCGGCGCAGTTCGCGGGCCAGAACCAGTGCCGCCGCATTCAACTTTTCCCCAATCGGCGCAACATACGCATCCACCACTCCCTGCGGGGGGGCAGACTTTTGGTTAGCGTCTGTGGCCTGGAGAGTGAGCACCAATCGGTCGAGCCCCATCGCAAATCCAATGCCAGGCGCTTTGGGCCCGCCAATGGCCTCGCTCAAGCCGTCGTAGCGGCCGCCGCCCAGCAACGCATTCTGCGCGCCGAGCCCGCCATGCGTGAACTCGAAGGTCGTGCGCGTGTAGTAGTCCAGGCCGCGCACCAGCCTCGGATTCAGCTTGTACGGCACGCCCGCCGCATCGAGAGCCGCGACGACGGCGGCAAAGTGGTCTTTCGATTCCTGATCGAGTGAATCGGTAATCTTCGGCAGCGCATCAATGATGGGCTGATCCTCAGGCACCTTGCAGTCCAGCACGCGCAGCGGATTCGTCACCGCCCGTCTCTGACAGTCCCCACACATCTTCGGCGCGACTTCAACCAGCGCCGCGCGCAAGACCTCGTTGTAGCGTTCGCGATCCGCAGCCGATCCAACGGAATTTAACTCCAGCGTCCATCCGTCGATGCCTAGCTCATCTAATAGGGTGGACAACATTTCCAAAACCTCCGCGTCCCGCAGGGAGGATTCGCTGCCGGCTGACTGGGGCCCGATAACTTCGGCGCCGATCTGCCAGAACTGCCGGTAGCGCCCCTTCTGCGGCCTCTCGCGCCGGAACTGCGGACCAATATAGTAGAGCTTCTGCAACTGGCCGCTCTCGCCAAGCTTATGCTCGATGTAGGCGCGCACTACGCCGGCCGTGTTCTCCGGCCGCAGCGTCAGCGACTGCGCCTTTTCCGATTGCGCCCGCGCGCGATCTTCCCACGTGTACATCTCTTTCGCGACGATGTCGGTGTCTTCGCCCACGCTGCGCGCAAAAAGCCCCGTGTCCTCGAAGATCGGAGTGCGAATCTCGCCGAAGTGGTAGCGGGCAAACACATTGCGCGCGGTCGCCTCAATGCGGTTCCACAACTCCGTCTCGGGAGGCAGCAGATCCCGCGTTCCGCGCACAGCTTTCACAGTGGCCATAACCTGTCTAGTTTAAATGGGAAAGTTCGGGCAGAGTCGCATTGAAACTGTATGCGAGAAAACCGCGCAGAATCTAGTCAAAAACGCAAGTAAATCAATTGGTCAGTGTCCTCAAATCATCACACCCTGAACTCGCTATTACCCTTACGTCTTTAGCACCATTACCGCTGGTTTTTCACTTTTTCGCACTAGTAATTATGCGACGATAAGGATCGCTTCTCGAATAAGGCACGCGGTTTGCATCTTCACATGCACTCCTCGTGCGTCTCGAGACGGCAGCGCTCCACTGCCGGTCCTGTACGATCCGGCCGCTGTGGAGTGCACCGAGTGATGAATTCACTCGGAAAGAAGTGAACGGAGCTGTACATGAATTACTTAGCCAATCGCATACTTCGTCCTGACAAATGCAAGATTCGCCGGATGTCTCGCAATCTTCCATCGCAACGCGCCGCGCGCAGTCTTCCGGGCATCTCGTGCACAATGGCACTTCTGTTTGCCGCAGCCTGCGCTCATGCGCAGTTCGGGGCACAGCCGGTGGGCGCCGCGCCAACCACGCAGGGCATTCAGGTCACGGCGACGGTCGCGGGCACGGTGAGCAATGTGGAAGTGCTCACACTGGGATCGTCGAGCGGAGATTTTGCAGTGGGCACGGGCACCTCCAACTGCAACGCAGCCAGCCTTGCCATTGGCGGCAAGTGCACCGAGTCGGTCAGTTTCACGGCCGCCACACCCGGTTTGCGCCTGGGAGCCGTGGTGCTTGTGGGCACGGTCGGCAGCGTCAAGACCGTTCTGGGCACGGCGTACCTTTCCGGAACAGGCGTAGGAGGATTGGGTGTTCTGGTGACGGGCAATGTGCTGCCCGTGGCCGGGCAGCTCGGGCTTTTTACCGCCGTGGAAGACGGCCAGCCGGCCACGCAGGCCGAGCTTGACCTTCCCGGCGGCGCCGTGGTCGACGGCGCAGGCAATCTCTACATCGCCGACGCCGGCCACCATCGCATTCGCATGGTGTGCGCCAGCGCCACCAGCGCCACCATCGCCGGAACCGGAACCAACTGCACGGGCCAGGGCATCATCGTCACCATCGCCGGCGACGGCAATCCCGCGTATACGGGCGACAGCGGACCCGCGGCCAGCGCCACCGTGAACTCTCCGGGTGACGTGGCCCTCGACGGCGCGGGCAATCTCTATATCGCCGACAGCGGCAACAACGTGATTCGCATGATCAGCTCCGCCACTGGCGTCATCACCACCGTCGCTGGCAACGGCGCCATCGGCAATAGCACTCTCAATCAAGTAGGTGACGGCGGCCTGGCCACCGCGGCGAATCTCAACCTGCCCCAGGGCATCACTCTCGACGGCAGCGGGAATCTCTACATCGCCGACACCAACAACCATCGCATCCGCGAGGTGAACGCGGCCACCGGCAAAATCTCCACCATTGCGGGCAGCGGCTTCACCAACCCCAATGGCACCGGCGGTTACAACGGCGACAACATCACGGCCATCACCGCTGAGCTCAACTTCCCTTATGCCGTAGCCTTTGATTTGTCCGGCAACATGTACATTCCCGACTCGGCCAACAATCGCGTTCGCGAGGTGCAGGCGGTGGGCGGCGTCATTACCGCGACCAGCAACATTACCACCTTTGCCGGCACCGGGTTAACGGGCGCCACGCTCTGCACGGCAACTCCGGTCGCGGCCAATCAAGCCGTCGTGTGGTCTCCTTCCGGCGTGGCCGTGGATGCGGCCGGAAACGTCTACATCGCGGAGACGCAGAACGCGGCCATCCGCAAGGTGAGCGGGCCCGGATCCTCCACCGCCGGATATATCTCCAGCTTTGTTCAGAATGGCTGCAGCGCTTTCTATTTCGGCGGCCAGTTCGTGCCTCAGGCGCTCTACGGGCCCACCGGGCTTTATCTTGACGGCACGGGCGACCTCTACATCGCCGACACGCTGGACATGGTGGTGCGCGAGGTACAGGGCAACTTCGTGGCCCTCGATTTCCCCACGCCCATCCGCCAGGGCTCAACGACTTCTCCGCAGTCGCAGACAGTGGAGAATGACGGCAACGCCTCGCTCGACCTGACTACGATCGTCCCCGCCACCAATGCCGCGGTGGACTCCGCGCTCGTCAACTCCTGCACAAACGGCCAGACCCTGGCGGCGAATGCGGACTGCGTCGTGGGCGCTGTCTTCGCTCCCGCGGCCACGCCGCCTCTGACCGTGAATACCGCGGAGACGCCCAGCATCGACGTGGGAGAAGACTCTCAGCCCAGCGTCGCGGCTCCCAATTCGCCCATCAACATCGAACTCCTCGGCACGGCCGAACCGTTGTATTCGACCACCACTACCCTCACGTCCAATCCCAATCCTTCCGGATTCGGGCAGAGCGTGACCTTCACGGCGACAGTCACCACGGGCACCGGCACCGGCAGCCTGACGGGTACGGTCAGCATTTCCGACACCTTTGGAGGCGTCACTACCACGCTCGCTTCCGGTCTGCCGATGACCGCTACCGGGAGCACGTCGGCCACGGCCACCTTCGCCATCTCCACGCTCGCGGTCGGGCAGCACTCCATCACTGCGACCTACAACAACGCCAACGATCCGCCGCACTCACCCAGCACCTCATCGCCTGCGCTCATTCAAACCGTGATTGAAGGCACGGCCGTAAGCCTGGCTTCGAGCGTGAATCCCTCCACCGTTGGCCAGAGCGTCACCTTCACGGCCACCGTCTCCAGTCCCGGCGGCGGCGTGAGCCCCACCGGCACGGTCACCTTCTTCGATGGTGCGACCCCGCTCGCCACGCAAACTCTGAATGGCGGCGGCGTGGCGACTTATACCACCGCGACGCTGGCCAACGGCGTCCACCAGATGACCGCGGTGTATAACGGCAGTTCAGGAACCCAGGTGCAGGGCAGCACTTCGAATGTCGTGAGTCAGGATGTGCAGGCGCCTTCGACGATTGCCGTCGTCTCCAACCTGAATCCATCGAACTACGGTAGCCCGGTCACCTTCACGGCGACGGTCACATCGACCGCCACGTTGCCCGCTACAGGCACGGTGACCTTCGTTGATAACGGCGCGCCCATAGGCAGCGGCACCTTGGGCGGAAATCCCGGCAAAGCCACCTTCACCATCTCCACGCTGGTCGTCGGCACGCATCCCATCATCGTCACCTACGCGGGCGATTCCTACAACATGGGCAGCTCCAGCAGTGCGTTTCTTAACCAAGTGGTGCAGCAGGCTGCAACCGTGACCGCGGTCACGGCCGCGCCCACTCCCGGCATCGCCGGATTGCCGGAGACAATTTCGGCGACCGTGCAGTTGCTCTCCGGCAGCGCGCCGCTTGCGGGCACTGTTACATTCACGTCGGGGACCACGACCCTGGGCAGCGCCTCGCTGAACGCCTCGGGAGTCGCCACAATCACTCCCACGCTCGCGCCCGGGGCCTACCAGATTGTCGCCACTTACATGGGCAACACCAACGGCATCGGCAGCGCGTCGGCGCCGTTGTCTTATTCCGTCGTGCTCGCCACCACGCAAACTGCGCTCGCGGTCACACCCAGTCCGGCGCTGGTTCTCAATCCAATCACGTTGACCGCAACGGTCACCGGCAATGGCATCACGCCGACCGGCAGCGTTAACTTCCTCGCCAACGGCGTGGTCATCGGCACCGCACCTTTGGCCGCTGGCACGGCCACGTTCACTGATTCAGGACTCGCCGCCGGCAGCTACACCATGACCGCGGAGTATCTGGGCAACACGGACAACGCGACCAGCACTTCGACCGGCGTCAATGAACTTGTGGGCACCATCCCCACCACCACAGTCCTGGGCACTGCCGCCACCTCGGGAGCGAGTCCGCAGGTGGTTCTGGTAGCCGCGGTTCTCAACAATGGAGCCGGGCCCACGCCCACCGGTACAGTCACGTTCTACAGCGGCGCCACTTCCCTGGGCACGGCCACGCTCGACTCTACAGGCGCCGCCACGCTCACGCCCAACCTGACGGCCGGCGTCAATTACAGCATCGACGCCGTGTATAGCGGCGACGCGGACCACGGTTCCTCCACGTCGCAAACGCTCACCGTCTCCGGCACCGCGGTTGGCTTCGGCGTCTCCGTCACACCTGCGACCATCACCCTGGCCACTTCGCAGAACGCGACGGTCACCGTCACAATCACGTCGAACGCAAACTTTACTGACACCATCGGGCTGGGTTGCTCTTCGCTCCCGGCTGTGGTCAACTGTCACTTCGCCGCCATCAGCCTCAAGCTGCCGGCAGGCGGCACGGTCAGCACCCAGCTCACCATCGACACCAACAATCCGCTCAGCGGCGGATCGAGCGCCATGAATCGCCGCCCGGGTAGCGGTAAATTCTCATTGGCCGGGCTGTTCCTGCCCTTGAGCCTGGGCTTCGGGTGCATTTTCTGGTGGATGCGCCGGCGCAACGCGCGGTTCCTGACCGTGGTCCTGGTTCTGGTCCTCACCGCGGCCGCATTTGTCTCGACCGGCTGCAACAGTTTCAGCCAGGCTACCGCCGCTCCGGGCACCTATGTCATTCAGGTCACCGGTACCGGCGCGAGCAGCGATATCGTGCACTATCAAAATGTCACCCTCGACATTACAAAGTAGACGGGGAAGCAGAAAATGGAGATCGATTCGAGGAAAGCAATGAGATATTTCGATCACTTCAAGGCTCGGCAAACGGGGAAGCCGAGGTTGCCAGTGGGCGCGGCCTTCGCGCTGGCAGTCCTTATCCTCGGGTTCGCCTGCGTCCTCCGTGCGCAAGTAGCTTCGCCGGGCCGCCAGGAGGTGTTGCGTTTATCGGTTGGCGTCATCGGCTCCGGCGACACTTTCCAGTACGGCCCGCGCAAGATGCTCGGCGCCGGCGCTTTTGTCGACGCGGATACCTCAGGCCACTACGGCATCGAGGCTGAAGGCCGCTGGGTCGAGTTCCACCAGAGGGCCGATGTGCACGCTGAAACCTACTCCATCGGCGGCCGCTATCACTTTGTTGTCGGCCGCTTCCAGCCCTACGCCAAGGGATTGGTGGGCTTTGGCGATTTCAACTTTCCCTATAACTACGCCACAGGGCGCTACATGGTCGTGACCGCGGGCGGCGGCGTCGACTACCGCTGGAAGCATAGAATCACCGTGCGCATTGCCGATTTCGAATACCAGGACTGGCCCCAGTTCACGTACGGCAATATGACCTCGCTCAACGGCAGCGTGGGCCTCAAGGTGCGCATCTTCTAGATCCGCCCTCCTTTGCTGGCATCGTGATTGTGATCACGGTGCGCCTCTGGACCCTGCGGTTAGCCTCAACTTGAGGGCGCGGCTTGAGAACGCGCCCACAATTGAGGAGAAAGACTTCCATGTCTTTTGTCGTCACCGATGCCTGCACCAAGGACTTTGTTTGTGTTGCGGAGTGTTCTACTGCCGCCATCGCGCCTGCGGAGAGCGATCCAGCCGCCGCTACCGTGTCGCAGGTCTATATCAATCCCGATGAGTGCATCGACTGCGGTAACTGCGCTTCTCTCTGTGCGCAAAACGCGATCTTCGCGCTGGACGAGCTGCCCGCCGATAAGGCAGAATTCGCGGAAAAGAATCGGGCGTATTTCAACTAATCACGGAATCCACCGGATTTGGTCGCGGTTCCCGTCGCGCAACTCTTCTACTGCGCCTTCGGCGCCGGCGGCTGAGCCTTTGCGCTTGGGGATGCTTGCCCCTCAGTCGGAGCCGCTGGAGCCGCAGCCGGCGTTGTTACCGGTGCAGCAGGCAATGTTGCCGTCTGCATCGGCGTCACCGGCAACGTGAGCGTCTGCGCCGTCGCAGGATCGTCGCGCAACTTCACATAGAGAACGCCGCCCACCGGATGCGGAACGGCGAGCTGTGTCCCGGTAAACTGTGGCGGCACGTCGTCCGGATCGCCGAAGTCAGGCGTGGCGGCAAACGATGTAGCCAGGAACAGATTGGTCCCGCTCAGCACGCAGGGCTTGGCAGGCGAACGCGGGCAGCGCAACGCAGTAAAGCCGGGAAGGCGCACCAGCGTGCCCAGCGACTCCCAGTCGCCGGTCGTGCCGTCGGCAGAGAGGACGCGCACCCGCACCGGCCCGAAAGCCGACCCGCCGAACCGGGCGAGTGGATCCAGGCTGCCTACGACGGTCTGCGCGTCTTCCAGCATCAGGCCGCCGTCACTGAAAGTGAGCATGGTGCGGAAGCTCGAGTCGCCCGCGGCGACTTCCACTTTTTCATCGCGTGGGAAGGACTGCGGCACCACCGACTTGAGGAAGAACACCAGTCTTCCGTCAATAGGAAGATCGTCCGCGCTTCCCAGTTGCACTGGCGGCTGCGGCGCGGAGACTTCGTTCTGCACGCCTTTGCTCAGCAGCATCACCTGCGGCCGCGGCGCTTCCACAGTCACCCGCGCCGTCAGCTCGCGGCCGTCCTTCAAATCCACGTGCGCCACATAATGCTTTCCGGGAACCAGGCTCGATGTCGATCCGCCCGCGGTCATCAGTAATCCATCCAGATCTCCCACGCGATTCAGAATCGAAGGTGTCAGCGCGATGCCGTCGATCTGCGCCTTGGCGACCTCGTCGAGCCGCGTACCTTTCAGCAGTGCCGTTTCGTCTCCCGCGTTCAGTGTCAGGCCTTCCAGCGAAGCTTCTGCGTCGTAGGCCTCCATGGCCAGCCGGTCAGGCTCAGCTAGTCCAAGCTGGTACACGGCCACGCTCACCGGCCCCGGCGACGCGTCCTTCAATGGCACCGTCACCACCAGAGTTCCGGGTTTGGGCGACTTCCACTCCAATGCCAAGGTGGCTTTCCCAGCCGTTAGCGCCTCCACTTTCTCCACGCACACCGTGGATGTACCGCCGATGTGAAGCGTGTCGTCGCGGCCCACCACCAGCGCCGATTGGTCCAATGCCGCCAGCGTCCATTTGCCTGGCTGCGCCGCCACCAGTTGGAAGCGCGGGCCCTCCCAGTTATCGAATCCCCACTTGCCGCGTACCACGGCAGTCAGTTCGCCGCCCGGCAGCGCGGGGAACGGCTGTGCAGGAACCAGGCCACCCTTGCCTGGGTCGGCCGTCAAAGGCACGTCGAGCGTGGCGTGCTTGGCGCCGCCAGACTCGATGTGCAGGTACAGATCGTGCGCCATCGCGGTGGCAAACACCAGCGGCGCGCCTTCGGCCGGCAGCACAAGTCCCGGCTTCATGGCGCAAAAACTGTTGCTGGGATTCACCGGATGCAGCGGCTCCGGCCGCGAGTTCCCAATGGGCGGCAGCGCTACCACCACCACGGACTTCGGGTTGATGAAGGAGGGCGGCATATTCAGCCGCAGATTCAGGCTATCGGCCTGGGGAAGCGCCAGCGCCGGAATGTACTGGAAGTGTGCGGTATGCAGCGAGCTCAGAATTCTCGCCGTATCCACGATGGCGCCGATGTAGGCGCTATACGCTCCGCCCCCGCCCATTGTCGTGTAGCTCAGCTGGTTCATCAGATCGAGCGTGCTGCCGCTGGCCAGTTGGGCCACCAGCGTTTGCGCGTTTGCGTCGTCGAGCACTATGCCTTCAGAGTTCTGCGAGAGGCACGAGGCCTGCTGATCGACGGGTTTCTGAAAGCAGCCCTCGTTGACCTTGATGCCTAGGCTGCGCGCCGCCATCTCGGTGCGCGTCTTCAGTTCGGCGGGATCGAACTGCGACGTCACCTTCACGTCGTTCAGGTATGCGTCCAGCCGCATCCGTTCCCAGCTCGCGGCCTGCAGATCCTGTGCGGCGCGCACAAACAAGCCGGGCCGTCCGCGCACCGCATTGCGCAGCGTAGCAAAGTCGCCCCCTGTCTCCGGCGCCAGAAACACAAGCGCCTGCTGTGCCTCCGCGGGAACCTTCACAAAAACGCCCTCGTCGCGGACGTCCCGCGTCCATGTCTCCACGCGCGTAAACCACTCCGGCGGAGGCGGATTGGTCGATCCCCGCAGGAACACCACGATCAGCACGAAATGTGTGGCCTGGCTCTCAGGCAGGTCAGGGTGAATCCACAAACGGTCGCCGGGAAGCAGATTGGGCGTTTCGGAGATGGGCAGCGTCACCTCCCCCCTTTTCACGTGTACATCCACTTTCGGACCGGAGAGATCGAAGGGCGGCCCATCGGCGTGCAGTAGGGAGGATGCCAGGAAAAGAGTAAATAAAAACTGCAAACTACGACGCATATACTCATTCTACGAGCGGCAACGTCTATTGGTAGTGAGGCACCCCCGCCTCTGGCTGACCCCTAAACCAAAGATTCCTGCGATTTCACGTGTACGTTGGGTTTTTTGCGCTAGAATCTTTTCACAAATCAGAATGCTGGCTCAACGTCGCCTGTGAAAGGCTGACAGCCGGCGCATACAACAGGTCCCATAAATGCCTCCGCCGCATAGTGAGCAAGTATGGGACCCAACAACGAAGCGGGTCCCATGAACCCAGCGAGTTGATAAAAAATGGTTTATGAGACCGGTTCCAGCAACAATCGTTAACCGTAGCCCCCAAAATGGACTGTAACTCCTTTAATTTCAGGGCTGGATAGACACTCACGTATAGAAAGCCAGCCGATGAAGTTCTCTTAGCGCATTTTTATTTCGAATGCACAGACACGTGAAAACCTGTCTTCTTTATTCCTGAGAACTGGTTGAAAAAACATAGATCGAAGGTTGCTGCCTAACATCTGCGGCGCAGCTCCGAGCCGGGTCGACCGGCCGGTGAACGTGCTGGCTCTGCGGATACAGGCGGCAATATTGGGAGAGAACGAGATGAAATCGACTAGGGGTTCGCAGATTCAAGTAGAAAATGGCAATCTCAGCATCCCCGCTGCTGAAGAGATGATCGAAGACGTATTAAACGAGCTGGCATTCACACAGGACCCCGGCCTGGTCCGCGCCTTGCGCTTTCTGGCGCCCCCGGGCTACCAGGCCATTGTGGAGCTGTGCAGCGAAAACGGCCGCAGCAAACGCCGTGACGCTTTGGTCGATGTCTGGTCGCCGGAGTACGACGAGGTGCGCATCTACTTCGAGCGCATCGAAGGCGACGAGCCGTCTCCGCGGCCGGGCCGCATATCGCGCGACAACCATCACGCCGGCGACGAAGAGGATGCCGAGCCTGCGCTTCCCGCTGATATGGATGCGCGCGTGAAAGAGCTGTGTACGGCGCTGGCTGAAGCCGAACGTGGCGGCCACGCCTTCATCGCTCTCAAGTGGTTCCGCGATTCTTTCCTGCCGCGCAAGACCTATCGCTGGAACCAGCATCCCGAAACGCGGCAGACAGTGCTGGCTGAAGCCATTCAACGCGGCGTGGTGCTCACCAGCAAGATTGCCAACCCCAAAACGCCCGCCTATCCCACCACCACCATCCGGCTCAACCGCGCCGAAGCAGGCATTCCCGAGGAAACGCAGCGCTTCCAGCCCGTTGACGTGCAGGGCGAGCCCGTCGCGGCCACCATCGATGAGGATCGGGGGATGGAGTGAGCTTCTTCTTCCTTGAGGCGACGGCCTTCGCCAAGCTGTTTGTACGCGAGCCGGGGACCGACTCACTCATCAGGCTGATGGAGACCGTTGAGGACAACCGCAAGCTGATCTCGGCGGCCACGCCTCTCGAGGTCTACGCCGCTATCCGCCGCCGCGAGCGCGCCGGACACATCGCGCCTGAAGTTGCTGTTACCGCGTTCGAGCTCCTGCGTGTTGAAGCCGCGCGCGTTGTGCAGCAGCCGCTGAATCCGGGCGTGCTTGAGGCGGCCAGACA
Source organism: Occallatibacter sp. (assembly GCA_050013775.1). Lineage (GTDB taxonomy): Bacteria > Acidobacteriota > Terriglobia > Terriglobales > Acidobacteriaceae > Telmatobacter. The sequence goes on along the minus strand of JBEKEP010000013.1, from coordinate 19,333 downwards.
ACTCCTCGACCACACCACTCTGCGCTGGCCTGAGGCGCTGCAACTTGGCTCCGCGCTTGCCGCGCGCGACATGTTTCCCGGCACGCGCATCACCTTCGTCTCCGCAGCTCCCGCACTTCTCGAGGCCGCCCGCGCAGAAGGGCTCGACGCCATCGATCCCGTCAGGCTGCCACCCCTCGAAACCGTGCTCGAAAGCGAAGCCGCTAAAGAAATCGAAGTCGGCGGCGAAGCAGAGTAGCTTAGCGCGAGCCCGCCGCGTAACAATATCCCTATTCCCGCTTCAGGTGCACGCATGACCATCCCCGCGCCTCCGCCGCGCGACCCCAAATCGCAATTGCGCAGAACTATGGGCTTCTGGGATGTACTGCTCTTCAACATCGCCACCGTCCTCGGCCCACGCTGGATCGCCGCCGCCGGCCACAATGGCCCCTCTTCCATCAGCCTCTGGGTGCTGGCCGCGGTCTTCTTCTTCGTACCCGGCGCGCTGGTCATCAATGAGCTCTCCTCGCGCTTTCCTGAGGAGGGCGGCCTCTACGCGTGGGCGCGCGATGCCTTCGGACCCTTTCACGGCTTCGTCGCAGGCTGGACCTACTGGATCTACACTGTCTTCTACTTTCCCGGCCTCCTACTCGCCAGCGCCTCCATGTCCGCCTACATCTCCTCCAGCCGCGGTGCCGCGTTGGCGCAGGACCGCGCTTTTCTGCTCTGGGTTTCGCTGGCGCTGCTTCTGGTCGCGGTGGTGCTCAACATCATCGGCCTCAACATCGGCAAATGGCTGCAGAACGCGGGCGGCGTCGGCACCTACCTGCCGCTGCTGATCCTTGCGGGCGTGGCAGTTCTGGTCTGCCTGCGCCACGGCTCAGTCACGCATTTCACGCTCGCCAACATGCGCCCCACGTGGAATTGGGACACGGTCAACTTCTGGTCGCAAATCGCCTTCGCGTTCACGGGTCTCGAGCTTGTTTCCTGCATGGCTGAAGAAGTGCGCGATCCGCGCCGCACTCTGCCGCGCGCGGTCTTCGGCTCCGGCGCGCTCATCGCCCTGATGTACATTGCCGGAACCTTCGCAGTGCTCGCGCTCGCGCCCGCTGCCGGCCTCGATCCCAGGAGCGGTGTCTTTCAGGCCATCGCTGCTGGCTCGCTCGTGTTGCGCATCGGCATCCTTGGCGTCATTGCCGCGGTGCTTGTCACCGTGGGCAACGCGGGCGGCGTAGGCTCCACTGTAGCCGGCGTGGCCCGCGTGCCCTTCCAGGTGGGCATCGACCGCTACCTGCCCGCAGCCTTCGGCAAACTCCATCCCCGCTGGAAAACGCCGTACATCTCCATCCTGGTGCAGGCCGTGCTCTCCGGCGCCATCCTGCTCTTGAGTCAGATCAGCGAAACCACGCGCGGCGCCTATCAGGTTCTCATCGACGCGGCCATCATTCTCTACTTCATTCCCTTCCTCTATATGTTTGCGGCTGTCATCAAACTCGCCGGCCGCAAGGATCGAACGGAAAATCCCCACGCCGTCCTGGTTCCCGGAGGGCGAGTCGGCGTGTGGCTCTGTGGCAGCCTCGGTTTCATCGTGGTTCTGTTGGGAATCTTCGTTTCGCTCGTGCCGCCCGGCGACTCCGCAAGCAAGCTCGGCTTCGAACTCAAACTGGTTATAGGCACCGTGGTTTCGATCCTGATCGGCCTCGCCCTTTACTGGCGCGGTGCGAGAACCCAGCAGGACGGCTGATTTGCGCGCCGTCCACCGTTCGATCATCAAGCTTCACCGCAGCCCGTGCTAAATTGTGCGTATCCGAAGGTGAATTACTGTGGGCGGAACTAGCGCAGAGACAATCCGTTTCGGCGAGTTTGAGCTGGATCTGCGCGCCGGCGAATTGCGCCGCGGCACGGCGCGCATTCGCCTTCAGGAGCAGCCGTTTCAAATTCTGCTTATGCTGCTCGAGCAGCCCGGCGGCGTGGTCACGCGCGAAGAGATCCGCAAGCGCCTCTGGCCCAACGATACGGTCGTCGAGTTCGATCACAGCATCGGCACGGCCATCAAAAAACTGCGCCAGGCGCTGGACGATGAGGCCGGCAGCCCACGCTACATTGAAACCCTGCCGCGCCGCGGCTTCCGCCTCATGGTTCCCGTGATCCAGTCAGCCGCAGCGGTGGGGGAGCCGGCCGCGCCACCGGCTCCGGCGATGAGTCCAGCTGCAACAGTCAGCGATAGCTTCGCGGCCCGGTCTGCGACCCCTCGCGCAGTACGTGGCCGATTGTTGCCGGCAGTATTTTCGGTCGTCCTCGTGTGCGCCCTCGGCTGGCTGGAGTGGCGCATGCTGCAAAATCGCAGAACACCCCCGGGAGAGACGCTCGACGTTTCGAGCCTGGTGCAGGTCACATCATCCACCGGTCTGGATGTCGATCCCGCACTGTCGCCCGACGGAAGTTTCCTCGCCTACAGCTCGAATCAGAACGGCAACTACGAAATCTACGTGAAGCCCTTGTCGGCAGGCAGCCGCGAGGTGCAACTCACCGCGGATGGCGGGCAGAACTTCCAGCCCGCATGGTCGCCCGACGGCAAACTGATCGCCTATCACTCGCAAAAGCACGGCGGCATCTGGCTGATTCCGGCGCTGGGTGGCACCACGCGACTGCTCTCCGACTTCGGTTCGAGACCGGAGTGGTCGCCGGACGGAAGCATGATCGCCTTTCAATCGGTGGATACTGTCGATCTGGGCGTGACAGCCTTTCCCGCCATGCCGCCCTCCACCATTTGGACTGTCACCGTGCAAGGCGGCGCTCTGAAGCAATTAACGCAACCGGGAAATCCTGCCGGCGGTCATGGCGCGCCGGTTTGGTCGCCGGATGGAAAGAGAATCGTGTTCAGCGCCACGAATACAAGCTTTAGTGAAATCTGGTCGGTCGAGGCCGGCGGCGGCGAGCCCCTGCGCACTCTGGGTAATGGCGTGCTCTACCCCGTGTACGCGCCCAATGGCCGGGCTCTCTACTATACGAAAATCTTTGGACCGACATTCTTACTCATGCGCGTGGCGTTGTCGCCCACGGGCGCGGTTGCTGGCGTTCCCCAGTTGATCGAAAACACGGGTCAGACGTTGTATGCGCACCTGCGTTTCTCGGCAAACGGAAAAATCGCGACATTCTCTCGTCTTTCCGCCGCCAACAACCTGCAGTCGGTGTCCATTTCGACCGTCACCGGGGAGGCAGTCGGCGAACCTGAAGCGCTTACGCATGACACCAACGGCCGCAAGACCGGTCCGGTGTTTTCGCCCGATGGAAAGACCATCGCTTACTCCATATTTCAGGTGGGCGAGCACTTTAATGTCTGGCTGATGGACCCTGACGGGAAGAACAACCGGCCCGCGGATGCCGGCCAGGATACGCCGCTGTTTCAGGGATGGTTTCCCGACAGCCGGCGCATTGCCTACATCGTTCGTGCCAACGGCCACAACACTCTGGAATCGCTTGACGTCGTATCGGGGAAGAAGGAAGCTCTGCGCGAATTGAGCGTGGCCAACTCGACCATGCGGCTCTCGCCCGACGGAAAACAGATTGCTTACAACATAGAACAAAGCGGAGCCCAGAATATCTGGGTCGTTCCTGTCGACAGCGGACCGCCGCGTCAACTCACCTTCGATAAGGACTCGATGACGTATCCCTGCTGGTCGCCGGACGGGAAGTTTCTCGCCGTCGGGGTCGAGCGCAACGGCGGATCGCAGATTGTCCTGATTCCCAGTACGGGTGGAGCGCCGATCCAGCTCACCGCTGATCAGGGCGGCAGCAATTGGTCGCACGGCTGGTCGCCCGATGGAGACAAGATCGTCTTTGCAGGCCAACGCGACGGCGTGTGGAATATCTGGTGGGTTTCGCGGCGAACCAGGCAAGAAAAGCAGGTTACGCATTACTCCAACAACAACACCTACGTCCGCTATCCCACCTGGTCGCCCCGCGGAAACCAGATTGTGTATGAGTACGCGGAGACCACCGGCAACATCTGGACCATGCGCGTCAAATAATAACCCGGCAACAAACTGCTGCGTCCGGGCCTCACTCCGGGGCCCCACGGACAGGTCTTCGTCCGTGGGGTGGAGCTTCGAGACGCTTTTGCCGCTAGGGTGGGGTTTGGCTGACTTGCCGACTCGTTGACTCGCTGTTTGGCGTCATTACCGATCATTCGTCGCAACCTTGGTCTGGTTCTGCGCCTGCCGCGTTCTGGCTTCCTGCACCAGCCGCATGTCCATTTGCCGGGCCTGCTCCGCTGTGAAGTACATCTCATTGCCCGCCAGCACGCTCAAATCGTTGCTCGTCCAACGCGCCTTCATGATGCCGGTCTTGGAACTGGCATTCGTACCCAGCAGCAGGCTGCCAATCTCGCGTGCCATCACACGGCCGGCCAGCACATCCATAGCCGTGGTGTCGCCGCCTGCACGTTGGCTGATGCGCTCGTAGAAGATGGCCGCGCGGTGCGATGTGCCGCTGTCGTCCGCCGCTCCGAACCCGTCGTCTTTCTCCAACTTGTCTGCCATCGAGTTCGGCAGAATCGACACGACATAGTCGTCGGGCTCAGGCGCAGCGCATCCGCGGAAGTCCTTCTTGGCGTCGTGCGAGGTCGGGCATTCCTGCCATTGCGTCGTTACACCGGCCCGCGCCAGAATCCGCGATGCTTCCCGCTCCGTCGCCGCCAGGATTGCAGGTTTCACATGCGCGTAGTCGTAAACGCGCAGCGTAATGGTGGCGCGGCTCGTCTCCGCGTCACGGTTGTTCTTCGCCCAGGCCGGGGATCCTGCAACTGTCGCTGCAACCACCGCCAAACCTGCCATCCGCATCACAAACATCGCTGTCCGGTTCATCGTTTTTCTCCTCCGCGGGTTGCGCGGTGAGATCGACTTTGCGCGATCGGCCCTCAAAGGTCGATGCACCGGAGATGAATTAGATTTGGACTGAAAGTGAACTGATAAGTTGTTTGAGGTCAGTCGCTTATTGGAGTCTCGATCCGCAATGCCCACTCGCAGGAGCGCCAGTGAACACAGAATCCCAGCTGTGTTGCTTTGAATCCCGGTGTCGCTGGTACCGCCCGGCGACTCCGCAGGCAAGCTCGGCTTCGAACTCAAGCCGGTCATAGCGCTATGGTTTCGATCCTGATCGGCCTCGCTCTCTACTGGCGCGGGGCAAGGGAGTCGAAAGATCCGCGGACGCACTCCTCGATGTAGAAGAGTGGATCACGTGCGGAATTGCTTGAGGTTGGGCACAGCTGCGGGTAGCTCGCTCAAAGCGGCTTCACAGAGCTGCGGATGAATTGGGAAAGAATCCGCTCACGCAGGGCTCTTCAACAGATGGATTCTCTTCAGCGCAACTAGAATCCGAAATGATGACCGCCACCACCGCCGTGATGACCACCACCGCCGCCACCGCCCCCGTGGTGACCACCGCGACCGCCGCCGCCATCGCCGCCACCACCACCGGTGTCCCCTTGGCTGCCATTACTTTGCGGCGGAGCGAGCGCCGTACTGATCTGTCCGAATATTTGATTCACAGAATTCGCCGGGCCTTGCAAGCCTGAAATGCAGGCCAGTGCAAGCAGCGTCACGAGTAGACCGTACTCGGCCAAATCCTGACCGCTCTCGTTGACCGCAAGGTGCCGGAGCTTCTCGCAGATCGTTTTCAGCGTCTTGCTCATCGAAATCCTCGAACTTGGCGCCATGCTGGCCGCTTTCGGTGCACTGTGAAAGATACTCCTTCCACTCCAGCGCGATCCGAGGCCCAAAAATCCAGGGATTTGCCGAGGTTGCTGCTGCTATCCCCCCCGGGCAATTAAGTCCTGTATTTGCAATGAAGCCGCACTCGCATAACCCCTGTCTCTCACCAGGAAGCGTGATCCCTCATCCCCCATCCGGGGCATGCCCTTGCCGGCGAACGCGCCTTCAGTCCGATGGTCAGATGCGTAAATGATTGGTTATCAATAAGTACGGCCAGATGACCCCAGTCCAACTGAATTTCAGATCGCGTCCGTTCGCGGCACTCTGCCTCCCGATTTGCCCGGATCGGGCTGTTACTTCGGATTCTCACCAATTCAAAGATCGTCCCGCCTTCCCTTCCGGCCACTCCGCAAGCAAGCTCGGTTTCGACCCCACGCTGGCCCCTGTTTGATTGTTCTTTTCGGGCTGTCGTAGTATTCAAGCATTCCCGTAAAGTTCCGCCGTTTCTGATTCTCCGCAGTGGATGCGGCCCGCAAAAGCGTAGTCCAGGAGCTGTTAACGTGCCAGGCGAAGTTGCAGCTTCACCACCGGTATCTCGCACAGCGCAGACGCAACATCCCGCGTCGAAAGCGCGCGACTTTGTTACCGCAGTGCGTCGCCGTTGGATTTCGCCCGGGCTGAGTGCTGAACCGGGGTTTACGCACTTGGAATGGACATGCTTTGTGCTGCTCATCGCGGGGGCGTTTCTCATCCGCTGGTGGGGATTGACGAGGATGCATTTCTGGGACGAATGCGTGTACCTCCTCAACGCTGCGTTCATGAATTCCGTCAATGTCGGCTACAACGAGATTGAAAGCCGCCCTCCGTTGCTCTCGCTTATCTTCGCCGGCGTCTTCCACATCTGGAATAGCGATTACGCCGCGGAAACTGTAACCGCTTTGCTGAACGCGCTCGGTCCGGCATTCCTCTATCTTGGCGGCCGCAAAATAGCAGGTAAAACAGCGGCCGCGATTGCTGCGCTGCTGCTGGCCTTTGGCCCATTTTTCGTTGGCGTTTTTCCTAACGGTTTCGGCGATTTCGTCCCCAATTGCACGGGACACAGCTTGCTGACAGATTGCCCGGCGGTCACTCTCATTCTTGTTTCTTTTTGGCTCATGCTCCGTGCGCTTGAAAGGGAATCCAGCTTCCGCTTCGCGTGCGTCGGTTTCAGCATGGCCCTGGCAGTGCTTATGCGCTTCGGATCGCTATCGAGCGTTGGGATTCTCTTACTCCTCGTATTTGCCGCAAACAGGCGCGCGCGGGCCGCCCTCGCTTGCGCGGCAGGATTCCTCATCGCATTCGGGCCCTACTTGTACTGGTCCCGAATTCAATTTGGCAGCTACTTTGACAATTTGCAGGAAGGATGGCTGAATCTGGGCGGTACCTCCGAGCCGTTTTACTACTACTTGAAGGAACTCCCGGCCATGATCTCGTGGCTTGGAATCGCCGGACTGGCAGCTTGGGCGATCGTCAGTGGTTGGGATCTAATACGACCCGAAAAGTCAGAAGACATCGCTCAATTGAACGGCGCTTTGGCGGCTGGGCGGCGCGCTGTATCCGATGTTTTTCTGTGGCTATGGGCTTTGGGCGCACTTGCATTTTTCAGCAGCCTGAGCCATAAGGAGTCGCGGTATGGCATTCCACTTGCGCCGCCATTGCTCCTGTTGGCCGGTATTGGATTGAGCACTCTTGTGAAAAACAGGCGCACCGCCGTAAACACAGCCTGCGGCATCGCGCTGAGTTGTGCGCTGGCCTTAACCTTCTGGCCCGACCATCATCGCTTCGACAAGGGATTCATCGACCATTCAGTGTCGAAAGAGATGACCGTAGCGCAGTACCTCAAGCAGAACCTGCCCTCGACAACGGCTCTCTACACGAATAAAAACTTCCCTGACTTCGCCTACTACTCAGGATTGAATGTGAGCGACATTCCAGAAAACGGCCCGGAGTTATATCAGGCGCTCGACAAACTGCCTGAAGGCAGCATCCTGATCGCATACAAGGTCGGCGACCTCGGCGATCCTCCGCCCGAACCTACGATCGATTTCCTCGATTCAGATCGGCACTTCAGCCGCTATCGGGAGTTCCCTACGATGGAGCTTTACTGGCGCCGCTAATTCCGGGAATCGACACTGCCCAAAACTGCGATGTGATTATTCTCGGCGGAACCTATTCGCCCGGTCGAATTCATCGTGCAGCACAGGCATGCGGAGTATTCGCGAGAGTAGGCGCGCTGCCGAAGCCCAGCGCCTACTGCCGCCCGACCTCGACAATCATGAAGGTATCCGGTTTCGGCGCGGCGCGGCGCTGCCCCGGCGCAAGCGGTTGCATCTCTGCCGTGGGCAGATAGAGCGTATGTGTGGAGTGATCGACGCCCATGGTGCGCGCTCCAAGCGGCGTCTTCACTACCTGCTCAACTTCGAACTTTCCGTCCTTCCGGCCAATCGCGATCAACGACCCGTCGCCGCAGCTCGCGAAAACCAGATCGCCGTCTGTCTTCACGGCATCGACGCCCGCGCCGATGGGCAGGTCAGCAACAACCTTCCCGTCTTCCGTGCTCATCACGATAAGCCTCTGCGGATTCCGGCAGCCGATGAAAAGGAGATGGTTCTTCTTATCGAGGGCCAACCCCACTGGATGGCCACCGGGCGCTACAGGCCAGCGCGCGGTCACTTTGCGCGTCTTCAGGTCGACCACGGCCAGGACGTCTTTGTCTTCGAGGTTGATATAGACCTTTCCGGCGCCGTCAGCGGCGAGGAATTCCGGTGCCCCGCCGAGTTCGATTGGCGCATCGATCTTGCCATTTACAGGATCGATATCCGGCTTGAAGGTCATCAACTTGTTTCCGTCGCCGGACACAGCCAGCACCAGGTTCTGCCCCTCGTCGTAGATGATGCCGTCAGAATCGGGCATGGTGGCGAGTTTGCCCAGGACGGCATACGTCTTGAGATCGAAAATCAAAATCGCGCCGTCGCCGCCACCATCGGTGATAAAGCCGCGGCCGAGCGCCGGAACGATTGCCGTTCCATGCGAACGCTTCTGGCCTGGAATGTCGCCCAGAACCTTGCCGCTGGGGGCGTCGATGACCATGGCGTGGGTGCTGCGAGTAACAAACAGGCGGTGCGTTTGCGAATCAACGGTGAGATAGTCCCATCCGCCGTCGCCGCCTATGTGCACCGTCTTTGTGACATCCCATTTGGCCTGGGCCAGAGTCGGCATGGAACCGTTCACGAGCACAGCCATCGACAGCATGATGATCTGTATGTTTCGCATCTCAATTCTCCTCGGTGTGCCCTATGCGGAGAGAGCAATCCGCAAGCACTGGGCCGCGACAACCACGATACCAGACAAAACTGAAGCGAAGATGAAGCGGAAAGGCAAAGCTCACTCCCGCCGGAACTTATTCGCCTGCTCGAATTCATCGCGTAGCGCCGGCGTGCGCAGATTCTCGCGCAGGTTTGCCAGGCGTTGCTCGAGGGCCAGCAACGTGCGTTCCACGGCCTCGGTATTGGTGTGGGCAATATCGCGCCACATCGAAAACGGGCTCGCCCCCAGCCGCGTCATCTCGCGCAGCGCGCGCCCGCCCACGTCCTTGAGTTCGGGCGCGTCGCCCACTTCCTCTTCCAATAGCGCGCTCAGCGCCGTAGCCGTGAACTGCGGCAGATGGCTTACCCACGCCACCAACTCATCGTGCCGCGCGGCATCGAGATCGAGCGTCTTCGCGCCCATCTTCGTCACCAACTCGCGCCAGTCCTTCACCAGAGCCGCCGCTTGCAGAGAGCGCCTCGCCGCGGCATCGTCCGTAAAAAGCCACACCGCGCCGCGAAATAAATCCGCATCGCCCAGAGCAGCGCCACCGCGCTCCTTGCCCGCCATGGGGTGCCCAGGAAGAAACGCCGCGCGCTCCGGCGAGTTGTAAAGCCGTGCGGCAGTTTCGGCGATCACGCGCTTGGTGCTGCCCACATCGGTCGCAAGCTGATCAGGTCCGAGCACCGGCGCCAGCTTCTCCATGAAATCGAGCGTGGCGTAGATCGGCACAGCCAGCAGCGTCAACTGGCTCGCGCGCGCGGCTTCAATGGGATCGGCGGCAATGGAATCGATCGCGCCCATCGAGTGTGCGAGTTGCCCCTGCTCGGAGCTGCGGTTCCAGCCTACGAGGCTGCCCTTGTACCCCGCGGCGCGCAGCGCAAGGCCGACGGATGTGCCGAGGAGCCCGGTGCCGACAATGGCGATCCGCGAGATCATGGAAGTCCCCAGGAAGCGGTGTTATCAGAGCTAGTGGCGCTCCAACTTAGGCTAATGCACGAAGCCTCAAACTGAGCAAACTAGAAAGTAGGCTCACTCGTCGGGGGCGATATGAATCCCGTCCGGTGCGTCGTCCCTCTTGTTTCTTCCTTCTTCGCCCCGGCGATCGGAATCGTCGCCCTTCTTGTTCTTGCGCCCCAGTTTCACCATGCCTGCGCACGATAGGACGGCGCAAGGTAAGGAGATCGCAAGCGCGATCCCCCCGGTCCGATAGGCTTTCCCGGCCGCAACGGCGAAGTCTTCGAGACGCGAGTTCGAATACGGCTGGGAAGAGTAGTAGACCAGAACTGGACCCTCGTTGCTGCACGCGCCCGGCGCGAGCGGAGTCGCGCAGACTTCGCTATAGTCGTCCATCTGAACCCCATTGACCGAAAACACGTAGTCCCAGTCTGTCCCCCCGCTTCTCCGGCTTGAAATACCCACGACGCGGCCAACCGCAGTTGCTTCATGCTCCGCCGCCACAGCATAGGTGTGCGCCGCTATGCAGTGATAGCCACCGAAATAGGTGCCGAACAGTCCGGCGACAAAAATGATCGCGAATATTCGTAGTGATGGACTGTCCACTTGCGCCCCCGTACGTGAATAGCGCGATGTGTTCGCGCAGCTACCGGAGTTCGATTTTTCTTGCTCCGCTAACCACGCTTACATTGCTATCCTTCACAGCGTTCTGCCGACCGCCGCGGCCAACACCCGCAGCTCGCCCACCAGTTTGGTGAAATCCTCGAGAAAGAGCGTCTGCGCCGCGTCGGAAACGGCCTTGTCGGCGTTGGGATGGATCTCCAGGAGCACTGCATCCGCGCCTGCAGCCACCGCGGCCTTGGCCATCGCGGGAACCATGTCGCGCCGCCCTGTGCCGTGCGAAGGATCGCCAACCACGGGCAAATGCGAGAGCTTCTTCAGCACCGGAATAGCTGCGATGTCCATCGTATTGCGGGTCGCAGTTTCATAGGTGCGGATGCCGCGCTCGCACAGAATCACGTCGTAGTTGCCGCCCGAGAGAATGTACTCGCTCGAGAGCAGCAGCTCTTCCACCGTAGCCGCAATGCCGCGCTTCAGCAGGATCGGTTTGCGCACCTGGCCCAGTTCGCGCAGCAGGTTGAAGTTCTGCATGTTGCGCGCGCCCACCTGAAAGCAGTCCACCAGCGGCAGCATCGGCTCGATCTGCGCAATCTCCATCACCTCGCTCACCACGCAAAGTCCGTTCGCGTCGGCCGCCTCGCGCATCAATTCGAGACCGGGAATGCCGAGCCCCTGAAAAGAATACGGCGAGCTGCGTGGCTTGTAGGCTCCGCCGCGCAGAAATCCTCCGCCCGCGGCCTTCACGCACGCAGCAATCGCAAAAATCTGCTCGCGATTTTCGATGGCGCACGGTCCGGCGATGATGGCCACTTGCTGGCCGCCAATCGTAGCTCCGTTCTTAAACTCGACAACCGTACCTTCCGGCCGCCACGCGCGCCCGGCCAGCTTGTAAGGTGCGCTGATGCGGTGCACGTGCAGCACGCCCGGCAGCATTTCAAACTTTGTCAGGTCGAGTTCGGCGGTGGCGCCTACGCCGGCCAGAATGGTTTGGAACTCGCCGGTGGTGCGATGCACGTCTACACCGGCTTCTCCCATGGCGTTGATCACCGCATCGATTTGTTCTTCGGTGGCTTTCTCCTGCATTGCGACAATCATGACTTTTTCCCTGTCTCGGAAGAAGATTCTCCCGCGGCGTGGCCCAGCGCTCCGCCTTCTTGTTCGGCGGCCTGGGCATGTCTCTGGCTAGCCAGCTCGTTGCGCTGCAATGCCCGCATCACGTCGATGATGCGCTCGTAGATATGCGTCAGCTCGATGTCGGGCAGCGGGCCCTTGTTGGCCGCGCGCACATTCGCGTAGATGATCTTTTCGCGGTTCGGCTCGTACACCGGAAGCGAAGTGGCGGCTTTCAAATGGCCGATCATCTGCGCGGCGCGTGCCCGCTCACTGAGCAACTCGACCAGCTGGCGGTCCAGCTCGTCGATGCGGATTCGCAATTCTTCGATGGTCATTGCATCCTCGTATTGCAGGAAACGAGTTTTCAGCCATCAGCTTCCAGCCTGAGCCTGCCGAAGCAAGCCTCTGCGGCTCCCTTCGGCAACGGACAAGCTGAAAGCTGATAGCTAATAGCTGACGGCTGCTTTTTTCACCGGGCCAACGCTGCATGGGGCAGGCGCAGACCCTTGATAAATCGAGCCACCAAGTCGGGCGCAGTCTCTGGCGTCGCCCGCTCAATCAACTCGACAATCGCGCTGCCAACAACCGCGGCATCCGCGAACTCCGCCACCTGTGCGACGTGTTCCGCGTTGCTGATACCGAACCCCACGGCTACCGGCAGCCGGGTCCATCGCCTGACGCGCGCAACCAGCGCCGCCGCATCGCCCGCTACGCTCTGCTGCGTGCCCGTAATGCCGGTGCGCGAGATGGCGTACACAAAACCTTTGGAGTGCGTGGCAATCGCCTCAAGCCGCGCGTCGGGACTGGTAGGCGCGGCCAGAAAAATCGGCGCCAGGTCCACGCGGCTCAACTCTTTGAGGTACTCGCCGGCCTCTTCCACAATCATGTCGGTAGCCAGGACGCCGTCCACGCCGGCAGCCTTCGCGTCGTCGGCAAACTTCTTGAGGCCGTAGCGCAGTATTGGATTGAGGTAGCTGAAAATCACCAGGCCCGCCCGAGGACGTGCGGCGCGAATCTCTTGGGCGAGAGCAAGAACATCCTTCAGCCTCGTTGCTTCGTGTCCCGGTCCGTGAGCCAGGGCGCGCTCCATGGCGCGCTGGATGACGGGCCCATCGGCGAGCGGATCGCTGAACGGCACGCCCAGTTCAATCACATCCGCGCCCGCGTCAATGGCCGCAACCGCAATCTCGCGCGTCGCCTTGAGAGACGGGTCGCCCGCCGTAAGATAAACCACCAAACCCGGCTTGTGATCAAAACGTATCGCCATCGAAAAACTCTAAAATCCCCGAAAACCCCGGGTGCCCCACGCTCGCGACGTTTTTGTTTTTGTCGCTAGGGTGGGAAAGCAAGAACCCACGCGGTCCTACAACTTCAACTCGCGCGCCAGAATCCCCATATCCTTGTCGCCGCGGCCTGAAAGATTCACCACCAGTATGTCACGCGCCGAAAACGTAGGCGCGATGCGCATGGCCTCAGCCACAGCATGAGCGCTTTCAAGCGCCGGCAGAATGCCTTCGGTCAGCGCCAGCTTCATCACTGCATCGAGCGCCTGCGCGTCATCGCACGAAACGTACTCCGCGCGGCCCGTGTCGTGCAGCATCGCGTGCTCGGGACCGATCGAAGCGTAATCCAGGCCCGCGGAAACCGAGTGCGTGAGCGCAATCTGCCCGTCTTCATCCTGCAGCACGTAAGAAAACGTGCCCTGCAACACGCCCGGCGCGCCGCCCTGGAAACGAGCCGCATGCTCGCCCAACACTGTGCCGCGCCCGCCCGCCTCTACGCCGATCAGCCGCACCTGGCGGTCGGGAATAAACTCGTAAAACGCGCCGATGGCATTCGACCCGCCGCCCACACATGCAATCACCGCAGTCGGCAGCCGGCCTTCCTTCGCGAGAATCTGCTCTTTCATCTCGCGGCTGATGCAGCGATGAAAGTCGCGCACCATGGTGGGGTACGGATGCGCCCCAAGCGCGCTGCCCAACAGATAGTAAGTCGTCCGCACATTCGTGACCCAGTCCCTCATCGCCTCGCTGATCGCGTCTTTGAGCGTCTTCGATCCCGACGAGACGCCGCGCACCTCCGCGCCCAGCAGCCGCATGCGCTTCACGTTCAGTTCCTGGCGCTCCATGTCCACGTCGCCCATGTAGACCACGCATTCCAAGCCCAGCAGCGCGCACGCGCTCGCCGTCGCCACGCCATGCTGACCCGCGCCGGTCTCGGCGATCACACGCTTCTTGCCCATGCGTTTGGCCAGCAGTCCCTGCCCCAGCGAATTGTTGATCTTGTGCGCGCCCGTGTGCAGCAGGTCTTCGCGTTTCAGGTAAATCTTTGCCCCTCCCAGCGACTCCGTGAGCCGCTTGGCAAAGTAGAGGGGTGTCGGCCGTCCCGCGTAGTCGGCCAGCAGCGAACTCAGCTCAGCCTGGAACGCCGCATCCGCCTTGGCTTCTTCGTAGGCATGTTCCAACTCGTCCAGCGCCGCCACCAGCGTCTCCGGCACATAGCGCCCGCCGTAGACGCCAAAGCGCCCGGGCCGCGACTCGGAAGGATTTGCCGGAAGAATGACCGATGCCATGAGAAGCTCCTGCGTGTTTACCCGGGGAATGGGGGACTTTTTAGTGTACTAGGAGGCCGCCCATTGCAGGAAAAGCCCAGCTACCTCACTTCTTTTTCGCAATATCGCACAGCATGTCGGAATGAATATTCAACCCGATGTTGGTCATGTTGTAAAAGTGCTCGCTCGCCACCAGCCACACGACCTCGCAAATGGCCCGCTCGGAATAGTGCTTCCGGAGCCGCACAAAAGTCTCGTCCTTCACGCTCTTATCACGCGTCAACTCGGTCACGTAATCCAGCAGCGCCCGCTCGGCATCGGAAAACATCGGACTCGTAGCGTAGTCCTCCAACGCATCGAACTTGGCTTCGTTCATTGAGCCCTTGATTACAAACGACCGGCCGATATCGATGCAGAACTCGCACACATTGATCCGCGCGACGCGCTCGCGGACCAGCATTTGTGTCTCACGCGGCAGCTCCAGTTTCTTGTCGAGCTTGCCGATTTTGCCACTGAACATGCCGAACGCCAGCGGCATGCGCGCCACAAATACTTTGAACGGGGTCATCACCTTGCCAAACTGGCGGCGTGACATGGCGTAGACCAGTTTCAACATCGGGCTTGAAGGGTTTTCGATAGGGGGAAGAAACGTTGCCATGGACAAATCTCCGCGGATTTCCTTCGCATGTTTTGATGTTCAAAGGCATGGATCCGGTGCAGCCCGGTCCATTTCGATTCACCTTCATTCCGGCCGGTGAGCTGCATCGTGCATGCTGCGTTCCTGGCGGCGCACCGTTACGAGAGCCGGCTTCGTTGCCGTAGGCCCTCCGGTCGCAGCTCCGCATCTGTCTTCACGCCGATCCGAACGATGAGAGGCGGCAGCGCTTCAATATCTGCCTGCGTTGTCCTGAAATTCACAATGCATGCGCGCAACGCAAACCTGCCGCGCACGATTGCATTCGACAGATACGCCTCACCGCTATTCTGCAAGCGCGTGAGGAGTTCGTTGTTTAACTGATCGAGATAGCCTTCATTTTCCTCGCCGCCGCGCTCAAGGTCACTCGGAATGAACCGGAAGGTTGTAATGCTCAGGCTCTGCGTGAGCGCTTCCAGTTGCGGAGTTTGCGCAATCCGCCGAAACAGTTCGCCCGCCAGGCGAATATCTTCCGAGATTGTCTGCACATAGCCGTCGCGGCCCGCTTGCTGCAGCGCCAGCCACACCTTCAACGCTCGAAAGCCGCGCGAATTCTGCGGGCCAAGGTCGTAGTAATTAATCGCCTCCGTCTCAAAGTGATAATACGGCGGATGGTATGAGAATGCGTCGCGCAGCTTCTCGCGATTGCGCACCAGCGCACATCCCGCTTCGAGCGGCGCGTAGAGCCACTTGTGAGGGTCCATCGCAATCGAGTCCGCTTTGCCAAGGCCGGCAAACTCCTGTGGAGCCTCGGGAAGGATCGCTGCCATCGCGCCGTAGGCGCCGTCCACGTGGAACCAGAGATCGAATTCGCGGCAAATTGCCGCCAGTTCACTCAGCGGATCCACGGCGCCTGTGCTCACGGTCCCGGCATTTCCCACCACCAGGATCGGCCGTTCGCCGGCATCGCGATCGGCTTCGATTTGCTGCCGCAGCGCGGAGACGTCGATTTGCATCCGATCGTTTGTCGCGATCCAACGGATTGCATCCGTCCCCATCCCCGCAATATCCGCTGCCTTTTGTATCCAGGTGTGCGCTTCCTTCGAGCAGTAGACACGCAGCCGTTCGCTGCCCAATCCGGCGCTGCGTACATCGCGACCTGCCTTAGCCTGTCTCGCGGCGAGAAACCCAACAATGTTGGCCATGTTTCCGCCGCTCACGAACAAGCCGCCGCACTCTTCGGGATAGCCCAGCATCTCGGCAATCCAGCGAATAGTTTGTGCTTCGATTTCACTGGCCATCGGAGAAAGCGGCCACGCGCCGACATTCGGATTTGCGGCAGCGGCAAGCAAGTCACCGAGCGCCCCGATGGGTGCGGCAGATGAGGTGATGTATCCCCAGAATCGCGGGTGCCCATTGAACAAGGAGTGCTCGAAGAGCAAGTCCGCTGCGTGACGAAGCAACTGGGCTGGATCCGTTCCGTGATTCGGCAGGCTGCGATCGGCATCGAGAGCCTTGCGAATATTAAGCGGCGATTCGCCGCGCGTGACGGGCCGGGTTGGAAGCGACTCCAGCAGTCCCGCGATACGGTCAACGAGTTCGTGACCCAGCAAACGGAACTGCTCGGGATCGATTTCCAACGGCGAAACTCGCGCGCGTCCTTTGCTTTCTCCCCGCATCGCGCACCTCCACGAGATTCTTTCTATTCGTCAAATCCCAGGACCGTTCGTCCCAGGGCCGTTTGTCACCGACGCGTTCGCCCGACGCGCACTAGCAATAAACGCCCGCGCCTTTGCCGCATCCTTGCGTCCCGGCGCAGCTTCCACGCCGCTCACCACGTCCACGCCCCACGGGCGCAGCGTCGCAATCGCGTCAGCCACATTCTCCGGCGTTAATCCACCTGCCGCCACCATGCGCACTCCTGTGTCATGAAAAAGGGTTTTGCTGGCAGCGTCCCAATCGAATGCGACGCCCGTCCCGCCCACCGCCGCGGCCGTGCGCGAGTCCACCAGCAACGCATCAACATGTGCATCGCGTGCCATCGCTGCCACGCGCTTCGTCGCCGCGGAATCGAAGTGCACAACGCCCAGAATCCGTAGCTTCGGCCCAAATCTCTCGCGCAATTGCGCCGGCAACGCGGCTGGCGCGTCGAAATGCAGTTGCACGCCGGTCAGTCCCGCCGCTTCCACCGTGGCCGCGATTTCATCGAACCCCGCATCGACAAAAACCCCGATTTTTTCCAGCGCCGCCGGCAACTGCGCCACAATCTTTGCGGCCTGCTCTGCCGTCACGCGCCGCGGGCTCGGCGCAAACACGAATCCCACCGCATCGGCGCCAGCGTCCGCGGCCAATTGCGCGTCGCCAAGCGAGGTGTTGGCGCAGATTTTGATCCAGAGGCTCATGCTTTTTCGGCCGCGCCCTTGAGCAATTCCGCCAGCGCCTCGCCGGGATCGGGCTGGCGCATCAGGCTCTCGCCGATCAGGAACGCATCGAATCCCGCCTTGCGCAGGCGAGCGATGTCCCCGGGCGTCGAAATGCCGCTTTCCGTCACGCGTACTACGCTAGCGGGAATCTGATCGACAAGCGCAAGCGAAGTTTGCTGGCTTACGTCAAAGGTCTTCAGGTCGCGATTGTTCACGCCGATCGCGTCAGCGCCGGTCCCACCCAGTGCGTCGAGCACGTCCGCCAGCTCGTCGGCGGTATGCACCTCCACCAGCACGTCGAGCGCGAGCGCGTGCGCGGCCTCGGCGAGTCGCTTCAACTCCACGGCGCTCAGCGCGGCGGCGATCAGCAAAATGGCGTCGGCGCGATGCGCCCGCGCCTCGACGATCTGGTACTCGTCGACCATGAAATCTTTGCGCAGACAGGGCAGTGGCGCAGCCGCCGATGCCAGCTCCAAATTGCGCAGGCTGCCTTGGAAATACGGCTCATCGGTCAGCACGGAAAGCGCCGCAGCGCCGCCGGTACGGTAACGCCGGGCCAGCCACGCCGGGTCGAAAGCCGCGCGAATCAGTCCTTTGGAAGGCGAAGCTTTCTTGATCTCGGCGATCACGGCCGGTCCCTGTGCTGCTTGCCGGCGCAGTGCGGCAGCCCATCCACGCGGATGGTGCTCGGCGGCGCGGCGCTCCAGCTCCGCCAGAGGCACGTCCGCCTTCGCCGCGGCCAAATTGGTGCGTGTCGTCGCCAGAATCGTCGAGAGAAATGTGTCGGTGTGCGTAGACATGCTCTACGCAAAGTATACGGGGACCGGGTTTAACGCCTGGCGGCAGCCGCCGGTTCGGGCACACCCGCCAGCTCGCGCGCCGCCTTGCGCCCCAGCCGGATGCAATCGGGCACGCCGATGCCGTCGTATGCATTGCCGATCAGCCGCAGACCGGGTAGCACCCTTACGCGTAGATGCACCCGCTGCATGCGATCTTTGTGGCCCACTGCATACTGCGCCATGGCGCGACGCCAGCGCGTCACCTGCGCATACTCCGGCTCGACCTCCGCGCCGAAGGCCTTCGCGCCCAGAATCTCGCTCATCTCGCGCCGCACCACTGCAATCAATGCCTCGTCGCTCTCGGCCAGCAAATCGTCGCGCTTCATGCCGCCTAGAAACGCGCGAAAAACCGCCTTCCCCGGCGGCGTACGTCCCAGAAACTTGCGATGCGCAAAAGTGCAGGCCAGCATCGCGCGGCCTTCGACCGCCGGAACCAGGAATCCGAATCCCTCCGGCAGCGGGCCAATCTTTCCCTCGTCGTACACAAGGTTCACGGTGATCGACGAAGAATACGGAATGCCGCCGAGCTCAGCGCCCAGCACAGCATCCACCGGCGTCAATAGCTCCCCAGCAATCCACGCGGGCGCAGCCATAATCAGCGCATCGAACTCCTCGCTGACCCCGCCGGCCGCAATTCGCCAGCCCTCCGCCGTTTTTTCAATGCCGCTCACCGGCGTCGCCGTGCGCACGCTGCGACCATCGAGGCGTGCCGCAATAGCGTCCACCAACTTGCCCATGCCTCCGCGGAGCGCCGTGAAAATCGCCGCTCCGCGGTTTTGGGTTTTGGATGAATTTTTCGCCATGGCGCGCATCTTCCTATGCGCCGCCAGCATGCCGCGCGTCAGCGAGCCATGCTTCGTCTCCATCTCCACCAGCCGCGGCAACACGGTTTGCGCGCTCAGTTGCGTGGCGTCGCCGCCATAAATACCGCTCAACAGCGGATCGGCGAGCCGATCCACGGCTTCCTGCCCAAAATGCCGTTTCACCAGCGCCGCCACTGACTCGTCGCCATCGCTGGGCCGCGGAGGATGCAGCAGCTCCAGCGCCATCCGCATCTTGGTGCGCACGCTGAACAGCCGCGTCAGCGCCGTCGGCACCAACTTGGTCGGTATCAGGAACATCAGCCCGTCAGGCAGCGCCACCAGGCGATTGCGGGTAAC
>JBEKEP010000012.1:0-43105 GCA_050013775.1 Occallatibacter sp. | reverse complement strand
CAACGCGCGGCCCACTTCGCTCAGGATGACAGTCGATTTTTAGAGACGAAGCGCACAAGCTGGGTTCGTGCGATCCCACGCTAAACGCATGAAGCGCGTTTAGGATGGGACACCCCTTCTTTGCGGCGGGTGCGACGATTGGCGCGGCTTGATCAATGCAGGGAATCGGGACTAAGGCACTCGAGAATTTCGAAGCGCGGCCTCCACTAAAAGACCGCGATTGTTCCGTCGGGATCGTAGGCCGGGCAACTCCCTCCAAGCACGCTCGACGGAGTCGAGTTCCCCGAGGCATCCGCAGGAAACACGAAGATGGCCCCGCAAAAGGGGTCTGTTGCTCTTACGTAGATCAGACCCGACGAATCCACAGCAACTCCCAGAAAGCCCGAGAAATTCGACATAGCAGTCGAGCTCACAGACCGTAGCGGCACGGCATCGCCATTGGCTTCGGAGGCAAACTCCACCACACTGATCCCGACATATGAGTTTGAGCCTGTCGTTACGTAGCGATTTCCCTGGGCATCAGTCGTCATCCTTCCGGGTGCATTTAGCTGTGTATCCGGACCGTTGATTACCCTCGACGGAACTACAAGCCCTGTGTCCTGTGGCCCGAAGACTGCAATCGACGATCCGCTTTGCACATACAGGTTATCTTTGACATCCACAGCAATATAACCCGGCGTGAGAGGCGTCTCTCCACCGCCATCCCATTGAATGTAGCGAACTGGTGCGTCGGACCCATTCGCCGTGGCACCAAACACCGCCACGCCTTTGCCATCGTTAACGAAGATCTCTCCCGTTGGGCTCACTGCCATGTCCGTCACGTTCGCAATCGTCGTCCCGGGGCCAACGGACAGTGATCGTATCGTTGACGATCCACCGACCGAATTAGGCGCGTACACATCGATGCTCGACAGAGCATATCCGCAGCCCCACGGATATTGAAACGCGAGCAAATAAACATTTCCTTGTCCGTCCACCGCCGGAAGACAGCCTTCCAGAGAAGCATAAGAATCGCTCTCGCTATCGGTCGCGTGATAAACCAGTGTGGGACCCCATCCGTTTGTCCCGACAATAACACTTGGCCGGCTAAGGCTCACGCCGGAGGAATAGGTTGGTTGCGTTGGTTCAGTGGGTTCACTTGGGGGCGAGGGATTGCCAGGTGGGGTGTTTCCGGTTGTGGACCCCGCACTTTGCGGCGCGCGTTGACCGCAGCCCGTCAGCAGAGCCACCACACAGCCACATAACACCAAATGGTGAAGATCGGAGCGCTTCAAGGTCAGTTCCTCCCCTCTAAGACGACATAGTGTTTTGAGTTGCAGACAAAGATGGCATGGAAGAGATTGGCAGGCAGCAGGCCAGCCTCTTCTGCGTCGGGGACGGGGCGATACTCCGCTTTGGACGGGCGGTAACTGCGGCCGCCAATGCGAACTTCGGGAGCGGCTTCGAAGGAGACGGGCACTCTTGCGCCGGAAGCCCCCATGACCTGCCCGCTCACGGGGCGGGAAGATGCACGAAACAGAAAGAGCAGTTCGGCGCCGGAATCGAGCACCAGGTCTCCCATGCTGGTGGGGATCGCCATGCGGCCGGAGATGAGCCGGAAACCGGTTTGGACGCCTGGGGCAGAGGGCTCTCCAAACGACTGGTCGCCAAAGATCAAGCGATGGTGCTGGAAGTCCAGGGTGTAGTCAAAGTTAGCCAGGAACTCTTGTCCGAGGATTCCCCGAATGTCCGGCAACAGGGCGGAGAGATCGTCGAAGTGGGTAAACAGGAATTCCTGGTCGGTGGCTTCCATCGGTCCCAGGGTCACTTGGTTAAGCCGGCCACCACGGACGGTCGATTCCCCAGACGGAGTCTCCAGATCCAACTTGAGCGTAGCGCTGAGCCCGAGCTTGCGGGCCAGGGCCGCGTCCACCTGGTTGCTTTGGCTGCCGGTGTCCAGAAGGAACCGATAAGGGCCATGCCCATTTAAGAAGACGCCGTCGACGACAGGCTTCCCTGTCATCACCTTCAGTGGAATGCTTGCCGGCGATGGCTGCGCGACGGCGGCTGAGGGTAGAAGAATCGCGCAGATAAGGGTGGGCAGGAAGAACGATTGACTGTTCATGCCCCCACCATGGGGCTGGTGGGGCTCTCAAGTCGTGATGCGGGCAGGATGTTTCCCTGCGGAAGGTGATCTAAGCGTGATGGAAGCGGCGGAACCCTCGATCATGGCCGCATCCAGAGCTATACTCGTCTGTGCCCTGCATGGAATCTCCCCTCATCTACCGTTTTGACGGGTTTACGCTGGATGCCGCGACGAGGCGCCTGCGCCGCGGCGACGAGGAGCTGTCACTGGAGCCGAAGTCGTTTCGGCTACTGGAGTTCCTAATACAGAATCGCGATCGGGTCCTGACCAAGGAAGAGATCTTCGGGGTAGTCTGGAACCAGACCAGCGTCACCGATAATGCCCTGACCCGAGCCATTGCGCAAATCCGCAAGGCACTGGAAGATGACCCCAGGCAGCCTCGCTTTATTGAAACACTTCCCACCTTCGGGTACCGCTTCATCGGAAAACTGACCGTCCTAGAGCCGACTCCGTCCGCGAAGCCGCTGCCGCGCAAGTTGCCCCGGATTCCCGTTTGGGCTGCGCTCGCCTTAGCGGTCCTTACGGCAACTGGACTGGCGGCGTGGCGGTTCTGGCCGAGGCCATCCGTGCCGGCTGTTTCCACGCCGGTGCCGCTGACCACCTACCGCGGTAATGAAGAAGCACCGTCCTTTTCCCCCGACGGGAGCCAGGTTGCGTTCGAGTGGGACGGGGAGAAGCAGGACAACTTCGACATTTACGTGAAGGCGATAGGCCCGGACGCTGTCCCGTTGCGGCTGACGACCAACCCGCTGCCGGATGAGAGGCCGTCCTGGTCGCCGGATGGATCGACGATCGCATTCCTGAGGATCATGGCTCCCGGCGAGGCGGAGCTGATGCTGATCCCGGCGCTAGGGGGACCGGAGCGGAGCCTGGCCCGGATTCCAATCTCGGACGATCCGGTCTGGCGATCGACAGAAGGTGCGTCGGCCTGGTCTCTGAATGGCAAGTGGCTGATTTTGCCGGAGCTGGTGCAACAGCATACGGCCCTGTTTCGCGTGTCGGTGGAGACGGGAGATCAGGAGCAGATCACGGAGCCGGGTCTTGAGCTTGAAGATAAATTTCCCGCGATCTCTCCGGACGGGAACACGCTGCTGTTCAATCGAAGGCCTCCATTTTATGCCGATGGCACGCTGTACACCGTTCGGCTGGACGAGAACGCGAAGCCTGCCGGGGTTCCAAAGCCGATTGCCTCCCAAGGGCTTCTATTCTTGGCGGCGGACTGGATGGCGGATGGGAGAGAGGTCGTGGCGGCCACTCGGAGCGGGCTATATCGCATTCCAGTGCGGGGGGGCGGCGAGGCGAAGCCGGTTCCCGGGACAGGTTCGGGGATACAGGGTCTCGCCGTTTCGCGGCACGGCGACCGGCTGGCGTACGCAATGGTGCATGGAGACGCGAACATCTGGAGGATTGACCTGAGCGCCAGGGTGCTGAAGCCGGAGCGGCTGATCGCCTCCACGTTTCGCGACGTATATCCGAAATACTCTCCAGATGGCAGCCAGATCGCGTTTCAGTCCATGCGCGGGGGAGGGAGAAGCCAAGTCTGGCTGGGCGACGCGGAGGGAAAGCAGGCGCGGCAGCTTACCGCCGTAGAGCGCGGGTTGGCGGGGTCTCCGCATTGGTCGCCCGATGGTCGCACGCTGGAGGTGGATTCAAATACGACCGGCAACTATCAGGTCTACACCATGGACGTGAACGGCGGAAGGATGAACCAGCTTACCAACGGCAGGTTCGATAACTTCCTCGCTTCGTGGTCGCGAGACGGTCGATCGATGTACTTTACCTCGACCCGGACCGGACGCGCGGAGGTCTGGAAGATGCCCACCGACGGGGGCGCGGCGGTTCAGGTGACGCACAATGGCGGGGAAGCCGGCACTGAGTCCGAGGACGGCAAGACGCTGTACTTCACGCGGACTCTTCGCGCGGATTCAGGATCGATCTGGAGGATGCCGGTTGTGGGCGGCCCGGAAGAGCAACTGGCAGACTCGCTCTACCGCGTCAACTACGCCGTCGCCAAGCGCGGGATTTACTACATGACCGATGCGGACGAGTCGGGCAACTGCATGTTGAAGCTTTACGACTTCGCCACGGGCGCGACAAGCACGGTGTTGGCGATGGGGCGTCCGGAGTTCGGTCTTGATGTCTCGCCGGACGGGCGCTACCTGGTGTACGCGCAACTCGACGATCCGGCGAGCGGCCTTATGCTGATCGAGAACTTCCGGTGAAGATCATGCTGGGACTGGGAGGAATTCTGTATCAGTCCTCATAATCCCGGCGAGGGTTTACCGATTTTCCCGAACAACCGCCTTACGTGTCGCAACAGCCCACCACTCCCATTGACAGCAACCTGCACGGCGGCAACTGGATCAGTCCCGCCCACCTGCACCAAAGCTTTTCCCGTGCCGCCTTGACGAAACACGCTATCCAGAATGTAGAAATGCAGGTCCTTCGGCTCGTACCGACACGCCGGGACTCGCTCAGGATGACATGCAGCTTTTTATCGGCGGCGGGTGAAGAGGCGGGATACTGCGCCCATGCTGGCGATTCCCATGGCTTGCGTGATGCCTAGATACACGGCCGCAAACGGAATCAAAACGCAAGGGCCGACGATGAGTGGGTGATGGAAAGGCAACACCACTTTGAGGCCGTAGCCAAGCAGCGCCGCGACGAGCGCGACCGCCCAAAGCCGCAGGATGCGCGAGCGGCCGGAAGGGACGGCGCCGACGACTCTCTGCAGGCCGCGCCGCAACAACATGAACTCGACCCAGCCGGCGATGCCGGCAGAGACCGTTAAGCCGGCTGCGCCCCAGCGCTGGTCGATCCCGAGCAGACGAGGCAGAGGCAGCGCGCAGAGGTAGCCGAGGCCCAATGTGAGCGATACGCGAATGACCGCGAAGCGCAGCGGAGTGCGCGTGTCGCGCAAGGCATAAAAGGCGGATGAATACAGGCGTCCCATGGTGGAGGCGAGCAGGCCCACGGCTGAGCCGGCGAGCACTCCCCAGACAAAGAGCACGTCTTTATGCTGAAAGGCGCCGGAGCGGTAGATGGTGGCTACGATAATGTCGCCGAGGACTACGAAGCCGACCGCCGACGGGATTACGAAAAACGCAATTTGCTGAATGCCCTGCGTCAAGCGCTGCCGAATCGCCGAAGCAATCTCGGCGTCGGTGCCCATGGCGCTCGACATGGCAGGCAACTCGGCCGCCGACACCGCCATGCCAAACAAGCTCACCGGGAGCGTGTACAGCGTTTGCGCGTAGCCCAGCGCGGAAACCGCGCCGGTACCCAGAAAACTGCCGAGCCACGCGTCGATGTAGGCGCTGATCTGCACTACTCCGCGGCTCAAAAAGACCGGGAAGAAATTTATGCTCACGGTGCGGACGTGCTGGCCAGCGCCGTGCAGTTGCAGGCGCAGCGGCCACAGGTAGCGCATGACGGTGGGCAACTGCACGGCAAATTGCAGCCCACTGCCGATGACCGAACCGATGGCCACCCACACTGCGAGCTGCGGCTGAGTGTGCCCGCGGCCGCCCCACAGCAGCGTCGCAATCATGGCGATGTTCCAGACTACGGGGGCGGTGTAGGAAAGCAAAAACTTGCGATGGCTGTTGAGAATTCCCAGGCACCACGCCGATAACACCAACATGGCGGCACCGGGGAAAAGAATCTGCACCAGGCGAATGGTGAGCAGGCGCTTGTCGCCTTGAAAGCCCGGCGCAATGAGATCGATGAGCCATGGCGTGGTGAGGATGCCCACGACCGCCAGCACTGTGGTGATGAAAAACAAGAGCGCGAAGATGGCTTCGGCGAGTCCTGAGGCCTCTTCGTGGCGCTCCTCTGCATGGAGCCGCGCATAGACGGGGATGAAGGACGCGGAAAGCACGCCCTCGCCGAAAAGATTCTGCAGAAAATTGGGAATGCGAAACGCGGCGCGAAATGCGTCTGCGGCATCGGAGTTGCCGAAGTAGTGCGCAAAGATGCGATCGCGCACAAGCCCGACCAATCGGCTGAGGAGGATGCCGACGGCGACGAGAAGCGCATGCGCCTTTGTGGATGCGCGGCTGGATGGAGTGGTCAAAACATAATTATAGGGACGAAGAGTAGCTTCCAGGCCATGGCTCCTTCAGGCGTGCTCTCCCACATCTCAAAATCGAGATCTCCACCCCACGGACCTGGACCTGTCCGGGGAGGGCCCCGGTTGTGGGGCACCCAATGTTTGTGCTGTGCTGGTGGCGGTGGTGACGATTGCCCACTGTTCGCGGAAACTGTTCTGTTACGCCGAGACGGGGATGCCGTTTAGGAAGGAGGCGGCTAAGTGGCCGTCGGGGGTGACGGCGACGAGGTTGGCGGGACTGCCGGGTGCGAGGCTGCCGGCTTCGGCTTGAAAGCCGGTGAGCGCGGCGGGATTGCCAGTGAGGAGGCGGAGTCCCTGCTCGAGAGTTGCGCCGGTGAAGGCGAGGAAGTTTGCGAGGGCGCGGTCGAGGGTGAGGACGCTGCCGGCGAGGACGCCATCGGACATGGCGCGGCCGTTGGCGACCTGCACGGTGAGGCCGCCAAGGCGATACTCGCCATCGGGCATGCCGGTGGCGCTCATGGCGTCGGTGACGAGGATGGCGCGGTTGGGGCCCTTGGCACGCCACCAGAGCTTCGTCATCTCGGGCGCGGAGTGGATGCCGTCGCAGATGAGTTCGGCGAAGAGGGAATCGTCGGTGAGGACGGTACCGAGGATGCCGGGCTCGCGGTGATCGAGCGGGCGCATGGCGTTGAAGGTGTGCGTGGCGCTGGTGGCGCCGGCGGCGATGGCGGCGCGGGTTTCAACCGCGGTGGCGTTGGAGTGGCCGACGGAGACGCGGACACCGCGCGCTACGGCGTGGGCGGCGAGATCGGGCGCACCGGGCAGCTCTGGAGCGATGGTCATGAGGCGGACGTGGCCCTCGGCAGCGTCGTAGATGCGGTCGAAGAGATCGATGTCCGGCTCGAGAAGGAATTCAGTTGGATGCACGCCACGCTTGGCGTGTGAGAGGAACGGTCCTTCAAGATGAATGCCGAGTGGGATGGCGGCGCCTGCTGTGGGCGGTCTGGCGATGAGCTTTGCCAATCCGGCGACGGCGCGGAGGGTTGCGTCAACGGGTGCGGTGACGGTGGTAGCGAGGAAGTGGGCGGTGCCGCGCGAGGCGAGAAATTTACCAATGGCAGCGAGGGCTGCGGGTGTGGCCTCCATGGCGTCGTGGCCCGCTGCGCCGTGGATGTGAACGTCAAAGAAGGAGGGCGCGAGGGTGGCTGCGGGGAAGTCGAGGATGGGTGCGCCGGCGGGGACGGCGCTGGTGGCACGCGTGGAGATAGAGGCGATGCGGCCGCCGTCGAGGATGACGATGGGGTGTTCGTGGAGATGGGAGCCGTCGTAGAGACGGCGTGCGGTGAGGACGGTGGGCCCTTGCACCATGGCGAGCAATTCCTTTCGACTTATCTATTATCCGACGCGGGGGGTCGTGCGATCCCACCCTAAACGCACAAAACGCGTTTAGGATGGGGCACCCATTCTTCGTGCTGAGTTGAGGGAGGAGGGTTGGCATTCGTGCCTTCCCACCCTTTCCACTTCTTCGCTTTGCGAAGCCAGGAGAGGATGGGGCACGGGCGGCGTGGAGTGTGGAGTGTGAGTAGGCAGTGTGCACCGACCACACTCGCACTCACACTGACCACTCGCTTCTGTGGCTCAGACCAGGTGCTCGATCTTCACGTTTTGTTCAGCGTAGGCCCTTCCGATTTCGCCCAAGAGTGGAATGGCGCTGATGGCGTCGATGCGCTTGAGGTCGGGATTCTTCTCAAGGATTTGGATCATCTCTTTTTTTCTGTAGGTGCGGTTATAGCGCACGTAGCTGAACCAGCTTCGCTCGGAGGGCAGAGTACTTGCGAGACCTCCAGCGAGCAGATTGCCTACCTCGATATCGAGCTTTTCGCCCTCCAGGTTTTCCGCGAAAACGCATTCGCCCAGACAGCGGCAGAGATAGTCCTGCTGCCAGCCGATGGACTGCATCAAGGCGGTGGTGGTCTGCAGTATGGCGTTAGGAATCTTGGTCGCAAGGACACCGAGCCGCAGCTTGGGATCGCCGATAGGAACCTCCGAGGAAAAAGCGATGGTGCCCACCGAAACGAGGCGGATGTTTTTGGGGCCGGGTGTCCAATTGACGCGATAGCCGGGCAGGATGGCGGTGAGCGCAGCGATCAGCGCTGGGTTGGAATAGGGCGTGATCGAGCCGTCAACAAACACGCACTCTGTATCCCCTAACTGGACCGTCTCCGGCGGGAAGAAGACCGGCGCGGCGGTGCTGGCCCGCACCAACTGCCAGAGAGGAATCTGCGTATTGCAGTCAGGAAGGTTCGGATCGTTGAACATGGCATCGGGATTATTGGTGAGAGGCCATGCCGATCCCGTGGTGTGGTTGCGGACAACGACCATCAGGAGGTTATTCTTCACGCCATTGCGCAGCAAAGGACTGGCAAGGGTGGCCTGTACCATCTTGCCGGTTTTGGGATCGGGTTCGAGGAAAATTTTCTTCAGGAAACTGGTGAGCGGCGCGGGGTTGTAGAGCGCGGCAAGCTTATCGGTTGGGGTGCGCCAGGTGAACTTCTCAAACATCTTCCGGCCTTCGCGGAGGTAGAGGTCCTTGACCTCTTGCACGGGCATTCCCCAGCAGAGACAGGTGGCGATGATGGCGCCGGTGCTGGTGCCGGCGAGGAAGTCGAAGTGGTCGCGGAGAACGAAGGTTTTGGCTTTCTCTGGATCCTGTTTTGCGTAGTACTCGCGCAGCACCTCCTCGATCCTGACGAGGACCTCGAGGGTGAAGACGCCGCGTATGCCGCCGCCATCCAATGCAAGAATTCTTTTCATGGTTTTATCCCTTATGCGATGCCGAGCCCAGCACCAGAGAGCGCCATTCGAAGAGCTCGACGACCAGGGCTCTTTCGATGCGCTCCACGACGCGGAGCACGGAGTTCCAGGTGTTGAGTGCTTCCAACTGAGTGTCCCAACGGCGCAAGGCGTCGCTCAACTCGCGATAGCGACGGCGACGCCGCGCACAATCCTTCATGGAGGCAAAAGCGCCGGCCATGGTGGCGACTTCAAACAAGGACGACATGAGGAAGGCCAGCCATTGCCGGCCGGAGAAGCCGTGATTGGCAAGCCATTGCAATCCGCCAGAGAGACATGCGACGGCGAGGACCGTAGCCAGTATGCCGCAGATCCATCCGACCGCTCCGTAACGCCGCTCCTGGCGCTCGGCCTTGCGCGCCTGGCGGGAAAAATACTCGATCTGGTGAGCCACGCGATCGCGGCGATACTCCTGCTTGAAATCGGAAAGCGGAATTTCGATGCGGTGACTGTCTTCCATCTTGAGGTAGTTGAGCGAGCGCAAAATGCCGGCGAGCCAGGGCGCGACTTCCGCGCCAATGACCTGATAGGTCCGGGGAGTACGCCAGGTGACGAGAACGGAGCGGGCGATTTCAGCCGCAGTGCGGGTCCGTGCCCAAAGCGATTGGCGGATGTGCACGCGCAGGATGGCGGGCAGGGCCAGAGCGACTACGCCTAGAGCGGCGCTGATGGCCAGCCACGGCGCAGCGCTCGGAATCTCGGGCGCGACGCCGCTCATGACCGCGGCAGCGGCGGTGTAGACGATGGGAATGGAGGCCACGCGACGCGCCTGGGGCGCAAAACGGTTGGCGTTTTCATCGGTTTTATCGAGCCATGCCTGGGCCAGATCGCGAGACGTGGCGGCAGGTAGAGCAACTCCCACGTCGGGAAGCTGGTTGAGAAACTCGAGCTCGTCGCTCGTGTCGATGTGCCCGAGGGCGTCTTTGTTGAGCCACTGGAGCTCACCGGTTTCGCTATGAATCCAAGCGATGGGATGGCCGGTTTTGCGGGCGTAGGAGACCATCTCCTGGGTGCCACCGGCGCCGCGGGCGGGCAAGCCATCCCACAGCGCCATCAGAAGCTGACTCTCTGCCACGGTTTGAATGCCGCAGTCGTAGTATTGGTCGCTCTGGCTTTCGGGCTCGCCTGTGAGTTCAACGGAGATAGCTTTCTCGACGATGCGCACGGTGCGTTGCCACGACGCCTCGTCGAAGTCGGCGCGGAACTGCTCGGCGGGCCGGGGCAGAAGAATGCGCAGGGGGATGTCGAGTTCGATACAGCTCTCCGCGAAGAGCTGATCACCGCCCGATGCGGCCGAGGAGATGCCGTAGAGGATGCCGGGGTGCGACTCCTTTTGGCGCGCAAGGAAGTCGCGGATCACCTGACGGCTTTTGGCCTCGTAGGGAACCTTGCGATGGCCAGTAAAGCCGACGGCCAGTACCTCGGGAAGCCGGACGACCGGATTGGTTCCCTTCGCGTGTAAGGACATACGGACCTGATGAACCCTGTTTACTCCGTGCGCAGCTGCAGGATATCCGGCAGCGGGAACTTGGAGATGTCGACGGTGACCTGCGAGGAGAGCTGGTTGATGAGGCGGAACATGTCGCGGTTCCAGGTTTCGTTCTCCCTGGCAAAGCTAGCGGGATTCACGCTGTCGGTATCGACGTCGGCGACGACATAGTCATGACCCCTGTAACTCAGGCTAAGGCCATAGTCCTTGGCATAGACAGCATAGTGAGACACGGGCGGCTTTACTTCGGCGGGCCAGGTAAGGCGGAGTACGGGAAGCCGTTCGATGGGGGGGACCAGCTGATTAAAGGTAAATGTCATGCCTTGCAACTTCTGTTCGAGCGCCAGGTAGTTAGCATTGTCCTGCTTGTGATTGTTTGGATCCAATCCCTGTGCGGTCATCAGACCATCATGGATTCTTTGAACCAGGTTGTCTTTTGACATGGGGACTTCAGGGTCAGTCCCGGACTTTGCCAAAATGTCGTAGAAGGCCTGTTCCTGGGCCGCTGCAGCCATCAAACCGATGAGTGAGCGCAAGACCAGATGCGAGGTGACAACCGGCTTTCCCGCCACAGTACACGGTCCCGTGCCGGTGTCCTGATCAGTGGCCGAGCCGCCGATGGCAAAACCGCTGAAAAGAATCTCCAGAGTATCGGTGAGCTCGGGGGCATTGGTTAATGCGGCAACGCTGGGATCGTTCGGAAGCAAGTCGCCGCGGAGGATATTTTCGACGGTTGCTACACTTTGTCCGTAGGTTGTTTCCGCTGAATCGCTGGCGTCAGGGACCATCGTATTCAGTTGAAACTTGGGTTCGAGAGTTTTCTGGCCAAGGACCCATACACCGCCCTTGTTATTGGCGTCCGCTCCCTGCAGTTCCCATTCCTGGCCTTTGGCCGCGGCATCGTTCAAGTCTTTGGCGGCCGGGAGTTGCGTGTTCTTTCCGGCTGCGCCGCCTGCGCCACCACCGCCCGGGCTCGCGACGGTGATGTTAATGTCCACCGGTGTTTTGCCGCCGGTATCCGTGCTGCCGGTTCCAGGCTTCGGGCTGGTGGCCTTTTCCTCGTCATTCTTTGTGTCATTGGGGATGAAGGACTGCTTGTCGACGGCTTGAAAGGTATTGGTTCCGCGCAACAGAAGCAGGCCGTGCTTTTGCAGAGCGTACACGACGGCGCTGACGCGAAGGAACGTGACATATCTGTCGATGTCGCTGGCAGATTGGGAGAAGTCCGTACCGTAAATGGACGGCGGAGGCACATTGCGAATGACCTCGACGCGGCATCCTTTGTCAGTGGGGCTATTCCGATCGGGGGGAAGGGTGACCTCGATGCGGTCGACCATCAACCGGAAAAGCTGGTCGACGCGCCAGCCCTGCTGGAATAGGCTATAAAACACATTTTCGGGGACCGGCTGGAGGAGGAGTTGCGCGTTGGTCTGGTCGTTGACGGGAATGAAGCTGAAGGAGGGATCGTTTTCGTAGATGAGGCCGGGCGTGCCGCCGCCGGTGGGGATTATGCTGGCTGGCGGATTCGTGATGGTCGAAACCTGGCCGGTTCCTGTAAGCGAGGCTTCCATGCGGTAGCTCGAGTTGATCTGGCCCAACTTGAAGAAATAGGTGGGGTCGTGCTGCTCGAGGCGCGCGAGGTTGAGCAGCAACTCCTGGTTGGAGGTGACGGCGTAGCTGTTCTCATAGTGCGTGAAATCGGCGCGGACTCGCTTTGGCCCGCAGCCGGTGAGCGGCAGAATCGTGCCGACAAGCAGCAAAACGATCGAGATCCGGATCAATGGGGATGAGAAAAGGCCAGCGAGGCGAGAACGCTCGCGGTCAGAACCGTGCGATTCCATATCGATGCCCCTCGGGGAAAACTGTCAGTGCTCTACTTGGGTGGGGTCATCATAGGGCATTTGTATTGGGGATGCAATGAAATGTTGAGGGCGCAGATGGGTAGCGGGCCATCCGGGCCTTTGGACTGGCGCTCGCTTACGCGTAAATGATTGGAAAATGATCGGGTTATATGGGAATTCAGGGCTGTTTGGGAGCGTTTTGCGGGGCGCCGGACGGTTGGCGGCGCGGCATGCGTCCGAGAGCGAGAAGCAAGGCGGCGGCAGCGACTGAAAGCCAGCCGAGAAAGTTGCCGATGCGGGTGTAGAGGGCGGGCACTGGACCGGTGACGGTGATCGTCGCGAGCAGGGAGCGGCCGGGGAGTTCGCTGCTGGGCACTTCGGTAAGAATGCGGCCGTAGGGGTCGCTCACGGTGAGCAGCCCCTCGCGCGAGGCGCGGACGATAGTGTAGCCGTTTTCGATGCCGCGGAAGACGGTTGTGCGCGCCTCAAGCCAGCCGTCGAGGTAGGCGAAATCCCACGCGGGGACGAGCATGACAGCGGCGTGGCGAAGGCCGTATTCGCGGCCGAATGCGGCGAAGTGCATGTCTTTGCAGATCGCGAGGCCGTAGGTCTGCCCGTCGACAGTCACGATGTTGTACTCCGTGCCGGAGGCGTAGTGCTCGTGCCGCTCGGGCGGAGCCATGTGGTGCTTCTCATAGCTGGAGACCAGATCGCCCTGAGGCGTGAAAAGCCACGACCAGTTTGTGGGATTGAGGCCGTCGTCGATGCCGATACCCACTTCGAGCCAGACGCGATTTTGCAAGGCCAGAGCGCTGAAGTGATGCTGCCAATCGGGAACTTTTGCTGGCGGGAGCACTGCGATTTTCTCAGGGAGGACGATGATTTGCGCGCCTTGAGCTGCGAGGGATTGCACAAGACTGTCATATCCCGCTTGGATGTTCGAGGCGTATGTGTCGGAAGCGTGCGGGCCGATGGGATTGTCGATGGAGACGATGCCGAAGGTGGTTTGTGCGCCGGCGACGGGCTGGCGCAGGCGGGCGTAGCCGTACGCGATCGACGCGGCAAGGAGGAGCGCGGTGAGCGCGTAGGCAATCCAGCCGCGGCGCAGCGAACGGCCATAGGCAACGGCGAGGGCGAGCGTGGAGGGAACGAGTGTGACGAGAAAGAGAACGCCGGAGACGCCGAAAAGGGAAGCGGTCTGGAGGATAGGCAGGTTATCGCCTTGCGAATAGGCGAGGCTGCCCCAATTCCCGTCAGGTAACAGCGCGGCGGCCAGGGAGTCGACCGCAACGCAAAGGATGGGATAGGCGAGGACGGTCCACCAGGACTGGTAGCGGACGATGACGCGGCGGGCCGCGAAAATAAGAAACACCCAGAGCCAGGATTGCAGGGCGATGACGAGGATGACCGATAGCAGCGGCATGACCAGACGGTAGTAATGGAAGTTGCAGCTTGCGCCGATGACGACGGCGAGAGAGACCATCCAGCGCGCTTCGCGCGGGCGAAAACGGATGGCGATGAGAAGCGGCAGGGCGGGAACGATCCAGACCAGCCACCAGACGGGTTGCAGGTCGAGGACTTGGCGCAGAAGTACGCCGGTGGCGATGGCGAGCGCGAACTTGGCGAGGATAAGAAGAGAGCGAGACATCCTAGGGCGGGTTATAGCCGAGGGGGAGGGGGGTGTCAATGTGTGTGGGAGTGAAAGAGTAAACCGGGAGTCGTGGATCGCTCGCTGCCGGTCGATGCCGGCGTTCCTGATTGGATGAGGATGCGAAAGGCAAAGGCAAAAGCAACCGCAGGTCCTTCGACTCGTCGGTCGCTTGAAGCGCGGCCCACTTCGCTGAGGATGACATTCGATTTTTGTCGCACGGGATGACAGCGGTTTTCATGTTGCGAACCGAATAGACGGGACGCTAGTGGTGTTTGCCGGGGAGGACGAAGTGGTCGGCGCAGCGGGGCTCGTAGGAGTCGCCGGGCATCTTAATTGCGCTGTCGTAGGCCGCGGGCTTGCCGTCGATGAGGCGCTGCGAGTAGAGAGCGCGGGCACCGCAGTTGCAGTAGGCCATGCATTCGGTGATGCTGCCGCCGTAGGCATTCACGAGCCAGGTGAGGTTGAGCATTTCTCCAAACGGCATGGCGCGAAAGTCGAGATCGAGGCCCGCGACGAGGACATCGTGGCCCGCGTCGAGCAAGTACTTGGTGAAGAGGAAGAGTTGGTCGACGAACTGGCCCTCGTCGATGGCGATGCACTCCACGCGCTTGCCGATCTCCTGCTCCTTGTCGCGGATGGCCTGCAAAACCTCCCACGGATTGGTGGAGGTGAAGGCGAATGCGCTCATTTTGCCGCCGCCGTTGGGATTGCGGCTTTCGACTACTCCGGGCCCGCCCTTGGTGTCGTCACTGGGCTTGAGAACGAGAACAAATTGTTTCGCGTATTGACGGCGCATATCGGCGCGGCGCAAAAGCTCCGCGGTCTTGTTGCTGCGCATGGGTCCCATCATGAGTTCTAACTTGCCTTGCACGTTCGTCTCCCTGGTATCTCCGGTCTCTCATGATAGCGGCGCAGGCAGCGGCAAATGAGGCGGGTTTTCCACTTGTTCTGGAAAAGGGGATTTCGTGCGGAGTTGGGATAGGAAAGTTGGGGTTTGTGATATCCCGGGTCCCAAAATCGGGACCCGGGGCACCCCATGTCGAGGCGAGTTTGGAGGAGGTGGGTTGAGGTTCGCGCCTACGGCGCCAGTGATTTCCGCAGCGTCAATCTTTCAGCGTCGACTACGGACTTCATCACGCCGGCTTCGGCGAAGAAGTGGACTAGATCGGTGGTGAGGGCTCCACCGCGTGGGGCGGATTCAAGGATGGGTGTGCCGGGGACAAGCGGCGTCTGGGCCATGTGCATGGGGCCTGCGCCCTGGGCGTCGAGGATGAGCGTGGTGAGCTGGCGCGCGAGAGGCAGCGGGAAGCTCTCCGCGATGAAGACCGTTTTGCCGTGGGTGGTGATGAGCACAGGTCCTTCGTTGGTGGTGAAGAGCTGCTCCGTCGCGCCTTCGCCGACGGGAGACGTGTTGGAGGCGAGCTCGCTGACGTGGGAATACTTGCGGCCGAGACTGTTCGCGTAAATTCTGGCGAAGACCTTGGCGGAGTCGTCGCTCTTCCAGACGGAAAGATAAAAGAGACCGATGGAGCCGGTATCGGCCTGCTGGGCGGGGGTGGTGGCGCTGCGCAACTGTCCGGCCCAGTAGAGGCCGCCGTTCCAGGCAGGAGTGAGGTCGCGTGCAGCATTGTCGCCACCGAGAAGCTCGGAGAGAATGTGCACGTCAAGCTGGCCCACCTGGCCGATGTCGTACGGCTTGTACGCGGGATCGGTGAGCGGATGAATGTTGGGCATGAGCGGAATGGCGGGAATGTGCTTCTTCTCGTATTCGCGAGGATTGATAATCTCCCAACTGGAAGTGGGCGGGCGGTCGAGCGTGCCGGCGAAGGCAGCCGTCTGCCCCTGGTCCATCCACACATCCTGCTCGAAGCTTAGGCCTTCGCGGTAGGGAAAGAGCATGGATTCAGAAAGCAGCAAAGGCGCGCGTGCCATCACGGGCGAGTCGTCCGTGCCGCTCATCTGCGACTTGACCAGATCGAGGACTTCGGGATCCTTGATGAGGCTCTTGCCCATCGGCTTGAGGACGCAATCCCACATGACGGCGGTCGCCTGGCCCTCGGCCACGGCGTCGCGCGCAGTGTCCATCTCGTCTTTGGCGAGATGATCCAGATCGCCGGCAGCATCGGTGGAGACGTCGTCGGGAGTCTGGTCGTTCCACTTTTCGAGGTCGGAGTGCTGATCCTGGAGTGCGTGGGTGAGCTCGTGCGCGAGGACCGGCTGCTCATCATCGGGGCCGACCCAGTCGAGCATATTTACGGTTTTGGTTTTGGAGTCGTAATAGGCTTCGATCTGCTCCTTCAAGAGTTGGAGCAGAAACGGCTTGAGCTGGAAGTCGTGGTCGAGGAGGCCGAATTTTTTGAGGATGATTTCGTCGCGTTGCAGGCGCTTGGTGCCTTCATCCTCATTGAACTTTTCTTCAAGGTACTTTTCGACGGCGTCACGGGAAGTGAGCTGGCGCTTGACGGTGCTCTTGATGGGCAGACCGGTTTCGTCGGAGGAGAACTTGATGAGGACATCGACCAGGGCGAAGAGCTGGCGGGCCTGCTCGGGCGTGATCTTGGACGGGGCCTTGTTGTCGGTGTGGGACGGCCCTGCGGAAAGGGTGCAACCAGATTGGGCGGGCGAGGCCGCGGGAGCGGTGGATGGGGCGGTTTGCTGGGCTGGAGCGGTTCCGGCCACGGCGAGACTGAGTAGGAGGGCAAAAAGGAGCCCGCGACGAGGGAAGGTTGCATTCTTGTGGAGCACGCTCATCCTGCTTCCTCAGGGGCGATGCCCCCACTGTATTTTTGCTCGATTCAGGGGCCTTAAGACCCCCGCTCCCTCCTGGCCTGAGGGGTTAAAAACTGTGCCCATTCACTAAGTAACTACCCGTAACGATACTGCCCCGTCCGGGTCATTTCAGCCGTGCAACTCAAGGCTATAATCAGGGAGCGGTTCTGCGCCATGAATTCGCTAAAAACGGCGCAGCAACGCTGGAAACGCACCTATGCTTAAGTCCGATCTCGCCCAAAACCTGCGGGCCACTGCCCTGGCCTCTCTGCTTGAATCCGCACACACACCGCATGAGCTGACTGTTTACCGCGGCGCGTTGACCCCACGAGAGTTGGACGCACCGGAGGTGGAAATAGCGGCATTGGCGACTGGAGCCGCGCTCCACGACCTGGGCTGGATGCGGCGCGTGGAGGTACGCGGGGCCGACCGCTTTCGCTGGCTGAGCGGAATGGTGAGCAATACAGTGAACGACCTGTTCCCGAATACGGGGGCATGGAACCTGGTGCTGAATGCGCAAGGACATCTTCAGGGCGACCTGACAGTGTGGCGCGGGGGCGAGGAGCAATCGCCGCAGCGGCGCATCCCCGTGAACGGGGCGAAGAATGGGAATGGCGGAAATCATGAAGAGGATCCGCTGCTGGGCACGCCGTTCGCAGGCGAATCGGAACTGGAACTGGAGATTGCGGCTGACCAGGCAGACAAGCTGCTGGCGCACCTGAATAAGTTCATCATTATGGACGATGTGGAGCTGATTCCGCTGGGCGACGAACAGGTGGGCGAAGCGGGTTCGGAGACGGCGATTGGAGTGAGCGGTCCGCTGGCGCCCGAAGTGCTGGAACGAGTGGGACTGCCGGTGATCACGAGCGCGATGGCAGGAACCAGCGTGGAATGGAACGGCTGGGAAGTGAGGATCCTGCGCGGCTACGGTGTGCTGGCGCCGCACTACGAGTTCTGGCTGCCAACGGCGGGACTGGCCAAGTTGTGGTCGTGCCTGCGCACCGGCGGAGCGATGCCGGTGGGCGCGGCTTCACTCGAGGCATTTCGGATCGCCGAGGGAATTCCGGTGTACGGAATCGACATGGTGGAGCGCGACCTGCCGCAGGAGACCGCGCAGATGCGGGCGCTGCATTTCAGCAAGGGCTGCTACCTTGGCCAGGAGATTGTGGAGCGCATCCGGACGCGGGGAAACGTGCACCGTCATCTGCGGCCGCTGGAGCTCACGGGGCCTGTGCCGGTAAACGGCACGGAGCTGACGCTGGACGACAGAACAGTGGGCGGAACGATCACCAGCGCGGCAGAACTGCCATTGAAAAGCGGGGCGCGGGTGTTTGCGCTGGGCATGATCCGCGCGGAGGCAGAGGCGAAGAGCCAGAGCTTCCGGTACAAGTCTGGGGCGACTGAGGGAACGGCGAGCATTCTGGCCGCGCCACCCAGGCTGGGCAAAAGACAGGGATAGCGCCTGTAATCCGCCTTGCAATGCGTCGTGCCGAGTTTCGAGTGGAGCAAAAGACCCCACAAATGAGAAACTCGTAGATATGAGCGATACGCCAAAATTCGAAGTGATCGACCGCCGCAAGATG
The DNA here is from genome assembly GCA_050013775.1 of Occallatibacter sp. Taxonomy (GTDB): domain Bacteria; phylum Acidobacteriota; class Terriglobia; order Terriglobales; family Acidobacteriaceae; genus Telmatobacter. The sequence continues at coordinate 24,722 of JBEKEP010000012.1, read as the reverse complement.
AAGGCGGAGGAAGAAAAGGGAAGCGGAGAAGCCGCGGCCCAGACTGCTGCACCGGAGAAGCCGGCACCCACTTCCAGTGAGCCCTCGCCTGGGCCGCGCCTGGTGGTTAACGAGGCGAAACAAGAGGCGACAGCGCAGGCGCCCAAAGAGACAGCGGAGCAGCAGTTGACGGACGAACTGCCTGCAGCGCCGACGGCCGAGGAAAGCAGCGAGCAGAAGGCCGCCTACGATGCTTCAGCGCAGCGGCTCGAGGATCTGATCCGCGCGCAGAATCCCACGGTAGGCCCGCAGCCGCCGGTCGGATTCGAGCACCTAGTGCAACAGTTCTACCTGAGCGCGATGCTGCAGATGGGTGCGGGTGCGCAGGAGGGCCAGCGGCCGCGGGTAGACATTATGGGAGCGCGAGCCACCATCGATCTGCTGGGAGTTCTGGCGGAGAAGACCAAGGGCAACCTGACGGAGGCCGAGGTTCGCATGCTGGATTCGGTGCTGTTTGAATTGCGCATGGCTTTCCTGGAGCTGACCAGCATGGTAACTTTGTCCAGCGTACCGCCGCCGCCGACGGCGCCGAAGAAGTGAATAGCCGTGGGTCGTGAAACGTGGTTCGTGATCGGTCCCGTGCCGGCTCACGATTCGCGATTCACGATTCACGATTCACGGTATCTCATGCAAGCTACCCTCACATTTCTGGGCACGGGAACCTCGATGGGGGTTCCGACGCTGGCGTGTGCCTGCGCGGTGTGTACATCGACGGATGCGCACGATCGCAGGTTGCGGCCCTCGGCGCTGTTGCGCTGGCATAAGCCGGAGACGGATGCGGAGCGCGTGGTGGTGATCGATACGGGTCCGGACTTCCGCGAGCAGGCGCTCGGCGCGAAGCTGACGCATGTGGACGCAGTGTTCTACACGCATGCGCATGCCGATCACATTCTGGGCATGGACGACCTGCGGCCATTGAGCTTTATCGCGCAGCGGAGGGGCGGACCGATTCCGCTCTACGCCGATGCGCAGACGACTGCGGTTTTGGAGCAGATTTATTCATATACCTTTTCGCCGCAAGCCACGTATCCCACGCGGGCGCGCCTGGAACTAAAGCCGCTGGCGGATCGCAACCTGGTGCACGACGTGGAGTTTGTGCGCATTCCGCTACTGCATGGAGATATGCCCATCAACGGCTATCGCTTCGGCAACGCGGCGTATATGACGGACGTGAGCGCCATTCCCGAATCGAGCTTTGCGCTTTTAGAGGGTGTCGAGGTGCTGGCGCTTTCGGCATTGCGCCATCAGCCGCATCCTAGCCATGCGACTTTGGAACAAGCGCTCGCGTGGGCACGACGCATCGGCGCCAAACAAACCTGGTTCACGCATATCGCGCACGAACTGGGCCACGAAGAAACTAATCGCACCTTGCCGGAGAACGCGAAACTGGCTTACGACGGGTTGAGTGTGCCCGTGAGGCTATGAACGGCGGGCTGAATTCAAGTACCGGCGCGATGCAGGTGTTTCGTTCGCTCGCGGAAGTTCCCACGGGATTCGGTCCCACAGTGGCGGCGGTGGGAAATTTCGACGGCGTGCATCGCGGGCATCGGGAGATTCTTGCTGCGGTGACCAGCGAAGCGCGCGGCACGGGAGCGAAGGCCGTAGCCATCACGTTCGATCCGCACCCGGAGCAGTTTTTGCGGCCCGACAAAGCGCCGCGGCTGATTACGCCGAACGCTGAACGGCTGCGCCTGCTGGCGGAGACGGGAATCGACGCGGCACTGGTATTGAAATTCGACGAGGCGTTGGCATGTTTGGCGCCGCGGGCATTTGTGGAGCAGATTCTGGTGGGAGCGCTTGCTACGCTGAGCGTGCACGAGGGACAGAACTTCCGCTTCGGGCACGGCGCGGCTGCCGGCATCGAAGAACTGGCGGCGATGGGAACGGAGTGGGGCTTCACCGTGTGCGTCCACGACGCGGTGTGCGTGCGCGGGATGGAAGTTTCAAGCTCGGCGATTCGCGCGCTGGTGGCCGCGGGCGACGTGCGGCGCGCGCGATGGATGCTGGGGCGACCGTTCTTGGTGCTTTCCACGCAGGCACGCGGGCGCGGCATCGGGACGCGGCTGCTGGTGCCCACGGTGAATCTGGCGGCATACGATGGATTGCTGCCGGGCTTCGGCGTTTACGTGACGCGGCTCAATGTCGCGGGCCGCGCGTTCCAGGCGGTGACGAATGTGGGCAACCGGCCGACGTTCGGCGAGGCATCGTTCGCGGTGGAAACGCACATTCTGGATTTTGAGCCGCTGGAAATTGGCGAAGGGACGCCGATCGAACTGGAATTTCTGCTGCGACTGCGGGGCGAGCGAGAGTGGCCGTCGCCAGAGGCGCTGAAAATCCAGATTCTGAAAGACATCGCCCGGGCGGAGGACTACTTCCGACTTTATGAGCGATTGATTGACAGGCCCAAGAGTCAGGCGTGAGCTTTCCGGTAGATTGCCCGGACCTCCCCAAGTATTTCCTTATCTTTCATCTTGAAAGCAATCCGCTCTCATTCGCCCTGTTTTTGCCGCATTCTCCGATTCAACAAGTTAGCGGTTGGCTGTTACCAAGCTGGTGATCTTGGTTACCAGAAAACGTTACTGAGATGGCAGCGGCTTGCCCCATAAGTTGCAGGCTAAAGTATTGACTTAGTTATATTTAGGCCATACGATACCTAACATTACGACGGCTTTACCGGGCTTGCGGTTTTGTCGGAATTATCACATTTCCCCCTTTCGAGACAAAGTGATCCGCAAGTTCCCGAAGCATAATCGCAGGGGCGTCAGGCCCCACGAAAGGTTGCACCCATGACTTCCCTAGAAACCGGAGATAGCGGCAACAGTTTTGGACCGAATTCCTACCCCAACCGCGCGCGCGGCATGTCGGTTGTGGTCGTCGATCCAGACTTCGAACGCGGCAACACGGTGTCGGGGATTGTTTGCTCCCTACGACCCGGTGGAGTGATGCCGCGCGTAACAAGGCTGGCGAATGTAGAGAGCCCGCAGGTTCTTAAGAGCCAGGGTATTGATGCGGTTCTTTTCGCGGTGGATCGCAACACGGAACCAGTGCTGCGAGAGATTGAGATGTTCTGTCACGACGGCGACATGTCTCCCATTGTCTACTCGGAACACACCGATGACGAATTGCTAATCCGGTGCATGAGAGCGGGCGTGCGCGAGTTTCTTCGCTATCCGTTTTTGCAGGGTGTCCTCGAAGAGGCATTCAACCGCCGGGTGAATAGCGGCCAGTCGGCGGCGGAGACAAAAGAGGCGAACGGCAAGTCGTTCGTGTTTCTCGGAGCCAAGGGCGGCTCCGGCGTGACAACGGTGGCGGCCAACTTTGCCGTTTCGTTGGCGAGGGAATCGAGACGGAACACGCTGCTGATCGACCTCGATCTGCCCCTGGGCGATGCAGCTTTGGGCCTGGGAATCAAGAACGAATACTCGACGATTGATGCATTACGGGAAGCGGACCGGCTGGATCCCACATATCTGGCACAGCTGTTGACGAAGCATGAATCGGGATTGCAAGTTCTTGCAGCGCCGGGCAGCTATCTTCGCGTGCCCCCAATGGACGAATCCGTGGACCAATTGATCAGTGTTGCCTGCAAGTCGTTCGATTACGTTGTGGTGGATGCGGGATCCAGGCTGGAGCTGGCGGATACGCGGCTTTTCGAAACGGCATCGAAGATCTTCGTGGTTTCACAGGTGGGCGTTGTGGAACTGCGCAACTCCAACCGGCTGATTGCCGAATACCTGCAGAATTATAGCGCGAAGGTTGAGGTCGTATTAAACCGCTATACGTCTAATCTGTTCGGCATCGACGACGAAACGGTCGAAGGCGCCCTCACCCGGCCCGTGCAATGGAGAATTCCCAACGACTTCATGACTGTTCGCCGGATGCAGAATACCGCCGAGCCGATGCAGAGGTCGGGCATTCAGCGCGAGATCAAGAAAATGGCGGCCGCGGTCTACGGGGTGCGAGAAGCGAAGCATGGGGAGAATAGGAAAGTGGGCGGCCTGCGCGGGCTCTTAGGGGCGTGGGGCAATGGCCAGGTGAATGGCGCGCAAAGCGCGATACGCTGACCGCGATGATGTTCAAGGAAGGGTCGCGCGCGGAGCGGTATTTCAGGCTGGAAAGGCAGCTTTCAGCTCCTAGCTTTCAGAGCGCGATCCGCGCGCTTAATGATATGCGCGCGCGTTGTTACAGCCTTCGTACGCGTGAGGGAGCGCATTCAAGATTGGGATCAGGCGCTCGGCGCGATGAAAGCCCATTTTGTGCAGCCGGTTCATGATAAAGATCTGCCCGGCGTTCTCGATGATGGCTTCGCCGATCTGGCCAGGCCATCCCTCATTCACAAGCGGCCTAACCAGCGGATCAGCCTCGGCATAACCGTGTCCTATCACGTGCTGCGTAGTGACCGCATCGGACGCCTGTGCGAGGAGGCTGACCGAGAGAAGGAAGAGATTGGTCTTGTCGAGGAAGCGATGCGATGGGCCGCTGGCTGAGTCGAATCGCTTTCCAGGCAGCGGTTTGCCGACCATCGCATCCATGCCGATGGAAATCTGAAAATGGTTTGTCCATGTATTGCACTCAGGGCAGGTCCCGAGTTCCATCAGGTCGCCTACTTCGGCCCTGGCGCGAACGCGGGGAGTAAGAGCGTACTCAACGCCATCTCCAAAGTTGCTGACGAACTGGAACGTGGCGGGTGCGGAAACCGTGATCGTGGTGAGGTAGAAGGGTTCCGTCACGCTCTCGGCTGTGTAATGAAGGACTCCGGGCCGGGCGTAGGCATACCAGGTGACATATTTGTCTCGAGCCGCGATGCGCGCTCCGGCAACGAAGACCGACGCGCGGCCTCCGCTGCATTGTGTGAACAGGCAAGACGGCGTATTCATGACGACGTAGGAAGCGTCGAGCGCAAAATGCCGGTTGAGGTTGAATGCGAATGTTGGCCCGAAGGCAAATTTGGGGACGCCGTTTTCCCCCTGGGTTCCGAGGATGAGGTCGGTGAATTGGCCGCCGATCTCAAAGCGGCGCACGGAGGCATCAGGCGCGGCAGCAGTCGGGCTCTGCGCGTAGCAGACCGCAGCGGACAATATGGCCGCGAGTAAGAAGACTGTACGATTCAATGGCGGAAGTATACGCTCGAATCGGTTCTCCAGTTGGTGGGGAAGTGGAATCTTCCGATGCGATTCCCAGTTGTGTGAGATGCCTCACAAATTGTTTTTCTCAGATCACTGAATGAGATGTGTCGCGTCACGGCCTTGGGGTCAATGCCGGCTTGACGGTGGTTTTATTTGCCGGCTTCGCAGTTGGCTTTTGTGGGGGAGTCAATGCGGGCTTGACGATAAGGCTGCGTTGCTGGGCAGGAAAAGCTGCTTTTGGCGCGGCCGCTGGAAGGGGAAGCATTGCGGGCGGCAAGTTATCTGCGCTGCCGGGCGGAGCATTCTCGTCGTCGCCGGGGAATTGTTCGTCGTCTTTGCCGACGATGGCGGCGCGCATGAAGTTGATCCAGATGGGCAGCGCGGTGACTGCGCCGGTTTCCTTGTTGCCGAGCGATTCGCGGCTGTCGTAACCCACCCAGACGCCACATGTGACCGAGGGCGAGAAGCCCAGGAACCATGCGTCGGTAAAGTCCGACGTGGTTCCGGTTTTGCCGCCGAGGGGATGTTTCAACTGCGCAGCCGCTGCGCCGGTGCCGTGCGCGGTGACGCCCTGCAATAGCGTCATCATGGTGCGTGCGGTTTGCTGGCCGATGACCTGGTTGACGGCCGGCGTCTCCTGCCAGAGGGTGATGCCGTCGGCATTGGAGACTTTGCGAATGAGGCGCGGGGTCACACGAATGCCGTCGTTGGGGAAGACCGCATAGGAGGCCACCTGCTCCTCGAGCGTGATTTCGACCGCGCCCAATGCAACTGGAAGATAGGCGGGAATGTTCGAAGTGACGCCGAAGCGGTGCGCGACCTCAATGACATTGTGAATGCCTACCCGCGCGGCCAGTTTGAGGGCGGGAATGTTGCGCGATTCGGCGAAGGCATTGGCGACGGTCATTGCGCCCTTGTAGTCGTTCTCATAGTTGTGAGGAACGTAATCGCCGAAACGCACCGGACCATCGACGATGATGTCAGTGGGCTTGACGCCGTCTTCGACCGCGGCGGTGTAAACGTAGGGCTTGAAGCTGGAGCCGGTCTGCCGTTCAGCTTGCGTGGCGCGATTGAAGACGGAGAGCGCGTAGTCGCGTCCGCCGACCATGGCGAGAATGTCGCCGCTGGTGTTGTCGATGGCCAGCAGCGCGCCTTCTGCGCCGGAGTCCTGCTCGAGCGAAGCGTGGCGCACGCCGCCTTCAGTGACCGCGGTGAGACGGACATAAATGATGTCGCCGGGTTTGGCGATGGCGTCGCCGTAACGCTGGCCGGTCCATTGCCAGTCGGCGGGGAGAAGCACGATGCCGGAGCCGGGCTGATCGGAGGGGCCAGTGCGCGCCTGAATCTCAAGCGGGAGCGTTCGCGTGACCAGGGCATGGATGTAGTCGCCGGGGCCGGCGGTGATGGCCCAGTCGGGATGACGGTAGGAGTCCAGCGTCTCGCCTTTGGTGAGGACGTTTTCCAGCTTGCCGCGCCATCCGTGGCGACGTTCGTAAGCGGCCACGCCGTCGGCTACGGCGCGATTGGCTACCTGTTGCAGGTCGAGATCGAGCGTGGTGTCCACACGAAGGCCTGCCTCATGCACCTCTTCGGAGCCGAAGTGCTTGTCGAGCTCGCGGCGCACTTCCTCCTGAAACCACGGAGCCACTGCGCCCACGGGCTGCGCGATGTTGAGGCCGAGTGGAGCCTTGCGCGCTTCTTCTGCCTGCGCGTGGGTGATGACGCCATCGGACTCCATTTCACTGAGCACAAGGTTGCGGCGATGCAGGGCGCGCTCGGGATTGAGGACGGGCGAAAAAGCAGCGGGGCCCTTGGGCAATCCGGCGAGAAGCGCGGCCTCAGTCAGGGTGAGATCTTTGGCGTGCTTCGAAAAAAAGTACTCCGATGCGGCCTCGAAACCGTACATGCCGCTGCCGAGATAGATCTGGTTGGCGTAGAGAGTGAAGATCTGCTGCTTGGTGAAGGCGCGCTCGATCTGGATGGCGAGATAGGCCTCCTGAACTTTGCGCCCGGCGGTGCGATCGGAGGAGAGAAAGAGATTGCGCGCCAACTGCATGGTGAGTGTGGATGCGCCCTGGGCGCGGCCATGCGAGCGGATGTCGTGCCAGGCCGCGCCGGCCACGCGAAAGACATTGATGCCCCAATGCGACTCGAAGTTTTTGTCTTCGATGGAGATGACGGCCTGACGCAGAACCGGCGCGAAGCCGTCGTAGCCGACCACCTCGCGGCGCTCGAGCGCGAAGGAGCCGATGATGCGGCCCTTGCGGTCGTAGAGATCGGTGGTGGTGGAGGGGCGGTACTGCTCGAGCTCCTGAATCTGCGGGAGATCGACGGAGTAGACGAGGGTGAGGCCGGCGAGAGAACCGGTGGCAGCGGCGAGAATGAGCAGCGCGGCCAGCGCCGAGCGGCCGGCCAGCTTGCGGCGGCGATGCTCGGAGAGGGGTGGAGCGAGAGCGCGGCGCTCGCGCTCGACGGCGCGGGCTTCGGCGCGCGATGCGGTGGCGCGAGATTCGGGCCGCGGTTTAGGCGGCGGCTGATAGGGGGTAACAGCCAAGGCAGGTCGGGCCTCAAAGGCGCCGCGCCGCAGAGAGTCGCGGAACAGCGTTCACTCTAAGGCTAGCACTGGAGAGAAGTGGATAAACGGCGCGCGTAGCTGGATGCACCACGGCGTGCAAGAGCGGGAAAAGGGCCGGATGTGGGAGTTCGTGCGGATGTGTAGGGGGTGAGTTGAGGTTCGTGCTATTCCGGGTCTCAAAAGCGAGACCCGGGGCACTCACTTGTTGTGGTGAGTTTGCAGAGGTAGGTTGAGATTTGTGCGATCCCACCCTAGGCGCAAAAAGCGCGTTTAGGATGGGGCACCGAGGTTCGTGCTGGAGCAGCTTTTGGAGACTTAGCTGGTCTTGGCTTTCAGCAGCGATAGCGCCTGATTCAACTGATCGTCGGCGGTTGACGAAGGCATGGGCTCGTCGGTGTCTTCGGGGCCGGCCACCACCACGGTGGGGGTGACGGCATCGTCCTCAATTTTCTTGCCGCCGGGGTCCTCATACTTCGCAATAGTGAGCATGAGCGCGCCGCCGTCGGGCAGGTCGATGGTTTTTTGCACCGCACCCTCGCCGAAGGTGCGCTCGCCGACGACATCGCCGCGCTTGAGGCCTTCGATGGCAGCGGCCGTAAGCTCGGGCGCGCCGTAGGTGCCGCGGTTGACCAGGACGATGACCGGGGCATTCGTCAGGCACTGCGCGGGATCGGCAGTGAAAGTCTGCTGGGGAAACTTCTGACCCTGGAGAGTGGCCAGGGTGCCCTGCTTGATGAAGAAGTTGGCCAGACGCAATCCCTGCTGCGGATCGCTGCCGGTGGTGTCGCGCAGATCGAGAAGAATCTTGTGGCCTTTGCCTGCGCCCTTGATTCGGGCGGCGAGGTCGTCGACGCGCGCGGAAGTGAGGACGCCGGGCTTGAGATAAAGGATGGTTGCATTCTCGTAGAGCTGCTCCCCTAGCGCGGGCGTGGCCAGGACGCTGCGGGTGAGCACGATCTTGTCCGGATCGGGCTTGAAGGGACGCACGACGGAGATCGTCACAGTGGTTCCGGGCTTGCCTTCAAGCATGAAGCGCACCAGAGCCAGGGGAAGATCGTGCGTGGACTGGCCTTCAATGAGATCGATCACATCGCCGTCGCGGAGATGGTTCTGATCGGCGGGCGAACCGGGCAGCACGTTGACGATGGTGGCGTAACCGAAGCGCTTGGAGACGGTGAGGCCCACCTGCGCGTTGTCAGTGGCGGGACGGTCCTTGTAGACCTTGTACTCGGCCGCCGAGAGATAGCTGGAATCGGGATCGAGCGAATCGAGCAGGCCGTGGAGCGCGCCGTTGGTGACCTCAGGGATGTTGGGCTCGACTACATAGTAGTTCTGAATCTTGCGCAGGACCTCAGCGTAGACGCGCATCTGACTGTATGCGGCGTTCTGCTCGTCGCCGGCGTGCACGCCGATATAACCGAACTCGCCAAGGATGTAGCCCATGCCGAGAGCGGCGAAGATCACCACGGAACCTGCAAAGACAAGACGCTGAAAGAGTCGAGACAAGAACACCACCCAGACGGCCGCAAAGGGGAAGCCAGCCGCGCATACCTTATAGACGCAATCATAACGCAGGTGTCAGGGGTCGGGAGTCAGGTTTCATGGACGTGGGGCTAAGGGGCCTAGGAACTAGGGGATGGCGAGGGGCGGGATGGCGAAGGTTAGGGTGAGACGATTGCCGCCAGGGAGTTGCTGGTAGTCGTGTCGGCTGGCGAATTTTTGCATGAGGCGGATGCCCTGGCCACCGGGCTCGAGTTCCTGGATAGTGGTGGGAGCGGCGGGCGGGACGGCGGCGAAAGGGTCGAAGGGCGGAGCGTTATCTTCAACGGTGAAGACGAGTTCCGCGGCAGCCGGGGCGCACTCGACGGTGATGGACTGGTCCGGCTGGCCGCCGTAGCCGTGGCGCACGATGTTCGAGAGCGCTTCTTCAAGGCAGAGTTGGATGGCGAACTGGGTGTCAGCGGGGACGGAGTAGCGGGCGGTCAACGCCTGGACCCAGGGCCAGACCCGGGCAAGATCCTCGAGCTGACCTTTGAGGGTCAGCCGCGGCTCGGGCGAGGCCAGGGATGGGTTGGTCGCAGGCATGGTCGACGCCGGGGCTGCAGCCACCTTAGCCGAGCACGGCAATGGCGGCATCCAGATCGTGGCAGACCGGGATCAGGGTATCGATACCGGCGGTCTTGAGAACCGATTCCACCATCTCGTTGGGCGCAAACAGGACGACCTTGCCGCCGCGGCTGTTGACCGCGCGCGCGGGAATGACGATGGAGCGCAAGCCCATCGAACCAAGGAATTCGACCTTCTGCAGGTCGATGAGGAGTTTTTTGGCGGTTCCGGCGATGAGGTTCATCTTCATGTCGACAGCGGCGGCGCCGGCGATATCCATGCGGCCATCGAGCGCGACGCGGGTGATGCCGCCGGGCATTTCTTCAGAGGACATTTGCATTGCGCTCTTCCTTCGAGGCGGAGAATCTTCAGTTTCGGTACCGGGCAGCCCCAAGTTGCACGTCCGGCGTGGGATAGAGCGATGGTATTGGACGATTGTGAATGCTCAGTTAAAAAGCGGGGTGGACAGCGAGACGAAGATCTCCGCGCCCGAGGTAAGCGGAGCCGCGGCGCCGGCGGGCACCGTGCCCTGGTTGCGGAGCTCGATCTTCATGTTCTTTTTCTTCTTGGCCTTGAATTCGTTGCTGACGACGTTCGAGACCACCTCTTTGCTGCCGTTCTGAGCGGTGACGCGGAAGGTTTGAACACCGGGCGGAACGTAGAGATTGTTGAGATCGGTTTTGTCGCCGCTGATAAAGCGCAGATAGACCGTCTTATTCATCTCCACCGTCAAGGCCACGCCGTTGGGGAAATTGCTCAACTGGATCTTGAACTTGGCATTGGTGTTGGGGTCGAGCTTATGCGGGTCGGTGGACGCGGTAGCGGGTTGCGAGACGGCGGGCTTCGGCGGATTTACGGGCGTCGGAGTGACGGGTTTCGACTGCGACGCCGGAGCGGGAGCCGGATTGGCCTGCGGCGGGGTGGTGTTGGCGGCTACCGGCTGTGGCTTGATGTTTGAGGGCGACGGTTTGGAAGGTGCGACAGGCGTTGGAGCCGGAGTCTTGGCTTCCGGTGAAGGGGGGGCGTTGGTCGGATCCAGACCGGGGGTACCGAACTGCGGTGTGGGTTGCGGGGTCGGGGTTGAAGGGTTGACGACCTGAGATCCTGGAGGAGGAGGCGGCTGGCGATGGAGGAAATACCAGGCGGTGCCGCCAATGGCCGCGACAACAAGCAGAGCCGCGGCAATGATGAGTCCAGTTTTTTGCGGTTTGGAAGGCTTCTTTGCCTGGGAGGTGGCGGGATTTTGCGTAGCCCCGCCGGTGGGCGAATTCGAGACGCTGCCGGGCGCGGCGGCGAGAGTGGCGTTGGGATCGGCAGCGGACCCCGCCGACATGGCGGTTCGCATCAAGGAGGCGTTGGGATTGGCGCGCAAGGCGGCAAGATCCTGCGCGAGCTCTTCGCCAGTCTGATAACGATTGCTGGGATTCTTGGCGAGGCATTTCAGAATCACGCCTTCCAAGCCCGCGGGAATGGCGAGGTTGAGCTTCGAGGGCGGGATGGGTTCGGTGTAGACGACCTTATAGGACACCGCGGTCATGGTCTCGCCGGGGAAGGGCTGCTCGCCGGTGGCCATGGAATAAAGGATCACGCCGAGGGAGAAGAGGTCGGCGCGGCCGTCGATGGGAGCGCCGGTGAACTGCTCGGGAGGCATGAAAGAAGGCGTGCCCAGCAACTGGCCGGTCGTGGTGATCTCGCTGGCTGCGAGTTTGGCGATGCCGAAATCGGTGATGCGGGGGCGTTCGCTGCCGTAGACCTCGCGCGAGGTCATGAGAATGTTGGCGGGCTTGATATCGCGATGGATGACGCCCTGGCGGTGCGCGTAGCCGAGGGCATCGGCGATTTGCTGGCCGATTTCGCAGACCCGGTCGAGGGTGAAGCGCTCGCCTTTCTTGATGGCATCGGCGAGAGTACGTCCCTCAACAAACTCCATGACGAGGAAGGGCGCGCCGTCACACTCGCCCACGTCGAAGACGGGCACGATGCCGGGATGAGCCAGCACGCCGGAGGCGCGGGCCTCGCGATAAAAACGCGCGCGGTATTCTTCGCTCTGCTCGCCACTGAGGGCCGCAGAATGGATGGTCTTGAGAGCCACGGTGCGGCCGACCGCGGGGTCGGTGGCTTTGAAGACGCTGCCCATCGCGCCTCGTCCCAGCTCGGCGATGATTTCGTATCTTCCAATGTAGGTCTGGGCGGCCATGGTGTGGATTGTATCAATCCTCTATGAATGTGTGGCGCGGAATTTCACGGTTGCGGCTCAGGGCGCCGGGCGGTAGCGCACTACGAGCAGGGTGATGTCGTCCGACTGGCTGGCGCCGCGAGAAAAGACGCTGACTGCCTCCAGGACCGACTGCTGCAGGGTCTCGACGGGAACATCCACCTTGCCCTCGAGGGCCTTGGTAAGACCCGAAACTTCAAAAAGGTCGTGATTCGGGTTTTCGGCTTCGGTGACGCCGTCGCTGAACAGGAACAGGGTGTCTTCGGGCTCGAGTTGAATGCGGGCGGATTCGTAATCGGCTTCGGGGATCAGGCCGACGGGGAACGAGCCTTCGCTGTAGAGTTCGGTGGCCTTGCCCTTGCGCAGCAGGATCGGGGAAGGATGGCCGGCCTTGATGTATTCGAGCATGCCATCGCGGCCCACGATGCCGATGAACATGGTGGCGTAGCGGCCGACTTCGTTGTGGCGGCAGAGGAATTTGTTGACGTGGTTGAAGACCTTGACGGGATCGGCGCCCATGGAGAGGCCCGACAAGGCGCCCTGCAGCATGGTGGTAAGCAGAGCCGCGCCCAGGCCTTTGCCGCTAACGTCTGCGATGAGGAAGGCGGTGCGGTCTTCGTCGACTGGGACCACATCGAAGTAGTCGCCGCCGACTTCAGTGCAGGGATGATGCACGCCGGTAACGGCCAGATGGGGAAAATCGTGCAGGCCGTGGGGAACCAGCGCCTGCTGGATGGTACGCGCGATGGAAAGTTCCTGCTCGAGGCGTTGGCGCTCGCGCTCCTTTTCGACCAGGCGCGCGTTATCGAGAATGCTGGCGGCCTGCGCGCCGAGGGCGTCGAGAATCTGGCGATCGATGGCAGAGAATCCGGCAATGCGGCGCGAATCGAGATAGATGACGCCGAGCAACTGGCCGTGCTTGAGGTCGCCGCCGGTATCGGCAACGGCGCGCGAGGAAGCGTAAAGCGGAATGGCGACCACGGCGCGCAAGCCCTGCACCACCACGCTCTCGGCGGACTTTAGATCGAGGCCGGCGAGGTTGAGGTCTTCGGTGATGACGCTGGATTGCTTGGTGAGGGCCTGATTGACGGCGGTCTGGCTGGGATTGATGGCACCGAGGGGGAGATTGTCTCCCTTGTTGCTGCGGGCGAGATGCACGCGCATGACGCCGGCGTCGTCGGGCTCGATGAGGAGGCCGCGATCGGCGTGGGTGATGGAGATGGCGTGGTCGAGCATGGAGCCGAGCACGGAATCGAGCGGGAGCTGGGAGTGCAGCAGCGAAGAGGCTTCGAGAAGCAGATTGAGCTTGCTCAATCCGCCGGAGGTTCCGGAGCTGGCCAAGTCAGAAAGCGTGCCGATGCGTGTGAGCAGGTTGGCGACTTCAGGCTGCGATGGCACATCGGGAGCAGAGCCCACATGAAAGATGACGTGATAACTGTCATCGATGCCGAAGCCAATCCGATCGCCGTCGCGGAGAGGCTGTTGCTGTACCTTGACGCCATTCACAAACACGCCGTAGCGATTGCCCAGGTCGTCGAGGTGATAGCCCGCGTCGTCCATGACAATGGCGGCGCAACGGCGCGAGATGCGGCCATCGGTGAGCGCAACGGCGTTGTCGGTTTCGCCGCGCCCGATGAGAAACGGGGAATGTGTAACGGTGATGGTCTGACTGGTCTGGTCAGGAGCAATCACTTCAACGAACGTATGGGCTAGAGAGGAAGGTTCCGTCATGGCGTACGATGTGGGCAAATTGTAGCACGTGACGAAGTGAATGGAAAAAGCGAAAGAGTGAGCGAGTGAAGCGGGGTGCGGGCGAGGACGCCCGCACTACAGCCGGTCAGGAAACGGGGCCACAATCGGTTTTCTACCAGGGATTGGGGGCCAGCGGCTGGTAGTGGACCCAGTCGAAATCGACGGCGCCCGGATCGGAGCTGAGCGTGGTCCACGCAAAGAGAGCGGGACGCGAGCCTTTCCACCAACTGAAGCGGATGGGCGTGGCCGCGCCGAGCGGATGGAAGCTCTTGCCGTCGTCGAGCGAATAGAAATAGAGGGCCTGATCGCCGCTGACGCGCACGCGGAGCTGGATCAGTTTTTGAGTAAGCGCGGGTCCTGCGACGTGCTCCGACAAATGGAAGAAACCGAGCCGCCGCACACTGCCCGACTGCACAATTTCAAGGCCGCTGGCGGATTGCTCAAACATGGTGAGGCCGGCGTGCACGCCTGGTTTCATTCCACTCAAGTCCACGCGGACGGTGAACTCGAAGGAGTTGTCCTGCATGCTCTGGGTGAGGGTGTCGCGCGCGGAAAGCAGACCATCCGCGGGCATGGGGATGAGACGAAGATAGCCGGGGCGCGCGCCGAGAGACCAGTGGGCGTCGTCGGGATTATGGTTCCATTCCCACTGCGGGCCGAGGACGGTCTCATTGAAATCGTCGGAGGTTTGCGGGCGCTGTACCGAGGGCGCGGTGGAGTGATCGGGGATGGGACCGGAGGGAATGGGCTGCCCGGTTGAGGCCCCGTCGGGATCGGCACCGATGATGGGCCAGTCGTCCCGCCAGCGCACCGGCTCAAGATGCACGATGCGCCCGTGGGCTCCGTCGGATTGAAAGTGCACGAACCAGCCTTCGCCATCGGGAGTTTCGACATATCCGCCCTGGTGCGGGCCGTTGATGCTAGTGGAACCCTGCGCCAACACCACGCGATAGTCGTAGGGGCCGTAAATCTGGCGCGAGCGCAAGACTACCTGCGATCCCACGCCGACGCCGCCGAAGGGGGCAAAGATGTAGTAATAGCCGCTGCGCTTATACAGCTTGGGACCTTCGAGGGTCGGCAGATGCTCGGAGTCCTGGACGATAATTTTTCCGGCATCGAGCACATGTTTGCCGTCGGGCGACATGCGATGCAGGATGAGGGGGCCGGCGCCGGTGACGGAGTGGATCAGGTAGGCTTTGCCATCGTCGTCCCAGAAGGGACAGGGATCCTCCAGATCGGGTTTAGCGATAACGACGGCGGGATCGCTCCACGGGCCGGTGATCTGGGTTGCGGTGCTGACGAAGATGCCTTCATTGGGAGTGGGAAAGTAGACGTAGTAGAGGCCGTCGTGTTTCCGGATGGAGGGTGCCCACACGCCTTTGCCGTAGCGATTGCCGCCCACCATGCTGTAGCGCGGATCCATGGTGAGGCGATCGACCACGTGACCGACGATGGTCCAATGCACCAGGTCAGTGGATTGCAGAATGGGAATTCCTGGAACGAAATGGAAAGTGGACGCGACCAGATAGTAGTTGGCGCCGTCGCGGATGACATCGGGGTCGGAGTAATCGGCGAAGAGAATGGGGTTGTGGTAAACGCCTTCGGCAGCAGGCCGTGATGCCTGCGCCAGCGCGGAGATGGTGAACGCGAAAAGGCAGATCGCCAGCAACTTTCCAGGATGCCGGTTGTTTGATTCCCGTCCTGCCGTCGCAATCATCGAGTGGCCTTCACGTTCTGCTCAGGTTGCATTCGGAGATAAAAGCGGCCTCTCAGGCCCCTTAGAATTCGGCACTCGATCAGTAACAAACTGCTGCGACGAACTGCTGCAATGAGCGAAAGTTATACCGAAATCAAAGCGTGCATGGGGAGTGCGGCACTAAGCGTTTTTGATTCACTGCTCAACGTTTCTGGCGCCTTGCAAGGTGGCAATTTCTTGAGGAAATTGCCACTCGGCATCTTTCATTCCGTTAAGTCCAGAATCGAAAACGCTGTCGCCGCACCCCCCGGTGAGTTAGAAGAGAAACTTCAGTGAAAACTGCGCGATGCGCGGATCGTTTGTGACGGTGGCGGGGCTCACGTTCTGAGGAGCAGTGCTGGTGACTCTGCCGAACGACCCTCCCAGGCCGGTGGCGGGGTCACCCATGTTGGTGTGATTCAGCACATTGAAGTACTCGGCGCGCAATTGCAGAGACGTGCGCTCGGTGAATGGGAACACGCGCGCGATGCTGGTATCCCAATCGGTGTAGGCCGGACCCCTGAAAGCACCCTTCTTCACGTTCCCGAATGTACCGACGGGGTTGACGGAAAAGGCTGCCGGATTCAGGAAGTTTCTGCAATTCACGGGGCTCGCGCATGCCGAACCGCCATAAGCGTTGCTGCCGCTATACACGGCGCGATCGCGATTCTGGTGCGCACCGGAATTGTTGCTTGAGCTCGACGTAATGGTCAGCGGGTCGCCCGAGCGGTACTGGACGAGGCCCGTGGTCTCATAGCCGTTGACCAGATAACGGAGAGCGGCCGGAGCGTCGTTCATGACCTTCGGCTCCTTGTACACATAAGAAGAAGCGACCACACTGCGATGATCGAATTCCGTCGGCCCGTAGTCCAGAGCCTTGAAATTGGACATGGTAAACGGATAAACGAACGAGTTGCCACCGCCGATGGAGGTCGCTGCCTGGTTGTAAGGCATGTTGTCGAGCGCCTTTGACCAGGTGTAGTTGAAGAGCATGGTTAAGCCGTAGCGCACGCGCTGTTCGGCCGAAACCTGCAGTGAGTTGTAATTGGTGTTGCCGCCGGTGTTGGCCGCTGTGATGAAGTTCGAAGCCGGATAGCAACTGTTGGTAGCCGAGCAGCCCGGCTGGTTGTAAAGGGCAGTCCCGCCGACGACGGGATTCAATTCGAGATTCTGCCACTCGTGCCGGCTTTGCTCCGCTACATACGCGGCACGCAGGGAGAAGCTACTGCTAAGCTGCTGTTCCACGGCCAGGTTGTAGTCGACGGTGCGCGGATCCTGGAAGCCTTTGAACGGGTCGAAGGTCAGCCAGTTGTTGGACGCGCTGATGGGCGCGGTGGGCGGAGGCACTGCCGGAGCCGGGAAGGGATTCGTGACGCCCGCGGAGCCGTATGGATTGACGAACGTCATGTTGATGTTGGCAGCCGGATTGGTCGCTGAGAATGTGGAGGACAGCGCCACGGAAGTAAGGAACGGCGCGCCGTTGGAGTAGATATTGAAAAGGGTGCTGTTGATGCGGCTGTCAAAGAACAGGCCGGCCCCGCCACGCACGCTGGTTTTTCCGTTGCCGAAGACATCCCAGGCAAAGCCGAGCCTGGGCATAAAGTGGCCGTAAGCCGACGCAGCGCCATTGCGGTTGAAACCGGGATCGCCAGCGAACTGCATTCCCGCAGGCGCCAGGGGATAGACGGTCGAGTGAGTGTCCGACGCCCAGAGCTTCGGGTTGAAGCCTCCCATGCGTCCATCTCTCTCGTGCCATGGCACGAAAGGCTCCCAGCGCAAACCGTAGTCCAGCGTCAGGTGGGGAGTCGCTTTCCAGCTATCCTGCACGTAGGCTCCCTGAAACTTGCCGCGGGGTTTGAAGAGCTGGCCGTTTGCCTGGTTCATTTGAAAGAGATACCCAAACTCGAAGCTGGCGGCGGAATCGCCCGTGCCGGTGGGGCTGAAGTTGAACTGACCCGGCAGTGAGTTGAGGTTATCGACATCGACCTTCGACACTTCGCCGTGGTAGCCGGCGTCGATGTTGTGCCTGCCCATCAAGAAGTGGATATCGTCGGTCAGCGTATAGTTCCCTCTGCGGAAGGTCGCCTGCCCGAGCGTGGAGACGGTGAAGTAGTTCGCCACCTGAACCTGGGAGATCTGCTTGAGCGGTGGCTGGTACACACCGGTGACGCCAAAGTCAGCCACGTCGACAGCGCTTGCAACCGGCCCGCGGCCGTCGTTCTGGATTTGATCGCTGATGATGAAGTTGTTGACGACGTGCGCGTTGAAGGTGTGCGTTTCGGAGATCAGCGCGTTGTAATAGTGGTTCGACGCTCCGTTGGCCAGTGTGAGGATGTTGGCGGTGTTTTCCAGGCCTGCCAGGATGAACGCGTCGGAGAAGTAACGCTCGAATATCTTGTCTTTCGACGTAATCTCCTGATCGGCACGCGCCGTGATCTCCGCCTCAGTGAAATTATTCGGGAGTGAGAACGGAGCAACGGAGCCCGTGGCGGATAACGCCGGGAGATAGCCGAACATGGTCTTGGTGACCGAGCTCATAGCAGAGGGCTTCCAGGTGTGCGAGCTGGCATATACCGCAGCGGGCTGTTGTGGACAAGACGGATCGGCAACCATATAAGTGGTTCCGTTCGGATCAAAAGGATCCATGACGCACGAGGCAAAAACCAGATTGTTGGTTCCCGGCGCTGCGCCCGACGAGTTCGCGCCGGTCTGGGCGATGGTGGGCAGAAGGATCGTGGAGGATCCGGCAGTGGAGGCCGCGTGATTGATCGTCCGCTGATAACCGAAGAAGCCGAACGATTTGTCGCTATGGAAGAGATGGGGAATCTCGAGCGGGCCGCCGACCGTGCCGCCAAACTGGTTGCGATGGAGCGGGTCGACGACCTTCGCGTTGAGTGCGGTGCTGTAGGTGAAGGGATTGGCGGCGTTGAAGGCCCGGTTGCGGACAAATTCAAACACGTCACCGTGATATTGGTTGGTTCCGCTTTTGGTGATGATATTCACCACGCCACCGGCATTCTGGCCGTATTGCGCGTTGTAGTTGCTGGTCTCCACGCTGAATTCCTGCAGCGCATCAGGCATTGGGAACGGCTCGTTGACGTTGGTGTACTCGTCCACGTTGTTACCGCCGTCGAGCATGTAGTTGGTTTGCCCGACGAATGTACCGTTGGCCGAAATGGTGACCGCTGACGGGAAGGTCTTGGTGTTACCCTGGTCTGCCTGTCCTCCCGGTGCGATTGTGACGCCTGCGACCTCTTCCGTGAGAGCGGAAGCATTGCGGCCATTCAGCGGCAGATCGCTTACTTGCGAGGTGCCGATGACTTGCGACAAGGTGCCAGTCGTCACGTCGATCTGGGCGCTTTCGGCGGTCACGGTTACCGTCTCGGTGGCCTTGCCGGGCTTGAGCGCGATATTGACCGTAACCGCAGCGTCGGCGCGAAGCTGCACATCCTTCTCCGTATACAGCTCAAAACCAGCATGGCTGACGGAGATGTTGTAGGAGGAAGGCGCCAAATCCGGAAATACGTAGTTGCCTTGGCCGCCCGAAGTGGTCTTCTGGGAAATCCCTGTCGAGACCTGGGTGGCCGTGACATCCGCGCCCCCGACGACTGCGCCTGTGGTGTCAGTCACCGTACCGTTGATGCTCCCTAATCCCTGCGCGTGCAGCCCGCACGGTGCACAGATGCACACCGTGGCGATGACTGCCAAACTGCCTAACAGTCTGACAAGAGCTCTCATGTTCGCCTCCTGAATCTTTTCAAAGCTCAGTTCGGCCGAAACGGAGTTGCCGCGCCGTAGACAGACGCGTACGGACGAACTGATATGTGAATCCCGGCGTTTTTAGTAAATCGAATTAACCCTTGCATAGACAGATACCGTCCCTGACTGTCAGGAATCGCATTATCTTGCTCATTTTATGTTTGTTATGGATGTTGGACTTGGGGAGCGGCGGATGCCCCGCCAGAGCTACTCTGCGGAGACAACAAGCACCCTGGGCGGTCCCGGAGTGCCGTCGGTGACCGTGGTCCCCAGAATAATCTGCAAGTTTTGACTGCTTCCACCGGGCCGCGCCTGGGTGGCGATGGCCTGCAAGAGATCGGGGTTGGTGAGGAACTCCCCGGCAGCTTCAGTTCCGTAGGTATAGAGCCCGCCGACGACCACCACGACGTGGCCGGTCTCCGAATCGCGGATACGGGAGATGAGGGCGAAGTCCTGCAACTTGGGGCTGTTGGCGCCGGTGACCGGCTCGCGCGGCTGATTGGTGCCCCAGCTCCATAGGCGCGATGACGGGTTTCTTGCGTCTCGAATGTAAATGAGGTGCTGGTCCGGATCCATGGCCAGGCTGTAACGGAGCTGGCGGGTGAGGCGGAGACTCCATTCATTGTTGAAGGCGCCGATGAGCACCACAGCGCCTTCGCGGAGATCGGAGAAGGAGCTGGCACTGCCCCTGCGGATGACGACCTGCTTGTTGCGGGCCTCGAGCGCGCCAACTACGCGGGCGATGGTGACGGTGTCAGCAAAAGGCACGGTCTGCGACGAATCCGAGCTGGGAACCGGGGTGACCGTGTTGCTGGTTCCATCGGCGGTGGGCAGAGTGGGCGGACCGTTGGGGTGATCTCCCACGGCCACAAGAACTGGGCCCGGCGTGTCGACAACCGGCTTCCAAAAGAGATCCTCAGGATTGGATCGATGAATCCAGCTATATCCCAGCGCAACCGCAAGCGACGCAGCGGCAACGAATGAGAGGACCCAATAACGACGCCACCGATGGGTAGCCACTTTTGCGGTTGTCTTGCTGCCAGCCAGGGGGACCGGCCCGAATTGGATGTGGGCGCTATGGGTTTCAAGCCCGTTCTCTATCGCCTCGGCTTCCGATTCAGGATCGATGAGGGCGTGCCGCCCCTGGCCGGGAAGCGCGAAGCGCGGGACGTAGGAGCCCGGCAACAGGCCCATGCGCAGTTCGCCACGATGTTTTTCGTCGACGTAATAAGTGGCGAGGCGCTTTCGCAGCTCCGTGGCCGCGGTGCGCACGATGTGATCGACGTTGGTGTCGTAGGAAGGATCTCTGGCGAAGACCTCTACCCCTATCGTGCGTTCCTTGATGAGATCGGCCGATCCGTTCAGCGTTTGCTCCACGACGTATTTGAGAAACGCTACGGAGCGCTTGCTGGTGCGAAAGACCTCGTCGCGTACAACCAGGTCGAGCTGCGCACGAATCATGTCCGCGGTCAGGTCGGGCGTAGTTCCGTACTCGACTACAGCATCGATCATGGTCTTTCCCGTGACAGCGTTCGCCAGTGACAGCGATTTTAGCACGCGTGCAGTACGGGTCGGGGGTTCTCTTGATGGGCTGGTGCGACGCGCGAGGGGAGGAGTTTCTGTTTGCTAAGTGGAAGCGTTTTCAATTGGTTGTGTGGTTTGGTGGTGTGTGGTTCATCGCCCGGAGTTTGCGGGGGGTGGGTGGAGGTGGGTTGAGGGTCGTGCTGTCCCACCCTTTCGCAAAGGGCGCGAAAGGATGGGGCACCCGAGATTCGTGCTGGGCTGAACGGTCCCTATAAGTGAACGAGGCCGCGCTGCAGTGCGGTCACTACTGCCTGGGTGCGATCGTCCACGTTCAGGCGCATGAGGATCACGCTGACGTGGCACTTGACGGTGGACTCGGTGATGCCGAGATCGGAGGCAATTTCCTTGTTGCTTTTGCCGCGCACGATGAGATCGAGCACCTCGCGCTCGCGGGCGCTGAGATCGGAGTTGGGAATGCGCGCGTTGAGGGCGCGAGAGACCGGCTGGGGCAGAAAACGGCCGCCGGCATGAACGCGCCGCAGGGCGCCGATCAGAGCTTCGTGGGGCATACCCTTGATGATGTAACTGCGCGCGCCAGCCTCGAGCGCCTGATGAATGTCCTCGTCGCCCTCGTAGGTGGTAAGGACAACGAATTTGGCGTTGCGATGGCGCGACATGACAACGCGGATGGCCTCGACACCGCTGATTCCTGGCAGGCGCAGATCCATGAGGGTAATGTCGGGCAGATGCTTTTCGAAAAGCTCGACGGCATCTTCGCCGCTGCCTGCCTGGGCGACAACGGTCATATCGGGCGTGGCATCGATGATGGCCGCGATGCCGACACGCATGATGGGGTGGTCGTCGACAATCAGTACCCTGATCTTCGCGATTTCCTTCATGACGGACATTTCATCTCCCCGTCGTTCTTCCACGCGCTCTTCGATCCCGCGCTGCTCGCTCATTGCTGTCTCCAGTCTAGCTCCGCCAACACTGCTAGCTCCGCTTGTTACGGCGAGTCGAAAGCCGTGATCACAGGGAGGACGTTGCCGTCGTTGTCAAAGAAGCTGCGGCCGCGCAAAGCGCCTTCCGCGGCGGGCTCCCACCAGAAGACGCCCTGGCCGAAACCATCGGGGACCGAGCGGACTGCGGTATTCAAAGCACGCAAGAAATCCAACTGCCCCTGCGGTGTTTCAGGAAAATCGCGGCTCTTGCCAGCGGCGCGGCCCGGCGTCCAGCTATAGGCTGTCTCCACCACGATGATGGGACGGTGATAGCGCGAGGCGAGCTCGCGCAAATTGTTTTGCATGCTGGGCAAATCGCCGTGCCAGTACGGATAGTAGGAGAGGCCGATGACGTCGAAATCCAGATTGTGGGCGAGGAGTTGGTCGAAGAAGGCGACGGCGGCATCGTAGTCGCCGCTGCGTTCGATGTGGATCATGATGCGTGGCCGAGGACCGGATCGGCTGCCCGCCTTGACGCCGCGGATTCCCGCCTGAAGCAAGTCGGCGAACTGATCCCAGCGATCGGGTAGTTTGCCGTCGGGCCAGAGCATGCCGTTGGTGATTTCGTTGCCCACCTGCACCATGTCGGGCGTTAGGCCCTGTTTGACAAATGCGGCGATGGTGTCACGGGTGTATGCGAAGACCTGTTTGACGAGCTGCTTGTGATTGAGTTTGGCCCATGCTGCCGGCGTGGGCTGCTTGGCGGGATCGGCCCAACTGTCGGAATAGTGCAGATCGAGCAGAATGTGGAAGCCCATGGCTTTGGCGCGACGGGCCAGCGCCAGCGTGTAAGGGAGATCATTGGGCAGTTTGTCAGGCGCCGCAGCAGGGTCGTGGAAGGTCCGCAGGCGTATCCAGTTGAAGTGGTGCTCGCGAAGAATCGCCAGGACATCTTTGGGCTGGCCGTTTTCCTTGAAGACCACGCCATCCTGCTCGCACTTGGCGAGGAAGGAGACGTCGGCGCCGATGGCATACTCCTGCGCGAACGCGGGCCGAGGGGTCAGAACCGCCAATGCAAGAACGCAGATCAGCATCACGTGCGAGCGCATCGCGATGGCTTTTGTACGGAGGCCTGTCAACTGGAAGTGCGAACGCTTGCAGAAGTCTTCGCGAGTTGCGGGCATGGAAATGATCTCCGCATCCATCGTTACTCGTGGCCCGTCGTGATCACAAGCTGGTACTCGGGAATCAGACGGATGCTGTCGAGCTTGTCGATCTGGCCGTTCTTCTCAAACTGCACGGGCGCGGGAAGCTCGAAGTACACGGGCGCGTCTTTGCGCAGGGGAAGGATGCTGAGATCGAAGTTGCCGGAGCCGTTGGGCGCGAGGAAACGTTCGAGGCCGACCATCCAGGGCTTGCCGTTGTAGAAGTCGTCGTCGAGAAGGCGGTGATTGGCCGAGAGGCGCGCCAAGTCGCCCTCGTACTTTACTTCGAGGAAGAGCTCGCTGAGATCGTTGAGAGCGCCGGAGGGAACGGCGATCGACCATTTCGCAGCCTGCGGTAGGTCACCGGCGGCGGGCGCTTGCGCCACGCCACGCGGACGCCAGTCCTGCGGCGGGCCGGTCTTCACCGGAGGTGCTTCGGCGTCAGGGTCGATCTCGGTCGATTGCAAAGCCGTATGCCATTGCGGAACGTCGGCGGTGAACGCGGCGGTGCGATCCGTGGCGGCGGCGGGAGTGAGCGGCACGTTGGCCTGAAGCGGAGCGGTTACGGGCGGAGTGATGGCGAATGCGAAGTGCGGGTCGCCGAGAGAACGCAGACCGATTCGCGCGGGACTAGAGTCGGGGTCGGTCACAAATTCCTGTGCTGTGATGAGCAGATGATAGCTGCCGGCGATGCGCACCTTCCAGGCGTCTTCCGCTTCGCTGGCCGTGAGCACGACTAGACGCAGCGCGGCGCCCGTGGAGGAAACCAAATCGATGGACGAGTCGGGCCCGGGTTCGATGCCGTTGACGTAGAGGACGCCGGAATCAGTGACGGCTGTTCCACTCGATGGCTTTGCAGTGCGGACGGTTGCCGCATTGAAGGCGAATTCCGGCGCGATTCCGGGCAGGGCTTCAAAGTAGACCGTTTGAATGCCCGCGTTATCGAGGCGCGTGAAAAGCTGTGCCGAGGCGTAGCGCAGCGTAATGCCGTCGAGACGTAGATTGAACGGCCAGATGAAATACGCGCCTGAGGGCAGATCGATGGGATGGCGCGGAATGGCGAGTGTCGCGCCGGGCTTGCCGGCCGCTGCGGGGCCGGGCAGGTGAATCTGAAATTGCGCGGCGCGGCGCACGGGCATTTGCGCCCCGCGCACGTAGTTGTTGAAGAAGATGAATCCGGAGTCGCCATGCGCGCGCACGGCAACGCGCGGAACTGAGAGATCCGCGGAGTCGCGGGGCTGCGCGCCAGGAGCGTGGACGGACATGGGCGCGAGATCGGCGCCGAAGTCGTTGAGGAAGTAGTCGAAGACTTTCAGCTTGCGAAGCGATGCGCGCTCCTGGCCGAACTCGCCGAGGGGTCCCTGAAAATCGTAGGACTTGATGGGCAGATCGTTGGGATAGCCAGTTGCCTGCGATTCCTGCAACGTGCTGAGTTGGCCGTCGGGGTTTTCTCCGCCCTGGAACATATAGGTGCCGTAGAGATTGACGCCGGAGCCGAGCATGACGGGAACCATGGCGGCGATGTCGTCGGGCGCGATGATGGGGCGGCGATGGTAAGTGTCTTCGATGCCGCCGCCGATCTCGGCGGTGAGGTAGGGCAGGGAATCGGTCGCGGACGGAAGGACGCCATGCTCGCCGCGGCCACGATCGGCGTTGACGACGGCGGCGACGCGGCTTTGAAAGCGGAAGGCATAAACCTCGGCGGGTGGAAGCTTGGCGATGGAACCGTCCCAGGGCGCATCGGG